>JAIERG010000172.1 GCA_019747095.1 Caulobacteraceae bacterium | reverse complement strand
CCAACCCAGCCGATCACAGCTCAGATCAACCTAGGACTCTCGTTATGGCTGGATGAGAAACGGGGGTCACGTCACGATGATGAGAGGACGGTCGCCAATCTGCTGGTCGATCAGATCGAGTTCGCTGATGTCATTGTGTTGAACAAGAGCGACCTTTTGCCAGAGCGCGATCTCGGCCTGCTGGAGGCCATGATGCGCCAGTTCAATCCATCAGCCCGGATCATGCGGGCCGAGCGAGGGCGTGTCCCGCTGGCGTCGGTGATGGGCACCGGTCTGTTTGACATGGACAAGGCCGAGAGCGCAGCCGGATGGAGTCGGGCGCTTCGCGGCGAAGTCACGCCCGAGACCGAGGAGTACGGGGTATCAAGCTTCGTCTACAAGGCGCGGCGGCCTTTTCACCCGCAGCGCCTGTATGATCTTTTCCAAAAGGAGTGGCCTGGCGTCTGGCGATCAAAGGGCTTCTTCTGGCTAGCCAGTCGAATGGCCTATGTCGGGTCTTGGAGCCAGGCCGGGGCGGTGACGGAGCATGAATGGGGCGGCCTCTGGTGGGCGTCGGTTCCCAAGGAACGCTGGCCCGACGACAATCCGGAATGGCTTGGCTTGCTCGAGGCTGTCTGGCGTCACCCCTATGGAGACCGGCGGCAGGAGATTGTGCTGATTGGAGCAGGCATGAACCGCGACCTTCTGACCTCCAAGCTAGATCAGGCGTTGCTGACCCGCATCGAGATGGAGCGGGGCCCGGAGCGTTGGCGCAAGCTCGCTGATCCTTTCCCGCACTGGGGACCGCGTGCGGAGGCCGCGTGAGCGTCTCCAGCGCGTGTCAAAGGGCCGACGTCTGGACGGACGCGGCCATGGCCTATGAGGCGCTCGCCGAACCGGTTACGCGGCAGTTCGCGGTGGAGGCGCTGAGGCTGGGTGGGGGCGTGACGCCGGGCGAGCGCGTGCTCGACGTGGCGACGGGCACCGGGGCCCTGGCCCTAGAAGCAGCGGCTGGTGGTGGGTCCGTTCTGGCGACAGACTTCTCGCCCGGCATGGTTAATCGGGTGGCGTTCCGGTTCGCCGAGGGCGGTTTCGGACCCTCAGGCTGCGAAGCCCGAGTCATGGATGGCCAAGCCTTGCAGTTGTGCGACTCCGTATTCAATGCGGCGTTCTCGTTGTTTGGCGTCATGCTGTTTCCGGACTGGCGGCAGGGCCTGCGTGAGCTACATCGCGTGGTGCGGCCGGGGGGGCGAGTCGTCGTGGCGACCTGGGCGGACCCGCGAGGAGCCGGGCCCGCCATCCTCTTCGACTCAGTCTGGCGGGAGACGTTCCCGGGCCGGGCATATCCGCCGCATCCCGAAGGATTGGGGGTGCTGAGCGATCCAGACAGGCTGCGTGTTGAGATGACTGAGGCGGGGTCGGCGGAGGTGACGGTCTTTGCTTTCGAGCGGGACTGGGAGATCGCCTCGGCCAACTGGCTCGCCGACAACGCCGATCGCATTTTCCAGCAGTTCCAAGGTTGGGTCGCCCTGGATCCATCGGAACGCGGGACGTTGCGAGGGCGGCTACGCCTGAGCCGCGGTGAGGTTGCAGACCAGCCGTTCAATGTGCCGTCGCGGGCGCTCATCGCTGTCGGACAGCTCCCGCGTAAAATGTCTGACTGCCCACTATAGAAGGAGACTCTTCCTTGAAGCTCGTGGCTCTCGCCGCCCTGACCGCGTTCGCTTTCTCTTGCGACCCCTCCTGGGCCCAGACAGTGCCGCCTGTCGCCCACGCCGCGAACCAGAGTGCTGCCACGCCAGGCGCGAACGCGACCGCCCAACTCATCGAACAGATGAGGTCGGGCGGCGTTGTCCTGGTGGTCCGCCATGAAAGGACGGAAGTTCCGTCACGGGACGACGACTATACCCAGCCGGCGACCGACTGCGCAGCGCAACGCAATCTGTCCGTGGCCGGCATCGCCGGGGCGCAGGAGACCGGGTTCGCGCTGCGGGCGCTGGGGATCGAGACGTCGGACGTCATCAGTAGCCCCATGTGTCGGACGACCGAAACAGCCCGGTTCATGTTCGGGGACTACACCGTCGATCCGCGCCTCATCCACCCAAACCTCGAGGTCGAAGGCGGTCGCGACGTGATCGCGGCAGGCGAGGAATTCGCGACAATCCTGCGCGGATTGGCGGGCCGTCAGGCCAACACAGCGCTGGTCAGCCATGCGGGCAACATCTTCCGCGCCACTGGCCTGCGGCTGGCGGAGGGCGAGATCGGTGTGGTTCGGGTGACTTCGGACGGTGCTATCGAACCGCTGGGCCAGGTGGTCGGGAGTGCCGTGGGCGGTCAGGCCCGGATCGCATTGGCCGCCGAACGCGACTGAGAGCGTTGCCCTGAAGGCTGAATGCCTGACGGGACGTTCCAGTCTTTAGGCCGTCTCACAGGCGGCTTCGACACAGGCGCGGCATCGGCCCTGAACCTCCTGCACGATCTGCTCGCTTTCAAAGCCCGCGTTCTGCGCCAGGGTTTGAAGCAGCGTCTCCGTTTCGCGCGCGGTGACCTCCGTGGCTGCGTTGCATTCGCGGCAGACCAGGAAGATTGGGCGGTGGTGGGGCTCGGTGCCTCTGCAGGCGACGTAGGCCTTGCGGCTGCTGATGCGATGGACAAGCCCGGCCCGTTCCAGAAACTCGAGCGCGCGATAGACAGTCGGCGGATAGGTCTGGCCGCGCAACGCCTGCATGCGCTCGATCAGGTCGTAGGCGGCGAGAGGCTGGTCAGCCTCGAGGAGCAAGGACAGGACCTCGCGGCGCGGTGCCGTCAGCTTGCCGCCCGCTTCGGCGCAGGTCCGCTCCGCGAGGGACAGCGCCCTGGGCGGCAGGGTGGACGCGGCTCTAGGACCGCCCATGAGGCCGTCGCGCCCTTCGCCAGTTCAAGGCGTGGACAGCGGCGAGCACCAGCCCGCCTGAGACGGTCATCAGCGTCTCGCTGCCGTGGTCCGGCCAGCCGGCCGCGCCGGCGATTAGCAGGCCGAGGCCTGCGGTCGCGCTGAGAATGAGGCTGGCGGAGCCGCCTCCGAACGAGCCGAAAAGCGCGAGCGCCGAGGCGGGGATGGCAAGCGCCACGAACAGCCAGTGGACCCACTCCGTCTCCGCCAGCACGCCCAGAAACGGCAGTGCGATGGCGAAGACCGGAGGCGCCAAGCAGTGAAGAATGCACAGGCCCGAGAGTGACATCGCCATGCCGTCAAAACTTGGAGCTCGCAAAACACCCGCCATCGGTCATCCACTTCACGCCGGGGGTTGATATGTTATAATGTAACACCCAATGCAAGGGCGGGAGAGAAGAATCCAGCGCGAAATCGACATCTCCGAAGATCGGGTTGGCAAAACCGGAGCGCTCGCTACTCCCGCGATCCAGACCGTGGACTTGCGGATCGGTCGGGACGAGGTCGTGCTGACAGCGGTCCGCGATCTCGCGCTTGGGACGGGGGAGGCGCGACTGCTGCTCGGCCCGTCCGGATGTGGAAAGACGACGCTATTGATGACCTTGGCCGGGCTCCTCTCGCCCATTTCGGGCGACGTGGTTGTAGACAGTGTGCGGCTGGGCGCGTTGAACCGGACGCAGCGTGATCGTCTGCGCGGTCGCCAGATCGGATTGGTCTTTCAGGACATTCACGGGGTGGCAGGACTGTCTGCTCTGGCCAATGTCCTGCTGGGCGCCTTCGCCGTGGGCCTTCCTCAGGATCGCGAGCGGGCGATGCATCTGCTCGACCGGGTCGGGATGGCGTCTCTGGCCAAACGGCGGTTCGAGACGCTCAGCAGGGGCGAGGCCCAGAGGGTCGGCATCGCGCGGGCGCTGTTGCTTTCGCCGGCCGTGATCCTGGCCGACGAGCCCACCGCCAGCCTGGACGACGTCAATGCCGAGAGGATCGCCGACCTGCTGCTTGCGATAGCCAGTGAAACCGGGGCGGCGTTGATCGTCGCGACCCACGACCAGCGCCTGCGTGACCGGATGGGTGCCATCATCGAGATGGAGAGGCCGCGATGACGGCGCTCGGTCTGGTCGCGGCTCTGATCCGAAGGGCCCCCTTCACCTGGGCCTTCCATGCCCTCGGCTTGGCGGTCGCCGTCGCCGTCCTGGGGTCAGTGCTGCTACTTCAGCGCGCGGCCGAAGATCGGCTGACGCGCGATCTCGCAGGGGTCGATCTGGTCGTGGGAGCCAAAGGCAGTCCGCTGCAAATCGTGACCTCGACGCTGTTCCAGGTGGATGCGCCGACGGGCAACATCCCGCTGTCCGTTCAGGCGTCGCTCGCTGGCGATCCTCTCGTCGAGGCGGCCGTGCCCGTGTCGCTGGGCGACAGCGTGGCCGGAGCCCGGATCGTCGGTACGACCACAGAGTATCTCGGTCTTTATGGCGCGGAGGTCGTCGAGGGGTCGGTATGGGACGATCCCATGCAGGCCGTCCTCGGGCACGAGGCAGCGCGTCGTCTGTCGCTCTCGATCGGCGATTCGTTTGCGGGCGAGCATGGTCTGTCAGGCGGGGAGGCGCACGCGGACCAGCCTTACCGGGTGGTCGGGATCCTCGGGCCAACGGGCGCGGTCATCGACCGCCTGGTCCTGACCGATCTGAGCAGCGTCTGGGCGTTGCACGGTCACGATGACGAGGCGGTGGGCGGTGCGGACGACCACGATCACGCCCACGATCACGCCGCGGCGACGGGCGAGGAGGGCGTCGACGCGGTCGGCGAGATCACGGCCGTGCTGGTCCGCTATCGGTCGCCGCTGGCGGCAGTCGTGCTGCCGCGTCGCATCGCGGGGACGCCGGACCTGCAACCGGCCGCTCCGCCCGAGGAAGCACGCCGTCTGGCGGCCCTGGTCGGCGCGGGCTCGCAAGCCATCGCGGGGCTGGGCGTCGCCCTGCTGGTCCTGTCCGGCGTCGGCTTCCTGATCGCCCTGATCGCTGCAGTGTACGCGCGGCGGCGCGAGATCGCCCTGCTGCTCGCCTTGGGGGCCTCTCCCGCTCGCATGATGTCGCTGAGCCTGATGGAGGGTGGACTGCTGGGGCTCGCTGGCGGGGTGATCGGGGCCTTTGGGGCCAGGGCCGTCGCCGAGACCGTCGCGGCCACCGGGCCGGGCGGGCATGCGTTGCCCTTGCCGGTACCCGGCTTGGCGGAGTTGCTGCTGGTGATCGTCGCAGTGGCGCTGGGCTTGATCGGTTCGATCTTGCCGGGGTGGATCGCCGCCCGGACGTCGGTCGTACGCACCCTGGTAGGCGGCTGATGCCCAATCGTGTTGCGCTCGCCCTGCTGCTGCTCCTGGCCGCCGGGTGTCGGCCGATGGAATCCGCGACCGACGCGCCCGCCGCCGTCACACCCGGGGAGATGGCGCTGGAGCCCGGGCTCGGTTTCATCGAAGTCCCCCTGTCCCAGGCTGCCGAAGCCCTTGAGAACGCGTCGGCCGCCGATCCTCTGGCCGCCGAGCTCGCCGAAGAGCGAGCCATGCAGCTCAATCTGCCCACGGCCGACGGCCCGATGTGGCGGGTCCTGCGCCAGACCCGGATCACGATCGATGAACGGTCCCAGCTGTTCCAGGCGGCCCACCCGCAAAGCGTGAGAGACATGGCCGGGGGTCGGATCACGCTTCAGGGCTATATGCTCCCACTGGAATCGAGCCTGCGCACACGTCACTTCCTGATCTCTCCCTACACCCCCGTCTGCTTCTTCCACCCGCCTGCCGAGCCCAATGAGGTGATTGAGGTGACCCTGCGCCGGCCGATCCCTGCGGGCTATCACCGGGTCGAGGTCACCGGGGTGCTGACCCTTGCCGATAACGGGGAAAAAGGGCTGTTCTTCCAGATGAACGGCGCGACGGCCCGGATCGTCGAGCGTGTCGATGGATGATCCTGCTAGGGGGACGGCGGGGGCTGACCCCGCCGTCGTTCTACTATCGTCGGCTTAGGGTCAGGACTCATAGCCAGAAGAGCACGGCAGCAGCGAGGGCGACGGCGGAGAGGAAGACGGTCGGGCATCGGTCGTAGCGTGTTGCCACGCGTCGCAAGTCTTTGAGCCGCCCGAACATGATCTCTATCCGGTGCTGTCAGTCGGCGAACGGGCGGTTTCGTTTCGCGGAATGAGGCTTAGGCGCAGAACGGGGAGGGCGGGAATGACCGACTCTGGCTTAAAGCAGCGGTTCGAAGTGTCCGCTCTGGCGCGAGAAGTATGCGGTCGACTGAGACCCATCCGACAGGCGGGATGCTATCTTGATTATCTGGCAACAATACCTCTTGAGGTAGAGCTGCGACTCCGTCACCACCTTGGCAGTTCACAGTCTTCCCGGAACCGCATCGCGTGCCTCAGTTCGTCCGCCATGGCCCCGTCGTCCCGGACAGCCTCGTCCAAGATCTGGAAGACGATCGTGTCGTGATCTTCTGCGGCGCGGGCATCTCCATGGGCGCCGGGTTGCCGGACTACCGGGGACTGGTCGAACACTGCTTCGCCGAACTGGGCCAGGTCCCGCCCGGCCCGCGCCACAAGGACTGGGATTGGCCTGACCGTCTGCTCGGATTCCTCGAAAGCCGGGTGAGCGCGGCACGGGTGAGGGAAACGGTCGTCGAACGGCTCTCTCAGCCGGCCCGCGACCTCGACATGCACCGGGCGATCCTCGCCCTCGCTCGCCTGCGCCGCTCCGAAGGGATGCGGTTGATCACCACCAATTTTGACCATCTGTTCGAACAGGCGGAGGCGGGCCTGCTGCCGGGGCACGACTATCACGCAGGGCCCATCCTCCCCATTCCGCGCAACGACCGCACGGCCAGCTGGCGCAGCCTAGTCTATCTGCACGGTCGCCTAGGCGCCGCGCCGAACACAGATCTCGTGCTCACCAGCGCCGACTTCGGTCGCGCCTATCTGACTGAGGCCTGGGCGGCACGCTTCGTGGCCCGGTTGTTTGCCGACTTCACGGTCCTCTTCATCGGATACAGTCTGAACGATCCTGTCCTGCGCTACATGACCGACGCCTTCGCGGCCGAAGACGCGGAGGCCCGCGTCGTCCGCGCACGCGGGCCAGCCTACATCTTCACGCCCTATAGGGGCCGAACGCTGCCTCCGCGGCAGCCTTTCACCGACCGCAAGCTAGAGCCGATCTTCTACAACCAGGCCCGCCATCACCGGCTGCTCAAGGACACGCTCGTCGCTTGGGCCGAGGCCCGGGCGGACTATCTAGCCAATACGCTGGCCCTGATCCGCCGCATTGCGCCCTTCCGGCCGGACCGGATCGCGCCGACCGACACGGACAACCTCCTCTGGGCGGTCGCTGGACGCGCCGGAGACGACGGGCACGGCGCGCGGACCTTCGCCCGTGTCGGCGAGCCGGATCCGGGACGGGCGACGCCGGATGTCCCGGCCCCGATCGAATGGTTCGACGCGTTCGAGGCTCGTGATCGCGACATCGTTGAGACCCACCGGAGACAACTTGAGATCGCGCATGAGGCGGAGCGGCCGGCACCTGCGGCGCCGGCTCTGCATATCGATCCCTTGTTCCCAGTCGTCGAGGATCATCGCAACAGCGTCTTGCCATCCGTAAGCCGCAACCTGATCCCTTGGCTCGTCAGGCACCTGTGCAGCGAGGGGCTTGTCGACCGAATCATCGCCAAACTCCGTGCAAACCGCCGGCTGCATCATCAGCTTCGTGAGGCCGTCCGACGCCGCCTCGCGGACGGTCCGACGCTCCCGGACGGCCTCCAGCGGTTCTGGCGCATCGTCTCGTCCGAGGGGTACTGGACCTTCGCCCATGCGATGGAACATCCGGGCCGGGTCGCCGCCGCCGCGATCGCGACCGCAGCGGAGCCGGCCTGGCTCAGGCTCGAGATTCAGTCGGCCCTGCGGCCGGTGCTGGACCTAGACGTCTCCCTGACCCGTCGCGTTCAGACAGATGAGGACGATCCGGAGACTTTCGGCGAGCGGTTCCGCGGTGTCGCGGAAGTCGAAGTGAAGCTGGCCGACCAAGACCATCTGGCGAGGCTGGTCGAGATCGTGGACCGCCGACCCGAACCGGAGCGGTTCTGGGCGGCTCTTTTGCCAGACCTCACGTATGCCCTGACAGCTGTTCTGGATGTCTATGCAGCCGCCGATCAGGCGACGATAGCCGTGGACCCCAGCACCTATCAGCGCCCGTCCGTCGTCCCTCACGATCAAAACCGGAACCACGAACAATGGACATCGCTGTTCGATCTACTCTGGCGCGGGTGGGTATATCTCGACGAGCACGAGCCGCACCTCGGGAGACACTACGTGGCGCGCTGGCGAACCGTTCCCTACCTCGCGTTCCGACGCTTGTGCGTGGCGGCGATGGCGCACAGCGATCACTTCTCTGACGCCGAGCGTCTGGAGCTGTTGGCCCATGACTGACATCCCGCTCCTGTGGAGTTCAGGCGCTCGCAAGGAGGTGATGGACCTGCTTCGTCGCCTGTGGAGCCACGGCGACGAAGCGACGAGAGAGGCCGTATCGACGCTTTTGGTCGCGGGACCGCCCGAGGCGCTGTTGGCTCGGCTGGACTTGGATCGGCGAACCCTGTCGCGCGATCGCCGTATCTTTGACCGTCTTTCGATCTTGCAGCGCCTCGGCGAACCTCCGCTCACCGCCGCGCTTGAGGCCGAGGCGGGGCGTCTGCGTGGTCTCTACCCCGAGTGGGAAGTTGCCGAAGGGGAACGCGCCGACTTCTCGACCTGGATGGAGTTCCGCGTCGGCCCCGATACGCGCCTCAAGGTTAACGATCTCGCCCGGATGGAGCCCGAAGAGCTGGCGGTCGAGCTGAGGGAGGCGAGCGACGAGCGCGAAGGCGCGCTTGAGAACTGGCGGGAGTTTGCCGCCCAAGACCCGGCCAAAGCCGTCGACGTTCTCCAGCTCACGCCGACGGAGCCCGACCAAGCCGACATCTGGGTTCACGGCCTTTGGGGCTTGCGCGACCAAGCGCGCTCGCCGGACACTCGCAATCGCCTGCTTCCGCTCCTGCTCGGCTTGCCGGATGGGCTTCTGAACCAAGCCGATGTGGCGCGGGCCGCGGCCGATGTTCTGGAGGTGGCGGCCAAGGCGCGGCCCTCTCCGGGCGCGGGCGACCCCTTCTGGGCCGTCTTCGATCGCGTTCTCGCCGCGGCGGCTAGGGATCCGGACAATGCCGAGGCACCGGAACGAGGCGGATGGGTCGGTCTGGCGATCAACCGCTCCATGGGTTCCTTGGCGTCGGCCTTCTTCGATGCCCTGTTCGGTCGGGGCTTGAAGGTAGGGCAGGAGATACCGGACGATGCATTGGCGCGCCTGACGCGACTGCTGACCCCCGCGGAGCCGGGACATCGGCCAGCGCGGGTGATCGCCGCCTCGCGCCTGTCCTATCTCTATGCGGTCGACCCGGACTGGACTCGCGCCCATCTGCTTTCGCTGTTTGACTGGCGCGATGAAGTGGAGGCTACCGCCGCTTGGCAGGGGTTCGGATGGCAGCCCCGTATCGACGAACGCCTTTGGCAAGCGCTCAAACCCTACTTCCTGCCCTCTTTCACGCCCGAGCGCCTCGAAGGATTGGGCACGGCGGGAACCCAACTCGCGGCGATGCTAATGCTGGTCGGCGTGGAGTTCGGCGTCGACGAACTGCCGCGAGACGCCGCCAGAGACGCGATCCGCGCCATGCCGGAGCGCCTAAAGTCCGAGGCGGCGGCCTGGATCGCCAGCTATTTGCGCGACCTTGCGGACGGGGCGGTGGACGAACTCTCCGCCGACGACGCCTGGGTTCAACGGGTCGGCCCTTTGCTCGCCCGGGTCTGGCCACCCGAGCCTGATCCGCACGGCAGAGGCGTTGCGTCCCAATTCGCGCGGGCGATCGTGGCCTTGGATGAGACGTTTCCTCAGGCCCTGCAGGCGCTTTTGCCCCATCTTGTCCGAGGCAGCGCCGATATGGTTCTCCACGAACTCGCAGCCTCTGCCCACCCTGAGCGACATCCCAGGGAAACCCTGACGCTCCTCCACAGGTGCATAGATATTGATCAGATCTGGATGGCCAATGAGCTCAGGAACATCCTCGACCGTTTGAGAGCCGCGGCACCGGAAATAGCCGAGGCGAATGAATACCGCCGGCTCGACGAGCGCTTGAGAGCCGCAGCCCGCTGAGGCAGGGCGAGCTTCAGACTCATGAGAACGAACCTTTTCGCCTCCGATCGTTGCTCGTGACGTGCGCTTTCCGAGGGTGCCCCAATGACCGCTTCTGGCGCATTTCTGACTTCTCCACTGGACTAAGGCCTCCGTCAGAGCGGTAGTCGGGCCATGACCGATGACGAGCCTCAACTTGATCGTGAAGATGCCCTGGAGGCGAAGCTACGCCTCGGGGTGCTGGCCTCAGCACTCCTCGACTCCTCTCAGGTCCTTTGCACCGACGTCGATCTTCTCCGGTTCGACGTAAGCGGCCGCATCCTCCTCTCACAGGCTGCAGACTTCGCTACCCTGGCGGCCGCTATGGAGGTCCTAGAGCGCCGTAGCCAGCCGATCAGTCGCCGAGAGTGACCAGGTCTGGAAGGGTCACCTCTAGCCCCTTGGCGAGCTTGTCGAGGACCGTGATGGTGGGGTTGCGCACCCCACGTTCCACGCCAGAGACATAGGTCCGATGAAGGCCTGATCGGTCGGCCAACTCCTCCTGCGAGAGACCGCGCTCCTGGCGCAGGCGCTGCAGGCGCAGTCCCAGTCTCTTGCGCACATCCATGCGCTCAGGGTGGCTTCACCGCATCCTGTCGGACGACAGCCGATGAGTCTCATTTCCAGTTGACCGGTCGGGCGAGAGTGAGCGACCACAAGTTAGGTGAGACTCATAGGTTGCAGAACTGTGATCCGGGGTCTGGGCAGTGGCCGCATGGTGCGGCCGGCAAGGAAGCGGGGACTCTTATGGACGGCGTCGTGGGTGCAGTTTCAGGCTTGGCCATCATGGGCAGCCTGTTCGGGCTGGCAGGGGTGGTAAAGCCCTTCTGGTTCATGAAAAGGCGCTGGCAGGGCGGCGGGATCGCGGCGGCAGGGTTCGTGGCATTCACGGGATTGAACAGCGTGCCGGTGACACGTCCCGAGCACATAGCGGCTGCGGAATGGGCCGACCGGGTCCAGGTGTGCCGCCAGACTGCTCAGTTGCGCGACTGCCCCCTAAACGACGACATGGTCCTTGCCGCGCGCGCTGAGCTTGAGGAAGAGCGGCGCGAGGCTGCGGCCGAGGAGCAGATCCGGTTGGCGGAGGAAGAGGCGTCAGAGGCCGAGCGGCTGGCCCGCGCCCGGGACCGAGAGATCGCCGCCACGGGCGACGCCACCATCGCGTCGGCTGAGAAGCTTCATGACCCGACCCAGCAGGCGCTCTGGATCGCTAGGACCGAGATCGCGGTCCGCGACCAGATGCGCGACCCGGGGGCGGTCCGGTTTCGCAACAACCGCTTCGTCATCTTCCAGGGCTCTACCCCCATGGTGTGCGGCGAGATCAACGCCACCAATGGGTTTGGAGGCCGCACGGGTTTTCAGCGGTTCATCGCCTCGGGAGAGACGTTCGGGCCGGTGCTGGAGGAGATGATGGCCCCACAGGAGTTTGCCCAAAGCTGGAATCAGATCTGCTCGTAGAACCAGAGACCGCGATGGCACGAGCTTCATTCGGGTGGACTCATCGTGTTCTGGTCCGATCGGCCCTGCGAGGATCTAACAGCTGTCGTCCGCCACGACCGACCGTCCAGTTCAGGAACTGGCTGATACTGTCGACCTGGTCATCATGGCGACCGTTCGGGAATGCCATCATCTCGCGACGCAGGTCTTCAAGCCAAGGCGCGTCGCGTGGGAGGAGGGCCTTACCCGAGTAGAGGGGGTCTGAAGCGGCGGCGAACCGCTCCGCCTTGCCCAGCCTCGGCGACGCGGCCAGACGAGCGCAGTAGGGCGCGTGGTGCTCCGGTTCGCTCAGACGTCTACAATCCCGTGAAAGGGTATCGAGGATGGCGCGCCCGACCCCGGCCTCCTCGACGATGATGAGATCGGCGAGCCATTTGCGGCGCTCTGCGCGGATACGGGCCAAGAGATCGGAATAGGCCAGGCGGACCCGTATGAGGTCGAGCAGCTTCCAGGCCGTGCCGTCATGGCCCCACACGGTCCCGACCGAATAGTCGGCGGACGGCGAGACCGTGTCGGCCGTGTCCCAGCTCATGACCACCTTGTGGAGCAGTCGCCGGCCATCGCGGGTCCGATAGTCGAGGGGGTCGTCATCGTGGAACTGGATGCGATCCCAACGAAGGATGTCTCCGTCGGCTGGTGTGGGGTTCTGCTGGTATTGGGCCTCAAATGCCCGTGACCCGAGGCCGACCCGGATCTCGTCCAGAACCGACATCGGCTCCCGGTCGGGGTTCAAGACATCGCCGATCCGGCGAAGGTGTGTGCGGCCGCGCGTGAGGGCGATGATCTCGTCCCGAACGGCTATGGCCGGCAGGTTCAGATGGCGGTAGCCGCCCTTCGCGGTCAGGTGGGCGGAGACGTCGTCTTCATGCAGGCGTTGCTGGATGGCGATGACGGCTCCGCTGGCCTTGTCGTTCAGGCGGGTGAAGAGGGATTCGTCCACGAACCGCTGAGCCCTCGCCCTGGCTTCAGGATAGGAGGCATCGGCGGCCTTCAGGAGGTCGTCAATGATGATCAGATCGGCACCGTAGCCTGTGACCGCCGATCCGACCGCCGTGGCGAACCGGAAGCCACCCTGTTTGGTCCTGACCTCGTTCTCGGTTTCCCTGTCGATGGAGGCGGCCGTGACAGGGAAGACCCTCTTGTACCAGTCCGAGGAGATCACCTTGCGGAAGTCGCGCGACAGGGAGGAGGCCAGCTCCTGGCCGTAGCTGGCGCAGATGATCTTGCAGGTCGGGTCGCGGCCCATCATCCAGGCCGAGAAGGCCACCGTCGTCATGATCGACTTCAGATGACGGGGCGGCACGGTGATCTGCAGACGACGGTTGGAGCCGTCTGCGATCTCGATCAACGCCTGGATCATGGCTGACAGGTACCAGCCCCTCGCCAGCTCGACCTTGGGGTTGAGGGATGCGAAAGTCAGTTCGAGAAAGGTGCCGAAGTCGTCGCGTGCGCGTACGAACAGGAGGTCCTCGACGGGCATTGGGAGGGCTTTCATAGCCCGCCCTCCGTAGCGTGTTCCCGGACAAGGGCCTCGAAGATCGCATTGCACTGCTCCGTGGTGAGCTCGGTCCTCTGGTCCGCCGAAGAGCCCGTAGGCGGCGGCACGGCCTGGGCCATCGCCTTGACCAGAAAAGCGAGAGCCCGCAGGTCGCCCTTGGCGGCGTTATCGACCTGTTGGCGGACGGCCACCTCCGCCTTGGTCAGATAGACCCGACGTCCCTCAATCGTGACGGGGACGCGGGTCTGCATGGCGTCGTGGAGCAGGGTGTACAGATTGTGCGATCCCTTGGGGCGGCCCTTGGGGTTG
The DNA here is from genome assembly GCA_019747095.1 of Caulobacteraceae bacterium. GTDB lineage: Bacteria > Pseudomonadota > Alphaproteobacteria > Caulobacterales > Caulobacteraceae > Brevundimonas. The sequence continues at coordinate 42,520 of JAIERG010000172.1, read as the reverse complement.
CCGGACTGGCCGGCCTTGAACCGGGTGGCCTGGGGTGGTCGGCCGTAGCCGACCGCGTAATCGTCAGACATCGATCATCTCCCTCAGGCGGCCAGACGGGTGCGAACCCGGACACGCGGGGCGGCCACCGCGTTGATGCCGGCGGGCGGCGACGCGGCCTCCTCCTGCGGTGACACAGGCTCTGAGACACTAGCCTCTGAGACGCTGGCGCGTTCGGCGCGGACCTCCCTGAACGTCTGACCGGTCGAGGCTAGACGCGCCTCCCGGCCGGTGAACTCCTGCCAGCGGATGACGCCCACATCGACGTAACAGGGGTCAAGCTCGGTGGCGAAGCCGCGGCGCCCGATCTGCTCTGCGGCGATGAGCGTCGTGCCGCTGCCGCTGAACAGATCGAGGACCGCATCACCCTTGGCCGTGCAGTCGAGGATGGCGTCGCGCACGAGGGCGAGTGGCTTGACGGTTGGGTGCATTTCCCGCGCCTTGGCCTTGGCGGGTCCGAACCCGTTGACCCCCTCATAGGTCCAGACGTTGGATCGGTCGCGCCCGTGCTTGCCCAGTTCCACCCGGTTCACGTGCGAAGCGCCGGGCTTTCTGAACAGGAAGATTAGCTCGTGACGGGAGCGGTAGAAGCTGCCCATGCCGCCGGCCTTCTTGTCCCAGACGATAAGGTTGAGTCTTTCCAGCTCGGCGGCCGATGCCGCGGCGAGCGTGTGCTCCACATGCCGGTGGTCAATGCACCAGTAGAGCAGGCCGCCGTCGATGAGGTTTTCAGCCGCTCTTGCCATCCCCTTGGTCGAGAATCCGGTGAACTCGTCATCGGACATCTCGCCGGACGCCATGACGAACTCGCCATGCTTGCCGCCGCTCGTGACGTGGCCCGCGATGGCAACGTTGTAGGGCGGATCCGTGAAGACGCAGCGGACCTTCTCACCGCCGAGCAGCCTGGCGAAGCTGGCAGGCTCGGTGGCGTCTCCACAGAGAAGGCGGCCGTTGCCCAACTGCCACAGGTCGCCCATCCGGCTGGTGATCTGATCGGGCAGGGCAGGGATGGCGTTTTCGCTGCGGTCGCCGCTGTCGCCGCCGAAAATGATGCTGTCGATCTTGGCCGAGGAAAAGCCGGTCAGCTCCAGGCTGAAGCTCAGGTCCATGCCCGACAGCTCCTGCAGTTCAAGCTTCAGGGTCTCGTTGTCCCAGCCGGCGAGTTGGCCGAGCTGGTTCTCCGCGATGGCGAACACCCGTCGCTCGGCCTCCGACAGATGGGTGATGCGAATACAGGGGACTTCGGTCATGCCGAGCAGGCGAGCAGCCTCCACCCGGCCCTTGCCGCAGATGACCCGGTTCTCTGCGTCGATAAGGACCGGGATCAGAAAGCCGAACTGCCGAATGCAGGCGGCCATCGCTTCGATCATGCTCTTCGTGTGAATTCGAAGTTGGCGGCCAAGTACGAGGGCGACGATGGCAACGAGCTCCACCGCCAGGGTGACGGATGGAGGGATTTGCCGGGCAATGGTTTGGGCAGGGTCGATCGTCATGATCAGGTCTCCAGACAAGCGGGCACAGGATCGCAATCGCGCAAGCGCGTGCGGCTGACGCCGGTGATGATGAGGGGAACCTGTCGAATGCCCGGTGGGACGAAGCCCGATGTTCTGCCGACAGCGCCGGATTAAGTCCGACGAACGGAGGTGGATTTTTCACAACAGGGCCGCAAGGGCGGCGCTGCAGTTTTCCGCGAGAGGCCGCTTGTCCGACTGGACTTGCGCCGCACAGCAAGCGGTAGTGATCCCGTTCCCGCCCGGCAGTCCGGGCTCGGCTCAGTAGAGCGCAACCCCGCGCTCGTTGATCCGAGGAACATGCACAATGCCCCGAACATCAAAGACAGAATTGCCCGCCGCGCCCAGGCCGCGCCCATCCTCCAAGCTGGATCGGCTGATCACGATCCTAGCGCGCGAGGAGGGAGCCGACATGCCGGCGATGATCGAGGCCACCGGCTGGCAGGCCCACTCCGTTCGCGGAGCCATGGCCGGTGCGCTGAAGAAGAAGGGACACGCTGTCACGAGCGAGAAGACAGACGATCGGCGGGTCTGGCGCATCGCTCAGGTTGCCGAGCCCGCAGAGGCGTCGCCGTCATCAGTGACCTGCGCGAAACTCTGGTCAGCCTCACAGCCATGGACGTCGATGCGCTTCGGGCGGTGTGGAGGGAGCGGCTTGGTGAGCCGCCCCCGGTCCGCTCCCCTGACCTCTTGCGCCGTGCGCTGGCCGAGGCGCTGCAGATGAATGCTTCAGGCCAAGGTGCCGTCAGTCCCGACCGCCGCCTGACCAGCGCGGTCTCCAGGCATCGCATGGGCCATAAGTCCAAGGTGCGCACCGCTGCGTTCAAGCCAGGCTCCACGCTCATCCGGGAGTGGCAGGGCCAACGCCACGAGGTCCAGGTGGTTCAAGACGGCTTCATCTGGAACGGCGCAAAGCACGCCAGCCTCTCCAAGGTAGCCAGGCTGATCACCGGTGTCCGATGGAACGGACCGCGATTCTTCGGCCTCAGGGAAACGGAAGCCGCATGAAGCCCGCCGGTCGTCCCATTCGCTGCGCCATCTATACCCGCAAGAGCACCGAAGAGGGCCTGGAGCAGGACTACAACTCGCTCCACGCGCAGCGCGACGCCTGCGCCGCCTATGTCCTCTCCCAGGCCGGCGAGGGGTGGACTCTGCTTCCCGAAATCTATGATGACGGCGGGTTCAGCGGCGGCAACATGGATCGGCCGGCGCTAAAGCGGCTGATGGCGGATGTAGCATCAGGCCGGATCGATGTGGTGGTGGTCTACAAGGTCGACCGCCTGACCCGCGCCCTGACCGACTTCTCCAGGATCGTGGATGTCCTGGACAAGGCAGGCGCCAGCTTTGTCAGCGTTACCCAGGCCTTCAACACCACGACCTCCATGGGCCGGCTGACCCTCAACGTCCTTCTGTCCTTCGCCCAGTTCGAGCGCGAGGTGACCGGTGAGCGGATCCGAGACAAGATCGCTGCCTCCAAGAAGCTCGGCATGTGGATGGGGGGTGGAGTGCCCCTCGGATACGAGGCGTCAGGGCGAACCCTGGTCATCAATCCGACGGAGGCTGAGACCGTACGGGGGATTTTCTGCCGCTATCTGGAGACCGGCTCGGTTCATCAGGTCCACCAGGAACTGACAATGGCTGGGGTCGTGTCAAAACGTCGGACGACCAAGGCCGGAGTTCAGACCGGCGGCCAGCCGATGGACCGCGGCGCGCTGTTCCATTTGCTGCGTAACCGCACCTACGTCGGAGAGATACCCCATAAGACCAAGAGCTATCCCGGCCAGCATCCGGCCATCATCGACCGCGTGACCTTTGATGCCGTGCAGGCTCGCCTCGACGAGAACGATCGCAAACAGCGCCTGCCCGGTGAAGCCCGCCGCCCGCACAAGGGCGCGCCGCTGATGGGACTGCTTTTTGATTCCGCCGGCAACCCGATGTCTCCGGTCAAGGCGACCAAGCCGAACAAGCCCAGCTACCACTACTATGTCTCTACCGCGCTCACGACTGGGCGACCCGACAAGGCCGGCGCAGTCTCGCGCATCTCGGCACCGCTGCTTGAAGACATCGTTGTGCGGCGTCTGGGCGAGATGCGGATCATCGACAGCGCATCAGTCACGCCCGACTGGACGACCGTTCGTGACGTGATCGACCGCATCGAGGTGGCTGCGGACGCCGTGATCATCAGGTTCGACGAGGAGCGTCTCAAGATCGCCGCGCGCGATCTGATCCCGGAGAGCCGCGTTGGTATCGATCGCCTGGAGCGACGCGGCAACTTGCCCATGACGGAGATCAAGGTCCGTCTCGTTCGTCGGGGTGGAACGATGGTCGCCGTCGGGCCAGAGGGCTCAACGGCTATCGCTTCGACCCGGATCGATCGGGTCATGGCCTCAGCATTGATCCGCGCCGAGGCGTGGAAGCGTCGACTGTTCGCCGGCGAGATCGACAGCATCAACCAGATTGCCGAGGCCGAGGGCGTGTCCGGCGCTTTTGTCCGACGCATGATCAAGCCCGCCTTCCTCGCCCCCGATCTGAAGGCCGCCATCCTCGATGGCCGACAGCCGGTGGGTCTGACGCTGGAAGCAGTCACCCGGGCCGAGTTGCCGCTCGACTGGACTGAGCAGCGGCGTCTCTACGCCGCCTAGAGGGTCGCCTGCTCCAGGCGACCCGTTCCCTGATCGCCCAAGAATATTCCCTGCAAGCTCGGGGAATATTCCCTGTTCAGTTTACGGGAAATCCAACGCGCCAGGACCGCTGAACCCAGCAGGGGCGGGGGTTTGCGGAGCGCGGCGTCATGCCGAAATCGTTCGCCGGTGGAAGTTTTCCCAGTACTTCCCTGTTATCAGGGATCGCGGCCGGTCACGGGAAAGGGACCCGTCTCGCGCTCAGCAGAGACGAAGTCGGCATATTGGCTGGATCAGGGACGGAAGAGCGACCGCAGAGACCGCGAATGCGTCTCCGGTTCCGGGCATGTCACGGTAATGTCGAGGGTATTTCGCTGGTGTCAGGGACCCGTCGGCTTCAGGTCAGAACGGTGGCGGAGAGGGGGGGATTCGAACCCCCGGTACCCGTAAAGGCACGCCGCATTTCGAGTGCGGTACATTCAACCACTCTGCCACCTCTCCGCGGGGACCAAGCGCTTGGTTGAAAGCGAGGCGCTTGTCTAATCGCGCGGCGTGGTCACCGCAAGCTGGAAGTTGCTCGGGTCGATCGGGTCATCAGCGAAGGGCGGGGAGGGCGAGGCCGGCGGCCTGACCGTCTGTATTGGAGACCCCCGTGTAGCGGAAGAGTTCGGCCGGCCGTCCGCCCGTTCCTGTCGACAGGCGACCGGTCGCGGCCACAAGGCCTGTGCGTTCCACGCCCCGGCGGAAGTTCTGTTTGTGCAGGCTGAGGGCCACGACGGCTTCCGCCGCCGCCTGCAGTTCGGACAGGGTGAAGGTCTCCGGCATCAGCTCGAACAGGACTGGCCGGTAGCGCAGCTTGCTGCGCAGACGACCCAGGCCGGTCGCCAGGATGCGGCGGTGGTCGGAGGCCATGGACCGGTCGCCAAGCGGCAGGGGACAGGCATCTTCGCGGTCCCGCGCCGCTTCTGCCACCAGGCCGGCTTCGTAGAGCAGCTCGAACCGCTCAAGAACGCGAGCCTCGTCCCAGCGCTGTGACGGGCCGGTTGCGAAAAGGGCCTCGATCCGCGTGAGCCTTCGGGCGTCACCAGCGGCCCATTGCATCAGTCCGGCCCTGATGGCGTCTTGAGCCGGCTGACCGCCGCCGCGCCGGTCCTCCCAGGGAAACAGGTCCAGCACCGCGGTCCAGCGGGCCTCTGGCGGGATCATGTCGACCGCATCGGAGGTCAGGGCCAGGTAGCCGACCGAAATCTCGCGTCTTTCGTCGGGACCCTGCGTCGCCCGCGGGGCGTCGCGACCGGCATCGCCAAATGTGTAGAGCTGCTCAACAAAGCCCAGCTTGAAGCCTGTCTGGGCGGTGACGAATGCACGCAGCGCGAGCTCGAACGTGCGGTCATGGGCCGGATCGAACGGACCGAACGGCAGGGCCAGCTCACCTTCGGCGGTCTGTGTGGTCAGGACGCAGAGCCGGCCTGAGCGCAGCGCCATGACGACGGCTGAAAGGCTGATCCGGACGCCGCGCTCTCCGCCCCAGCTCATCGGTCTATTCCGTATGCCAGGCGTCGGGTCCCGCAAGTACCCCCATGGCCTCGGACAGGATGCGATAGCGTTCCACGTATCGGCCCTGCGCTACCGACGGAGGAAGCGGCTCGATCAGGATGTGATAGCCGGCCGGGGGTGGGCCGAAGAACCCCAGCGCCTCGTCGGCGTTGAAACCGGCCAGCTGGGTCGCTTCAAAGTAGGCGCAGGCCTTGTCCGCCGCCTTGATCAGCTTTTTGATCTCGACAGGGGTCTCGGCGGGCAGTCCAAAGCGCACATGGATGGCGTCTTCGAGCCGAGCCTCAAAGGCTTTGTAGCTCACGCCCAGCGCAGCCTTGAATGGCGAGATCATGTCCCCGATCACGTACTCCGAGGCATCGTGCAGCAGCGCCGTCAGTCGCCACTTCGGCTCGAGCCCGGGGCGCAGATAGGCCGCCAGTTCCTCCACTACGCAGGAATGCTGGGCCACCGAGAAGGCGTGCTCGCCAACCGTCTGGCCGTTCCAGCGGGCGACGCGCGCCAGGCCGTGAGCGATATCCTCGATCTCGATGTCGAAAGGGGAGGGGTCGAGCAGATCGAGGCGTCGGCCAGACAACATCCTCTGCCAGGCCCGTGGCGCAGGCTTGGAGGCGGCGCGGCGCGCAGGCTTTCGTTTAGGCGTGGAGTCCAAGGCGTGTGGTCCTGTCGGTCGGCCGGTCAGGTGACCCATCCCGCAGCCGGGATCAAGCCAGCATCCTCTATTCCCCAACGTTGAGGGTCACCAGGTCCTTGGCGGAGTCGAACACGCCGTCGCTGTTCCGGTCCTTGGCGTGCACCACGGCGATGACGACCGGGCCCCCGCTGGGGCCGCGCGCCTCGAACCCGACCAGGCGCCAGCCCTGATCGGCCGGCCGGTTGTCGGTCAGGATGTAGGTGGTTCGCACGGCGTCGCCCGGCACGCGGGTGCGAATCTCAGCGGCGTCATCACGCGCCTGGACGCTGACCGTCTCGTTGGCCGAAGAGACATCGACGGTCCCGCTGGAGTCATCCGCTTCGATCGAGAACCCGCCGATACGGACGCTCGCCTGATCGCCCTCGGCATCCACGGTCAAACCCGGCAGCCGAACGTTGGCCCGGTCACCTTCTGCATCCACAGCCAGACCGGGCGCGCGCACGCGAGCGCTTTCGCCCGCAGCCTCAGCTGCAGCGTCGCGAGCCTGATCCGTGGCCGCCTCGGCCTCACCGGAGGCCGCGTCCGCCGCTGCGCGTGCTGCTGCTTCCTCTTGCGAAGCCGCCAGTGACGCCGCTGTATGCGGCATGGACTGCATAAGGTCCTGTTCGAAGCGGTCGAGGATGGTCTCGATCGGCTGATCGTCCAATCGAACCAGCTTCAGAGACACCTCGGCGCCCCGGGGCCCGGTGTAGAGGCATTGATCGCCGCCATCGTGGGCCGACCCCTTGCGGGTCAAGACGCCGATCGTCTCGGGGCACTGGAGGGTGTCGATCACCTTGAGCACACCGGGGTTTTCGGCCTGTGTCTCGGTTGCCGAGATCCGCACGGAGTTCTCCCCGTCGCAGGCGGCCGTCAGAGCGGCAGCGAGACAGATCGGGGCGAGAGCGGGCAGACGCATTCTGGCGGTCCTTTCACCCCTCATCTCGAACAAAAGCAGCGGCTGTTCCAGTGAAATCGCCGTAAGGCGTCTGACGATATCTGTCTGTCGCATGTGCAGAATGCGGCGTTTCTCTAGCCGCCGGGCCGCGCGCCTTCGCGTCGATTGAGGAACGCCAGTCGCTCGAACAGATGCACATCCTGCTCGTTCTTCAATAAGGCACCATGCAGGGGCGGGATCAACTTGTGCGGATGGGTCTCGCGCAGCGTCTCAGGCTGGACATCGTCGACCATAAGCAGCTTAAGCCAGTCCAGCAACTCTGACGTCGACGGCTTCTTCTTCAGGCCTGGCGTGTCGCGGATCTCGTAGAAGGTCTTTAGTGCCTCGGAGACCAGCCGCGGCTTGATGCCGGGGAAATGGACCTCGACGATAGCCTTCATCGTCTCGTCGTCGGGGAAGCGGATGTAGTGGAAGAAGCAGCGGCGCAGGAAGGCGTCGGGCAGCTCCTTCTCGTTGTTCGATGTGATCACGACCACGGGACGGACGCCCGCCTTGATCGTTTCTCCTGTCTCCTGGACGAAGAACTCCATGCGGTCGAGTTCCTGCAGCAGGTCGTTGGGGAACTCGATGTCGGCCTTGTCGATCTCGTCGATCAACAGAACGGGGCGAACCGGACTGGTGAAGGCCTCCCACAGCTTGCCGGGCTTGAGATAGTTGCGGACGTCGTGAACGCGCTCGTCGCCCAGCTGGCTGTCGCGCAGTCGGCTGACCGCATCGTATTCATAGAGACCGTTGTGAGCCTTGGTCGTCGATTTGACGTGCCAGGTGATCAGGGGCGCGTTCAGTGCCTTGGCCAGCTCATAAGCCAGCACCGTCTTGCCCGTGCCGGGTTCGCCCTTGATGAGAAGAGGCCGCTCTAGGGCCACCGCGGCGTTGACCGCGATCTTCAGATCCTGGGTAGCGATATAGTCCGAGGTGCCCTCGAACCGGTCGGTCGGCCGCGTCATGGATGGCTCCGGTTGCTCGAGCCAGCCCTAGCCGATGACGCGGCCGGTTAACAACGATCAGTTTGCCGCGCGGCCATCAGGTGATGCGCTTGGGCGTCGCCGGGTCGCTTGCGGGAAAGGTCTCCTCCACACCTTCGTCGATCAGGGCCTCTTGGCGGCTCTCAGCCCCGGCCTCGTGTTCGGCGAGGTGGTCGTGCTTGCTCTCGCCAAGCGGCAGGGCAATGTGGAACGCCGCGCCGTCAACGTCATGATCGTCCTTGCCGTGGGATTTGTCGGCGACCGCGTTCAGCGGGTCGATGTGGGTCATTGGTCGTCTCCCTTGTCGGCGTAGCCCAGGTCTTCGATGTCATCGTCGGACAGGCGCTTCGCTTCCCAGTGAGCGGCGCTGGCCTGGGCACCCCTCACGTCTTCCATCAGGCCGGCGTAGACCAGCTCGACCTCGTTTTCGCCCGGCTGGTCGGTGCCCGGATCTTGATCGCTCATCCGCGCCGCGTCCGCGCCGAACAATGGGTCGGCGTCGGGCTCGACGCCCTCGGCGCTCAGCTCGTCGTCGAGATCGAGGTCGTCCTCGTCGAACTCCTCCTCGTCGGCGTCGCCCTCGGCGGATGTCACATCCAGCACGTCCGGCAGTTCCTCGAACGTCCTGAATTCGTTCGCCGGGGCACCGGCGTCGGCGGGGTCGAAGTTGTCCTCGTCGAACACTTCGGACTGGTCCTGTTCGTCAAGGCCGATATCGGTGTCGGGCATGGTCGCCTCCCTGTGTGGGAGGTCAACGCGGCGACATACGGCGACGTTCCTTCAGACCGAGACCTCAGCCTCAAGCGCGGCGCGGACCTCGGCGATGGCCCGCGGCCAACCGTCGAAGCCGCCGGTCGCGAATGTGCGCACGCGCGGATAGAAGGGATAGCGGTCGGTGCCGAGCAGGTGCCAGTCGTCTGGCGCATGGATCAACCAGGTCCGCGCGCCAGCGGCCGCCGCAATGTTGGTTCCGGCAATGCCTGGGCCGATCACGAGGTCCAGCGCGCAGGAAATCGCTGCCAGGTCGTCCAGATCATCCTTCAGGTTCATCGGTGGGGTCCAGATACGCACGCCTGCCGCTTCTGCTGCCGCCAGATCCTCGGACACGTCCCCGCACTGCAGATTGACCATGACGCATCCGGGCGCCGTCAGGACCGGCTTCCACCGCTCAAAGCTCGAAAAATATCGCGCGCGGACGCCGGTGAGGATGAGGCTCTTCCAGTGCAGGCCGACCTTGAACCCCGGCCCGAGGTCTTCCAGCTCGCGTTTCCAGCGCGCCACTTTCTCGGGATCCGGCGTGAGATATCCGTCCCGGTCCGGGAAGGCCGAGATGTCCGCACGGTAGACCGCGAGCAGCGCCGCCATGGGAACCCAGGCGTCGGCCTTGCCCTCGGTTTCGCCAATCTCTTCCATGAAGGGGCAGTAGCGATGAAGGCGGCCCTCGATGCGGACCGCGCGATGTCCTCCCACGACCGCTGTCGGGAAGCTGCGCTGATACAGATCGATCAGCCGTTCCTCGACCGCGATGAAGACCTTTCCATCGGGACCAACGGCATCGATCACATCGGGCAGGCAGGTGCCGAAGACCATTTCGTCAGCGATGCCCTGTTCTCCGACGACCAATAGCCGCTTGCCTCGGATGTTCTCTCTTGAAGGGTCCCAGCGCGGCGCGTCCACGGCCACATTCATGGCCTCAGGCATCTCCGGATCGAAACGGACTTCGTATTCCGCGAAGCCTTCGCGCAAGCGCCCCATGCCCATGAGCAGCATGGAACGCGCCATGCGCATCATGGCCCGCTCATAGGGGGTCTCGGCACCCGGCAAGGCGTGGTCGAGGTCGGCAAGGGCCCGTTCGGGTTGCCCGAGCGGCTGCAAGGCGTTGGCCCGATTGTAGCGCGCCTTGGCGAAACCCTCGTCGAGCCTCAGGGCCTCATCAAAGAAGGGAAGGCTCTCGCCCATACGTCCCTGATCGGACAGGACCGTGCCAAGGGTGTTCCATAACGTCGGGCTTTCCGGCTCGATGGCGATCAGGTCGCGCAGCCGGTCGATCGCCTCGTCGTAGCGCTTCTGGTCGCGCAGCACACAGGCCAGGTTGTTCGTGCCTTCGATATGGCCCGGTTCGACCGACAGAAACTTGAGCAGCAGCTTTTCCGCGATTTCCAGATGCCCAAGGCGCTGCGCCAGGCGCGCGAGATCATGGGCGATGGCCGGATCCTCGGGCAGGATGCGCAAGGCGGCGTCATAGGCGTTCAGGGCCTCAGACAGACGTCCGCTCTTCTCCTGGGCGATCGCCAGCACATGCCACGCCAGACCGTTTCTCTCGTCGGCCTGCAGCAGGGTCAGGGTCCGCTTCGTGGCGGCCTGGTAATCTCCGACACGGATCGAGGCGACGGCGGCTTTCAGTTGCTCGATCGCCTTCTTTTGCGCCTTGAGGCTCGGTCCCCGCGGATTGGCGAGCGCATGGGACAGCCGCCGGATCGCGGCGGGAGAGGCGGCGTCTCCGGTCGCGTCCTGACGCACCGGCATATGGCCGAGGGCCAACTCGGAGGGCAGGGGATCACTGGAAGCGGCGAAGGGCATGGGCGTCTCAAGCGGGCTTGGCGGTTCTGAGCCTGAGTCCACCTTGGCGTGTGGTGTCATAGCACATGGTTAACCACGGGCGTTTAACGTCTCTCAGTCAACCTCCGGCTAGGCAAACGTCGGGTGGAGCGTAACGGAGGCCCGGCTCATGCCGCTGAAGCTGTCTTTGAAGCCCGGAGAGAAGTTCGTTCTGAACGGCGCGGTCGTCCAGAACGGTGATCGGCGTGGCGTGCTGATCCTCCAGAACAAGGCCTCGGTGCTACGGGAAAAGGACATCATGCAGGTGGAGGAGGTCACGACTCCCGCCAAGCGCATCTATTTCCCGGTCATGATGATGTATCTGGACGAGGCGGCCGTTCCCAAGGTGTACGACGAGTTCGTCACCCGCCTGTCGGAGTTCATGAACGCCACCCGCAACCCGGCGATCATGGCCGAATGCGTGGCCTGTTCGAAGCACGTCATGGCGCGCGAGTACTACAAGGCCCTGATGAGCGCCCGGAAGATTGTCGACTACGAGGAAAGCCTGACCTGATGCTTTCGGCCTATTCCCAGGCATCGACGCGCGCCGAGACCCCGCGCGAGATGGAGTACCGTCTCTTCGGCCAGGTGACCCGCGCCCTTATCCACGCCTCGCAGGTCGATCCATCGGATGTGAAGACCCGCATCGACGCGCTCGACTGGAACCGCCGTCTCTGGTCGGTGCTTGCTACCGATTGCGCCGATCCCTCCAACCAGCTGAACAATCCGGTCCGGGCCCAGATCATCTCGCTGAGCCTGTTCGTCGGGCGGCACTCCTCGGCCATCATGCGGGGCGAGGAAGACTTTGAACCGTTGATCGACATAAACCGCGCGATCATGCAGGGCCTCGCGCCCCAGGGCGGTCAGCAGGCGGCTTAGGCCTCATGGACCGTCATCCTGGGACTTGTGCCGAGGGTCTGTTTTCTGCGGCTTGGGCACTTTGGCAGTTGGGCCACCTGTCCCCCGCGTCCCGCCTGCGCAGAGTCCACGGTCGATCCGCGGATCAAGTCCGAGGATGACCGAGAGGTAGGAAAGGGCTGAGCGTCACCGGCGAGAAATTGCCGGGCGAACTCTCGCCGAGCGTCCTGCCTCCAGAAACTTTCTCAATCCTTTCAATCGGATCGGAACGGCCCGGCCCTTGCGTGTGCGCGCGCAGGACCAGAACCGGTTCAGCGGCCAGAAGGCCGTCATCCCCCGACCAGAATGGAAGGACTGTCTCATGGCCAACTCGGTCAACACCAACTTTGGCGCGATGATCGCGCTTCAGAACCTGAACGCCACCAACGTCGAGCTGGCGGCCACCCAGACCCGGATCAACACCGGCAAAAAGGTGTCCAATGCCAAGGACAACGGGGCCATCTGGGCCATCGCCCAGGGTCAACGGGCCGATATCGGCGCCCTGGGGGCGGTCAAATCATCGCTCGACCGCGGCATATCGGCGGTCGACGTCAGCTTGGCGGCCGGCGAGAGCGTCTCTGACCTCTTGCTGCAACTGAAGGAGAAGGCGCTGGCGGCGACGGATCGGTCGCTGTCTACGGCATCGAGGTCGGCCCTGAACGAGGACTTCAAGGCGATCCGTGACCAGATCACAGCTGTGACCAACAACGCCGACTTCAACGGGATCAACCTGCTGAGGACAGGCGCGACGGGCTTCGCGGCCCTGGCCAATGCGGCCGGCACCGCGACCCTGACGGTTCAGGCGGAGATTCTGGCTCTGGGATCGACCAACGTCACCGTGACGGCCACCACGACCATCGGCACCTCGACGCTCGCCACTACGGCGCTGGGTCTGGTGAACACCTCCATCGACCGGGTTTCGGGCGCGCTGGCGCGTCTGGGCACCAAGGCGAAGGCTCTGGAGACCCATCGCACCTTCGTCGGGAAACTGACGGACGCGCTTCAATCCGGAGTGGGTAATCTGGTGGACGCCGATCTGGCGAAGGAAAGCGCCAAGCTCCAGTCGCTGCAGACCAAGCAGCAGCTCGGGGTTCAAGCGCTGGGCATCGCCAACCAGTCGCCGCAGATCCTCCTGTCGCTGTTCAGGAACTAAGCACAGGGACGCCCGGGGTTCGCCCCGGGCGTTCTTTTCTGACAGCTGGCGCCGGACGCGCGGCGAGATCACGAAGTCGGCATCAGGACTTTTCGATCGGGGCGAAGCACCCCTAACTTTCAACTCCCTGTTCAACAGTCGAAAGGAGGTGATCCAGTGATCTCATTGTCCCATACCCGTGCGGTGACCGGTTGCTGGTCCTCTGGCGAGGTCCGGGTCTGATCCTTTCAGACGGATAATCGGTCGGCCGCCAAGCGGTCAGACAATGTGGGCCGTCGGAGCGATCCGGCGGCCCTTTGTTGTTGTGGGCTGCCGCTCGACGCGCGGCGTCTCGCTGCTTGAGCGCAGGTTTGTGGCGCTACCGCTCGGCTTGCGGAGCCTCGCTGATTGAGCGCGTAGGGTCAGCCACCGAACAGGCCGGCGACCCATTGCCAGGCCCCCGACCACAGGCCCGCGCTGGCCAGGAACAGGCGCGAGATCACCTCCCACGCCAGCCAGACGAAGACGCAGAACCCCGCGACACCGATCCAGGCCACCCCGATCGCCACCCCGTCCCGCTGCATCAGCCCAAAGCCGAAAAGGGCGACGAACAGGGACGGAAACAGATTGCCCCCGAAGATCGGCAGCATGACGATGACCGTCAGAAGGCAGCAGGTGACACCGATCAGGACCTCGGCGACCTCGCTGGACATAAACCCCAGGCGCGGCTTGGACAGCCGCTCGATCATGGTCAGGGGCTTTCGCACCTTGTCGACGACTTCGCGATAGTTCTGGCGCGGCAGGCTGGATTTCAGCGCCCATTTCGGCATCCACAGCTGGTCGCGCCGTGTCGCCAGCTGCAGGCAGATCAGCAGCATGGGCGCGCCCAGAACCGTTGTCGTTCCGGGGATCGGCGAGGCAATGGCGTTGACCAGGCCGAAGAACACCATCAGTGCGCCAAAACCGCGCTCGCCGAACGCGTTAACCAGCTCGCCGAGATACAGCTTCTCGTCGTCCTTGGCCCCGATGTCCTCGAGCACTTCGGAGAACCGGCGTCGGTCGCTCTGATAGTCGTAGTCGGGCATCGGCGACGGGTCCGGGCGGGATAGGGCCGTGATCTAGGGGCGAGCGTTACCCTGCGCCACTTAACATTCCGCAAGGCGAGACGATCCTGACGAAACCGGGCAAGACGCCGCAGCGCTCCTCCGGCCTCGCGGCCGGGGCTAGAATCCGACGCAGACGGTCTGCTGGATCAGCATGACCGCATCCTGGTCGAAGCGGTCGACATAGGCGGTGCGGATCGCATCCAGCGCGGCGGGATCGCTCTCGGCGCCCGACAGCACGACCATGACCGACTTCGAGGGCTCGCGCACAATCACGCCGTCGGGTCCGCGCCACTGGCCCGAGACGTCAGCGACGCTCAAGCCGTTGGGAAAGCGCGGCGTGATCTCGCGATCCACGAAGTCCTGCCAGTCGGCGTCCGACACTCCCAGTGTCCCGCCGATGTACCGACCGAAATAGAGATGGGCGACGGGAGTCGGCGACAGTCCTGCCGCGCAAACGGCATCCCCTCGGGTCTCGAGCCTCTCCACGTCCACGCTGACGCAGCCTGTGAGCATGAGGACGACGATGATCAAGCCAAGTCGTTTTGCCATGACAGACCTCCCCATGTGCCGTCGTTAGTCGATGGTCGCGTGATTCTCACGGTCTGTTCGGTGACGACAAAGCTGTCGCAAGCTCATGACCTTGCATGATCCTCCGGTTGATCTGCCTCAACGCCGCGATATCGACCGTCGGATCTGCGTCCAGAACCAGGAAATCGGCCTCGCAACCGGCGTCGAGGCAGCCGATGCGCCGCTCCGGGAACAGGACAGGCGCGGTTTCCAGAACCATACGTGTGACTTCTTCCGGCGAAGCGACACCGAGCTCGACGATGTGCTCGGCCTCCGGGAAGATCGGGCCACGGCCGTCTGTTCCGATCAAGACCGGCACACCCGCGTCGCGCAGAACCCTCAGATTGTCCCCCTGAAGCGCCATCTGCTCGATGTACCCTGGCTTCATCACGCCATCGTCGTCGTAGGCGAGGCCCAGGATGACGCTGTAGGTCGGTGTGACCCGCATACCCGATTGGGCGATGATCAGCGCCTGCTCGGGCGTAATCCGCATCCGTTCCAGCGCTTCGCCCTCCCCACCGCCGTAACCTGGCAGGTGGGCCGCGACATCGGCGCCGGCGCTCGCCGCCACCACCAGATCATGGGCAGTCTCGACATGGACGGCGACCATGAGACCGCGTGCGTGAGCGGCCCGGACCAGATAGGGAAAGTTTTCCGGGTTCAGACCCTTGTTTCCATAAGCTTCCGGGTCGTCCCTGAGTGTCTCATAGCGCTCCGAGTTCAGGAGCATGGCTTTCACGAAGTCCGCGCCCTGGGAGACCAGCAGGTCCAGGGCCGCGTCGATCTCCGCGGGCGTCGTGCCATAGTGGAAAGCGTTTCCAATGAACCACTCCAGCGGTCGCCCGCCATAGACATACGGCGACAGGATTTCGACATACAGTCGCTCTGGATGGCCGCCGGGTTCGGTGATGGCTCCTTGTGCGATCCGGACATCATAGACGTCCGACCGTGTGAAAAAGGCTTTGTCTTCCGCCGTCAGAACGATTGTTCCCGGGTTCCAGACATAGAAGACGCCGCTGTCGGTGAAGACTTGGCTGGTTTCGAGATTTGCGTTGGTTATGTGCGCATGGGCGTTGGCGTAGGCGGGCGTCAGCCAGCGGCCAGTGACATCCACACGTGCTGCATTCGGCCCGAGTTCGTTGGCGTCCACGATGCGATCGCCTCGAACCGCGAGGTCCCGGGATGCAAAGCCCTGACCCGTCCAGACCTGGGCGCCATGGTAGAGAGCTTCGCCAGGCGTCTGCGCTGCTGCGCCGCTGGCGAACGCCCACGCCAGTATCATCCAAGCTGCCCGTCTCATTGATGCGCTTCCCTTTGCTTGAGACCCTCCTTAGGGCGCGACCGTTCGCTTGGAGGCAAGTTTCGGCCAACGGACATCGCCGTTTCGGTAAATGGCGCTCAGAGCGTCCGGTCTTTCAGGGCGCGGGCACCCGCCCGGCTGGCATGAACCGTCGGTCCGGCCTCCATGTGGATCAACAGCCGTCCTCCGCCCGCCGGCTCAGCCCTCACCATACGATCCAGGTTGACGATGGCAGAGCGGTGGACACGCACAAAGCGGGCGGGATCGAGCATCCGTTCGAACTCGGCCAGCCGGGTCTGAACCAGGCGGTCGCCGTCCACAGTGACCAGTTCGGAATAGTCGTCTGCACCGCGCACTACGACCAGCTGGTCCATCGCAAGAGGACGGATATCTTCCCCATCACGGACGAGGAAGCGCGCAGCCCCCGCTGCTTCATCCGCTGTGAGCACGATGACCCCACCGCGCGCAGGCCGCATGTCGAGTGCCACGAGGCAGGCCAGCAGGCCGTAGACGAACAAGCCCTGAAACATCTGCCACTCAGCGGCAGCACCGAACAGGAACGGGTTCACCACGAAGCGCATGACCGACGCGGCCCCGAGGAGTGCGCCCGTCACTGTCAGAACCCAGAGCCAGAAAAACGAGAAGGCAAAAGCCATTCCAGCGTGCGCGATAAACTGCAAACGCACGGTCAGACCCAGCGCCCTGCGGATCCAGGGCCGTGCAAGGACCGCGACCAGCGCGAGCGATACGACGTTCCTCAACGTCGCTTGGACAATTTCGATAAAGGGGGCGTCTCGCGTCAGGACAAACAGGCCGAAGTAAGCGGCTGTCATGATGCATAGCGCGAAGGCGTCGCGCGCCAGGCTGACCCGCCAGCCACGACCCGCACCGAACCGTTCGGTGGTCAGCCAAGGCTGGGCGGAAGCGGCCATTATCCGAGTAACTCCCGCCCGATCAGGAACCGACGGATCTCGTTGGTGCCGGCACCGATGTCATACAGCTTGGCGTCGCGCACCAGGCGTTCGACCGGCCATTCCTTCGTGTAGCCCGCGCCGCCCAGGGCCTGAACCGCCTCCAGCGTCACCCTCACCGCGTTCTCGCTGGCCAGCAGGATCGCGCCTGCTGCGTCGTATCGCGTGGTCAGCCCCTGATCGCACGCCTTGGCGACCGAATAGACATAGGCCCGCGCCGAGTTCAGGGCGACGTACATGTCGGCCACCTTGCCCTGCATCAGCTGGAACGACCCGATGGCCTTACCGAACTGCTTGCGGTCGCGGACGTAAGGAAGAACCACGTCCAGCGCTGCCTGCATGATCCCCAGCGGCCCGGCCGCCAGTACCGCACGCTCATAGTCGAGCCCGCTCATCAGCACCGCTGCGCCGCGGCCGACGCCGCCCATGACGTTCTCTTCCGGCACTTCGCAGTCCTCGAACACCAGCTCGGCGGTGTCCGACCCGCGCATGCCCATCTTGTCCAGCTTCTTGGAGACGCTGAACCCCTTCATTCCCTTCTCGATCAGGAAGGCGGTGACGCCGCCGTTGCCTTCACCGGTGCGGGCGTAGACGACCAGGGTCTCGGCGTGCGGAGCGTTTGTGATCCAGAACTTGGTCCCGTTCAGGACGTAGCGATCGCCCTTCTTCTCCGCGCGCGTCTTCATCGACATGACGTCCGAGCCCGATCCGGCCTCGGACATGGCCAGCGACCCGACGTGCTCGCCCGAGATCAGCTTTGGCAGATACCGGCGCTTCTGCTCTTCGGTGCCCCAGCGGCGGATCTGGTTGACGCACAGGTTGGAGTGGGCGCCGTAGCTCAGGCCGATCGAGGCCGAGGCGCGCGACACCTCCTCCATCGCCACGCAGTGTTCGAGATAGCCCAGGCCGAGGCCACCCCACTCTTCCTCGACCGTGATGCCGTGTAGGCCCAGTTCGCCCATCTCGGGCCACAGGTCGCGGGCGAAGGTGTTGGTCTCGTCGATCTCGGCAGCGCGCGGCGCCAGCCGGTCGGCAGCCCAGCGGGCGGTGGTGTCGCGGATGGCGTCGGCCGTCTCGCCGAGGCCGAATTCCATGGATTGCGGGGCGTTGGGGATGCTCATGCCTCGCGCCCTAGCATGATCCGCGCGGGTGAGGGGAGGGGCCTAGCGGTCGCTGCCCGCCAGGCCGAACTTTCGATACAGATTGAAGGACGACACGCCCACGCAAGCGACACCGATCACCGCGAGAACCCAGCCAATGATGCTGGTCTCGTCTCCACCGCCTTGTTCGGAGGCCAGCCGGAAGGCGGCCATCGACGCCCCGAACGCGGTCAAACCCACTGCGCCCATGACGACGAAAGCCCCGGTCTCGCTCCAGTCGAATCGCTCCGGAGCCTCGGGCTCGAAGTCGGGACGGCCGAGGGGCTGACCACCCTGGGTCAGGCTCAGATCCTCGCCGAACAGGCTTTCGCCGGCTGGAGCGGCATCAACCTCGGCGCGCTCTTCGGCGGTCCAGGCGGGACGGACCACCAGCGGGGCCGGGGCATCCTCGGGTGACGTCAGGACCAGGCTCTCGGCGGTTTCCGTTGCCTCGGTTGGCTCTGCCGGTTCCGCCGGGGCCAGGAATGGCAGGGGACCGATGATCGGCGCGCCATAGGGCGAATACCGCTGGGCGTTGAGCGCTATGGTCGAAACAGACCTCTCGCCAACCATGCCGACAGCAAGGGCTTCCGACGGCACCTCAGCGGCGACCTCCAGGACGGGTTCAGCGACCGCTGACGCGTCGGGTTTGGCAGCAGGAACGACAGGCTCAGATGCAATAGCCGGTTCGACCGAGTTGGCCGCTGCATGACGTTCGTCGTGAGGTTCGGGTTCGACTCCGGTCGACGTCGCCTCGGCCAATCCTGTGGCCTCGACTTCGACGGGTGCTTCGACCTTGACCGCATGCTCGACTTCGGCAGGGGCCTCGGCGTGCACGGATATGTCGGCATCAGCAGTCGCAGAGGGCTCGACCGGTACGACAGCCTCCGCGGTCACTTCCGCGCGCTCTGGCGCAGAGGGAGCCGGAATGGAGGGGGCCTCAAACGTCGGCACGATCGGCGCAGCGGCTGGTCCGACCGGCGTTCCGTCCATCTCCCCGAGAAGGGCGGCGACGGCCGCGACCAGCGGCTCGACCGGCGCGGGCTCGGCTTGCGCCACGCGGTCCTCGAGGGTTCGCTCCCCCAGCGAGGTTTCGGCCGCTGCGGCCGAAGGCTCCGTCCGATCGGTCGGTTCTATCGGCGCGGCCTTGTCAGCCAGCGGCTCTGCGGCCTCGACCGGAGCTTCATGCGCAACCATCGTCGACTGTTCCGCGACCGGCGCGGCCAGCAGCTCGGCCAGCGCGACCGGCCGGCTCGGGTCTGCCGTGAACAATGCGCGTTCGGCGGTGCGACGCCGCGCGCCTGCTGATGGACTGCGCGTCTCAGGCCACCCAAGCATAGCTTCGGCGGCCGCGCTCGCCTCCCCGGCGGACAGCTTCGAAAGGACGTCGGACGCCTCGAACGCCTCAAGCCCCACGGAAAAGGCAAAGCTGACCAGGGCATCGAACTGGTGCTGGTTCAACCGATCGGCCGCCGTCTCGTTCAGGCGCTTCTCGATCTGAAGAAGGTCATAGCGGAGCAACAGCTCGGCATCGGCTTCGGACACCGTCGCGCCTTCGCGCGCCGACAGGGTGTGCCCATAGCCGATGATCCAGCCGCCTTCGGGCCGCGCGACCGAGCGGGGCCGAAAACCCTCGAAACTCTTGATGAGGACGATCCCCTCCCGGGAGACCTTCTTCATGGGCTGGACTGCGTCGGACACCGGACAATTGACCCAAAACGAGACAGGACGGCTTGGCCTCGGGCACGACGGCGCAAGGACCGGGCCGACTTACAACAGGATCACGCCCGCCAGACCCAGGAACGAAAGAAATCCGATCGTATCGGTGATCCAGCTGACGAAAACGGGGGACGAGACTGCGGGATCCCGCTCCAGTCTGTCGAGCGCCAGAGGCACCAGCGTTCCGGCCAGGGCTGCCGCGAACAGGTTGATGATGACCGCCAGTCCAATCGTCAGAGAGAGCAGCGGCTCGCCGAACCATATCCAGGCGATCCCGGCCAGCAGGGCTCCGACCGCTGTTCCGTTGAACAGTCCCACCATGATTTCGCGCCCGAGGATGCGCGGGGTGTTGGCCGACGTCAGCTCGCGAGCCGCCAGCGAGCGCACCGCCACCGTCAAGGCCTGGGTCCCGGCGTTGCCGCCGATCGAGGCCACGATCGGCATCAGGATCGCCAGATAGACCAGCGCCTCCAGCTCGTCGGCGAACTGGCCGATGACAAGCGAGGCGAAGACTGCAGTCCCGAGGTTAACCAGGAGCCACGGGATGCGTGAGCGAACCACGCCGAACACACCCGCGCCCCGGCTCTCATCGGACACACCGGCAAGGCGCAGGATGTCCTCGCGGTTCTCTTCCTGGATGATGTTGACGATGTCGTCGACGGTGATCTGCCCGACCAGCCGGCCGCCCGCGTCCACAACCGGCGCCGAGATCAGGTGATACTTCTCGAAGATGTAGGCGACCTCTTCCTGGTCGGTGTCGGCGGCGATCTCGTTCACCGGCTCCATGAGGTCGGCCAGCTTCACCGAACGCGCAGCGCGCAACAGGCCGCTGATCGGAATGCCCCCGACCGGCCGGTTCAGGGGATCCACGACATAGATGTCGAAAAACAGCTCGGGCAGGTCCTCGCCCTGGGCCCGCACGTGGTCGATGGTGTCCCCGACGGTCCAGAACTGCGGCGCGGCCATCACCTCGCGCTGCATCAAGCGCCCGGCGGTGTCCTCGGCATACTGCAGCGAGCTCTCGATGGCCGCCCGGTCGGTGGCCGGCATGGCGGCCAGCACCTTCTCGCGCTGGTCATCTTCCAGGTCTTCGACCACGGCTGCGGCGTCATCGGAATCGAGTTCCTGAAGGGCCTCGGCCAGTGCGCCGGCCGGCACCCGCTCCAGCACTTCCTCGCGGATACCGTCGTCGAGCTCCGGCAGGGTCTCGGCCAACAGCTCCGGCGGCAGCCACAGCACCACGACCGCGCGATGCTCGGCCGTCAGGAATCCCATCAGATCGGCGACGTCAGCGGGATGCAGGTCTTCCAGCAGGCTGCGCAGGCGCAAGCCATCGCCGTCGTCGGCTGCGTCGACGACCTTCTCGACGAAGGCAGCGGTCAGGACATAGTCCTCGTCCAGCGCCTCGTGGTCTTCGATGACGTGGGGATCGAGAGTGGCGGATTGTTCGCTCACGCGGAGGCCTCCCTCTCTCGATATGTATCAGCCGGTAGCGCCGATCTCTTCCCTGTTCACATCGGATGGTGCGGTCGAGAAGACTCGAACTTCCACGGGTTGCCCCACAGCGACCTCAACGCTGCGCGTCTACCAATTCCGCCACGACCGCTCGCATCGGAGGCGCGCTGATAGCGGAGGCGGAACCGGAAGGGAAGGGGGCTATTCCTTGGAAGTCGATGATCCGCTTGCCACCTCGGATCGAGCGAGCTATGTCCCCGCCTCCCCGAGAGATGGATGCGTAGCTCAGCGGGAGAGCACCTCGTTCACACCGAGGGGGTCACAGGTTCAATCCCTGTCGCATCCACCATTTCCCTGATCGATTCAGTCGTGAGATGGCCCACCGCTTCAGGGGGCGTCGAGCTGTATTTGTTGTCGCCCCTGCGGAAAACCGCGTGCGATCATAAGTTTCTTCGCGTCTGCGTTCGACGTTAAGGCTCCGGAAGCCTCCTGTGGTTGAAGGCAGGGGCTCTTGTTCGCGGTTTGTGGGTCGGCATGTCTGATCGTGCCATTCGAAGTCTGGAATTCCTCGAGCGGTCCGCCTCGACCGCGCGGGTGCTGAACCTGTCCCATGTGGCCAAGCTGCACGGCCATACCCAAGCATGGCGCGAGCAGCCCCTCTTCCAGACGCCCGGTCTGAACCGCGCGCTGCTGATCAAGCATCGTCTGCGACGCAACGAGACCGACCTGTTTCGGGGCTCACGACGGGTCGGCACCAAGATCCTCCTGCCGATCGACAGTCGCGAGCTGAAAGCCGGTGGTCGCTACGTCTTCTTCAACCAGATCAACCACCTCGCGATCCTGAAGGAGGTTTTCGGCATCACGCCCGATCACCCCGACTACAGAACGCTCAAACTCATCGACGATCTGCCCTCGCTGGATCCCTTCCTGTTGCGTGAACAGTTGCAACGGGGCGGGATCACGCCTGCCGCATGCTATTTCGCGATCAGTGAGGGTGACATGCAGAAGATGCTGCGGTTCGTCGAGGGCGAGATCACACCCCTGGTTCAGCTCAGTCTGGGCGGAGCAAAGGCGTCATCCAACTCGGTCGGCCGCATGGCCGCCAAGATCCTGTCCAACGCGTCCGGTGACCGGATGGACTCGCTCGGCGAGGTCCTGCGCCTTAGTCCCGAGGAATACGACGAGGGCATCTTCTGCTGGAAAGGGTTCCTCTACTTCAAGTGGACCCTCGGCAGCATGACCGAGGACCTCGTCGGCGTCATGACCAAGGTCGCAAGCATAAAGGCCATCGGTCCGATGGATCAGGACGCCAAGGAATACATCAGCCGGGGCCGTGACGTGGTGGGCAAGCTGATCCGCAAGGCCCGCTCTGACACCCGCGAGACGCTGCAGATCTATGACACGGCCTATGCGGGTCTCACCCAGGATGGCGACCCCCTGATCTTCCGGGAATTCCTGCTGAAGGCTCCGTCTCTCTTCAACCGGCTCGGCGAGCAGTTGGGAGCCATCCAGCACGTGGTCAGTTTCTGGAAGTTCAGGTTCGGACCCAACTCGCCCGCGCCAACCGCGCCGGAATTGATGGACATCTTCATGGATTTCGAGACGAGTCTTCAGGGTCGCAGTGAAGCGACCTGACGTCTTTACCTGACCTGCTCAACGGGCCCGAACACCCGCAGGAAGCTGGCTTTCAAGGCCGCGTCGGCTTCATCCATCGTCACAGGAACGCCCAGGTCGACCAGGCTGGTCACTCCGTGCTCGGCGATGCCGCAGGGCACGATGCCGCCGAAGTGGCCCAGGTCGGGTTCCACGTTCAGGCTTATGCCGTGGAAGCTGACCCACTTGCGGACCTTCACCCCGATGGCGGCGATCTTGTCTTCGCGGCTCCAACCGGGGCCCTTGCGTTCCACCCAGACCCCGACTCGCCCATCGCGTACCCCCGCATCGACCCCGAATTCGGCCAGCGCCCCGACGATCCAGTCTTCCAGTCCCCGCACGAACCCGCGCACGTCCCGGCCCCTCTGGTTCAGGTCCAGCATGACATAGGCCACCCTCTGGCCTGGGCCATGATAGGTGAACTGGCCGCCGCGCCCTGTCCGGTGGACCGGAAACCGGTCCGGCACCAGCAGGTCCTCGTCCCTGGCCGAAACTCCGGCCGTATAGAGTGGCGGATGCTCCAGCAGCCAGACCCGCTCGGACGTCTCGCCCGCGGCGATGGCGGCGACCCGGGCCTCCATCTCGGCCACAGCGTCCTCATAGGCGACGCGGCCCGAGGCGACGACCCATTCGACGGAGCGTCCGTCGGGGCGAATCAAGGAGTTCGAGGGGGCGGCGCTTAACGGCTCGGCAAGCATGACCGGCCCAATGTGCTCCTGAGGATCACCAATGCAAGATCAGCCGCCCGTTGCCTCCGGTGCGCCCGGAGTCACCATGAGCCAGGTCGAGGCCGTCAACGTCGAGCTTTCCGTCGTGCTCGGCCGGTCCGTGCTGCCAATGGCCCAGCTGCTGAAAATGGGACGCGGCGCGGTCATTCCGCTGGACGCGACCGAGCAGGACGAGGTCTGGATCCTGGCCAACAACCACCCCGTGGCGCGCGGCCAGATCGAAATTCGCGATGACCGCATTGCCATCACCGTGACGCGTGCGGCTGACGTCTACGATTTCATGGCGGGTGCGGCCTGAGGCCTTACCCGGCCATCGCCTTCAGGACGTAGTGGTCGACCACCAGCATGTCGACGGCTTCCTCGACGTCCTCGAACGAGTCGACGATCACGTCGGGTTCCATGTCTTCCATCGGCGTCGGCGTGTAGCCGAAGGTGACGCCGATGACCGGCACGCCGGCATCCCGCGCCGTGCCGATGTCGGGGGCCGCGTCGCCGACCATGATGGCGCGCGCGGGATCGCCGCCGACCGATGTCACGGCCTCGATGAAATGCGCGCCAGCGGGCTTCCTCGCGCTGACCCGGTCGGGCCCCACGATGGCGGCGAAGTGGCGTGTCAGGTCGATCTTTCCGAGCAGCAGTTCTGACAGGTCCGAGCGTTTGTTGGTCACCACCACCAGGGTCGCGCCCCGCGCCGACAGTCGTTCCAGCGTCTCGACCACGCCCTCGAACGGCCGCGAATGGTCCGCGATGTGCGCGACATAGTCGGAAAGGAAGGCCTCGAGCAGGGTCGGATCGCGGGCGTCCCCAGCTGAGGCCCCCGCGCGTTCAAAGCCATGGACCAGCAGGGCGGTTGCCCCTGCACCGATCAGGTCTCGCGCCCCTTCAACCGGGCAGGGCGGCAGGCCCTTGAGCGCCAGCATCCGGTTCAGGGTGCCGATCAGGTCCTCGTGGGTCTCCACAAGGGTGCCGTCGAGGTCGAAGCCGATCGTCCAGCCGATCAGGTCCTGTTCGATCATCGCCGTCTCTCCCGTCGCGTCCGCCGATGGGCTAGACCGCCGTGGTGACTAGCCGCCGGACCGATTCATGACCAGCCACTCGACACGACGGGCCGCCGTCATCCTCGCCGCCGGCCAGGGCACGCGGATGAAGTCGCCTGTGCCCAAGGTGCTGCATCGCGTCGGCCACCGCGCCATGCTGGA
Organism: Caulobacteraceae bacterium; assembly: GCA_019747095.1. Lineage (GTDB taxonomy): Bacteria > Pseudomonadota > Alphaproteobacteria > Caulobacterales > Caulobacteraceae > Brevundimonas. The sequence goes on along the minus strand of JAIERG010000172.1, from coordinate 17,735 downwards.
CCACGCCATCGACGCCGCCGAGGGACTCGGCTGCGAGCGCATCGTCGTGGTCGTCGGAAACCACTCGCCCGAGGTCCGCGCCCATGTCGAAAAGCGGTTGGGCGCCGCCGCCATCGCCGTCCAGGACCCGCCGCTGGGCACCGGCCACGCCGTCCGCGCGGCCGAGAGCCTGCTCGCCGACTTCGACGGAGAGGTGGTCGTCACCTACGGCGACGTGCCCCTTCTGCGCGCCGCCGACATCGCGCCGGTGTTCGGCGGCGGCGGGGTCACGGTCATCGGGTTCGAGGCCCGCGACCCTGGCGCCTATGGCCGTCTGGTCATGGACGGCGATGTCCTGACCGCCATCACCGAGGCCAAGGAGGCCTCGCCCGAGGTCCTGGCCCTGACCACCTGCAACTCCGGCGTCATGGCCGCGCCCGCCCGCTTGCTGTTCGAGCTTTTGGGCCGGGTCACCAACGACAACGCCAAGGGCGAATACTATCTGACCGACGTCGTGGCGCTTGCGCGCGGCCAGGGAGCCCCGACCCGGGCGGTCATGGCCTCGGAAGATGCCGTCATGGGCGTGAATGCCCAAGCCGAGCTCGCCCAGGCCGAGGCCCTGTTCCAGAAGGTCCAGCGCGAGACCTTCCTCGCCGCCGGCGTGACCATGAGCGCGCCCGACACCGTCCACTTCGCCTGGGATACCCAGATCGGCGCGGGCACGGTCATCGAACCCTTCGTCGTCTTCGGCCCGGGGGCGAGGATCGCGGAGAACGCCCGCATCCGTAGCTTCTCCCACATCGAGGGCGCGACGGTGGCCTCGGGCGCCGAGGTCGGCCCCTACGCCCGTCTGCGCCCGGGCGCGGACCTGGGCGAAGACGTCAAGGTCGGCAACTTCGTGGAGGTAAAGGCCGTCCGCATGGAAAAGGGTGCCAAGGCCAATCATCTGGCCTATCTGGGCGACGGCTCGGTCGGCGCGGGTGCCAACGTCGGGGCGGGCACGATCTTCTGCAACTACGACGGCTTCAACAAGGCGCGCACCGAGGTGGGCGAGGGGGCCTTCATCGGCTCGAACAGTTCGCTCGTCGCGCCGGTGTCGATCGGTGCGGGCGCGCTGGTCGGCTCTGGGTCGGTGATCACCCAGGACGTGCCCGCTGACGCGCTGGCGTTCGGCCGCGCCCGTCAGATCACCAAGGAGGGTGGAGGTGCCGCCTTCCGCGAGAAAGCCAGGGCGAAGAAGGCTGAGCGCAAATGATCCTCCCCAGCAAGCGCAGCGCGGGGGGGGCGGGGCACCCCCCGCCGGGTGGTGGAGGGCGCGACCTCACACGTCGCCGTCTGCAGCTTGCCCCCTCCACCGCTTCGCGGTCCCCCTCCCCCGCTGCGCGAGTGAGGATTGTGCGTGTCTGACCTCCAGAAACAGCTCGCCGGCGAAGCCGCCGCCCTGCGCGTCGAGCCCGGCATGGTCGTGGGGCTGGGCACCGGCTCCACCGCCGCCTGGTTCGTCAAGGCGCTGGCGGCGCGCGGCCTGTCCGACCTCCGCTGCGTCCCAACGTCGGAGAAGACCGCCGATCTTGCCCGTGAGCTGGGCCTGCCGCTGGCTGCGCTGGACGACGTCTCCCGCATCGACCTGACCGTCGACGGAGCCGACGAGGTCGGTCCCGGTCTCGCCCTCATCAAGGGTGGAGGGGCGGCGCTGCTGCGCGAGAAGCTGGTGTGGGAGGCGTCCAACCGCTGCATCGTCATCGCCGACGCGGCCAAGGTGGTGCCGGTGCTGGGCGCCTTTCCCCTGCCCATCGAGGTCGTCGCCTTCGGCCATCGGTCGACCGCCAACCGCATCATGGATGTGCTCGCCGACCACGACATCCAGATGCCCGCCCGCCTGCGTCAGGCCGATCGCGGCGTTGTCCGCACCGATGGCGGCAACGTCATCTACGACGCGAAATGCCAGGCCATCCACGACCCGGTCCGCCTCGCCGACGACCTGAAGCTGATCACCGGCGTGGTCGAGCACGGCCTGTTCCTCGACCTCGCCGACGAGGCCATCATCGGCGAGGACGGCGGGGTGCGGACCTTGCTGCCCTAGGGGCTTACCCCAACGCCAGCTTGGCCGAGGCGATCAGCAGTACGATCCCCAGCGCTTGAAGCAGCCGCGGCCCACTGAGGCGCCGGATGCCGACGAAAGTCCCCACCACGGCCCCGATGGCCACCGCCAGCACGAACCACGGCAGCTCTGCGGGCAGCCGCCCGACGGTGCTCAGACTGCCCAGCAGTCCCGAGATCGACACGCACAGGATGAAGGCCGACGACACGCCCGAGGTCTTCTGCGGCGTCTCCCATCCCATCAGCAGGATCAGGGGGCTCAGGAAGATGCCGCCGCCGGTCCCGGTTAGTCCCGACAGTGTCCCGATCGCGCCTCCGGCCAAAAGCGGCAGCCCGCTATGCGGCGGTTTGGGATCGCCGAGCGCCGCGATCGGCCGGGGCCATAACAGTCGAAGCGCCGCAAGAAACAGCACCGCCGCCACCACGGGCCGATAAAGCTCCGGCGGCAAGGGAAACCGCCCGGCGATGAAGGCGCACGGAATGGCCGCGATCACGAACGGAAGAAGCAGCGACAGGTTGAACCGCCCGGCGCGCACGTATCGAACCGTCGCATAGCTGGCGACCAGCACGTTCAAAACGAGCGCCGTTGGCCGCATCACCTCCGGCTCGACGGCGAACAGGGCCATGATGGCGAGGTACGCCGAGGCTCCGGCATGGCCGACCGACGTATAGAGCGCCGCGCCCATCCCCATCAGGACCGCGATCATCAGGATGGTCGTCGGCTCCACGCGTGCGTCCTCGTCCTTCGTCCCCGATGATCGCCCGACGCTGGTTCGATTCCCTGACGACGTCTTCGCCAGGACTTCGCCGGAGGTTTCAGGCTCAGCCGTAACGCAGCGTCGTTGCGGATCGAAGTCGATGCCGGATCGTCTTGCCGCAGACCGCCGCACTCCATACATCCCGGCCCTTCCCGGGCGCTCGCGGCGGGACCGATTCCAGACGATTCAGACTATTCAGACGCTGCTTTCGAACACAGCGCGGGGCCCGAGATGACGACCTACGACTACGATCTCTTCGTCATCGGCGCGGGCTCCGGAGGGGTCCGCGCGGCCCGCCTCACGGCCCTGTCCGGCAAGCGCGTGGCGGTGGCCGAGGAGCACCGCGTCGGCGGCACCTGCGTGATCCGGGGCTGCGTGCCCAAGAAGTTCATGGTCATGGCCTCGGACTTCGCCCACGGATTCGAGATCGCGGAAGGCTACGGCTGGACGGTCGAGGCCAGCTTCGACTGGCCCAGGTTCATCCACGCCAAGGACGTCGAGATCGCGCGCCTGTCGGGCCTCTACGTCGCCAATCTGGGCAAGGCTGGGGTCGAGCTGATCCACGGCCGCGCCGTGCTGAAGGACGCCCACACCGTCGCCATCGCCGGCAAGGGCGAGGACGGCGGCGATCTGATCGTCACGGCCGAGCGCATCCTGATCGCCACGGGCGGCCGCCCCTGGCTGCCGGCCGAAATCCCCGGCATCGAGCACGCCATCACCTCGGAAGAGGCCTTCCATCTGCCGGAACTGCCGAAGCGCATCCTGATCGCGGGCGGCGGCTATATCGCGGTGGAGTTCGCCGGGATCTTCGCGGGGCTCGGGGTCGAGACGACGCTCGTTTATCGCGGCCCCAACATCCTGCGCGGCTTCGACGACGACGTCCGCGCCCACCTCGCCGCCGAGATCGAAAAGCGGGGCATCAAGGTCATCCTCGGCTGCCAGCACACCGAGATCCGCAAGACGGACAGCGGCCTGCTCAACGTGCTCGAGAACGGCATGGAACTGGAAACCGACGTCGTGATGTTTGCCACCGGCCGGGAACCCTACGTCAAGGGTCTGGGGCTCGAGACGGCCGGGGTCGAGCTGAACGAGAAGGGCGCGATCAAGGTCGACGCCTTCTCGAAGACCAATGTCGACAGCATCTGGGCCATCGGCGACGTTACCGACCGGATGAACCTGACGCCGGTCGCCATCCGCGAGGCCGTGGCCTTTCACGAGACCGTTTACCGCGACAATCCGCAGAGCTTCGACTACGACGCCGTCGCCACGGCTGTCTTCAGCCAGCCGCCGGTCGGCGTCGTCGGCATGACCGAGGCGGAGGCCCGCCGGGCCTTCTCCGGTGATGTCGATGTCTACGTCACGCGCTTCCGGCCGATGAAGTACGCCTTCACCGGTTCGGACGAGCGCATGCTGATGAAGCTGGTGGTCGACGCCCGCACCGACCGCGTCGTCGGCGTTCACATCGTCGGTCCAGAGGCTCCGGAGATGATCCAGCTGGCTGCCATCGCCGTGAAGGCGGGCCTGACCAAGGCCCAGTGGGACGCCACCTGCGCCGTCCACCCGACCATGGCCGAGGAGCTGGTGACGCTGAAGGTCAAACAGACCCCGGAAACCAACGCTGGCTGACGGCACGCCGAGTTCATTGTTTCGCAGGCGCGAGAAGCCTATCTTGGCCCCATGAGTACGCGCTGGACCCCCGAAAGCTGGAGAACCAAGACCGCCCTGCACATGCCGGCGGACTATCCGGACCCGCGCGCCCTGTCTGCGGTCGAGGACGAGCTGCGCGCGCTTCCGCCCCTGGTCTTCGCGGGCGAAGCCCGTCGTCTCAAGGACCGCCTGGCCCAGGTCGAGGCGGGAGAGGCCTTTCTGCTCCAGGGCGGCGACTGCGCCGAGAGCTTCAAGGAGTTCTCGACCGACAACATCCGCGACACCTTCCGCCTGCTGCTGCAGATGGCGGTGGTCCTGACGTTCGCGGGTCGGAAGCCCGTGGTGAAGGTCGGGCGCATCGCCGGCCAGTTCGCCAAGCCCCGTTCCGCTCCGACCGAAACGATCGATGGCGTCACCCTGCCCAGCTATCGCGGCGACAACATCAACGGTTCGGCCTTCACCCCTGAAGAGCGGCTGCCGGACCCCCAACGCCTGCTGAAAGCCTACAACCAGTCGGCCTCGACGCTGAACCTGCTGCGCGCCTTCGCGGGTGGCGGCTATGCCGACCTCTACAACATCCACCGCTGGACCCAGGGTTTCGCCGACAGCGGGGTGGGAGCGCAGTACCGCGAATTGGCCGACAAGATCGCCGAGGCCCTGGCCTTCATGGAGGCCGTCGGCGTCACCCCCGAGACGCATCCGGACCTCAGCCGCGTCGAGGTCTTCACCTCGCACGAGGCCCTGCTGCTGAACGTGGAGAGCGCGCTCACCCGTCTGGACGGGGCGTCGGGCGAATGGTTCGACACCTCGGCCCATATGCTGTGGATCGGTGAGCGCACCCGCCAGCTGGACGGCGCCCACGTCGAGTTCATGCGCGGCATCCGAAACCCCATCGGCGTGAAGTGCGGCCCGACCATGGAGCCCGATGATCTGCTGCCGCTGATCGATGCGCTCAATCCCGACAATACGCCGGGCCGCCTGACACTGATCGGCCGCTTCGGCCACGACAAGGTGCATGACCGCCTGCCGCGCCTGATGAAGGCGGTGAAGGCGCATGGAAAGCGCGTGATCTGGTCGATCGACCCGATGCACGGCAACACCCTGATGGCCCAGAGCGGCTACAAGACCCGCCCGTTCGACCGCATCATCGGCGAGGTGAAGGGCTTCATTGACGTGGCCGAAGCCGAAGGGGTCCATCCCGGCGGCGTCCATCTGGAGATGACCGGCCAGAACGTCACCGAATGCATCGGCGGGGCCCAGGCCGTGACCGAGGACGACCTGAGCAGCCGCTATCACACCCATTGCGACCCCCGCCTGAACGCGGATCAGGCGCTAGAACTGGCCTTCCTGATCGCCGAGCGCCTGAAGACCGGTCGTCTGGCGCGCTCGGCGGCGGCCTGAAGGTTTACTTCTCCTCGAACAGGGCCGCCGTGCGCCGCACGGCTTCCCGCGCCTCGTCTTGGCTCGCCGTTTCGTCGATCGAGCCATAGCCCATCATGTCGCCGTCCAGGACCTGCAGGCCGATGCCGTCGGGCCGCGTCGTGACCCCGATCCCTCGGTAGTAGAGGCCGTAACGCACCTCAGGCTGCGCCGGCAGCCAGGTCATTTGCCCGCGCACCGGCACGATGCTCTCGTCGCCGAAAAGGGCGCGCGCGCCATAGCCCGTGCAGTTGACGATCACGGGCTGGCCGAGCGCGGACAGCTCCGACGGCGAATGGAAGGTGCGAGTCTCGATCCGGCCGCCCTCCAGCAGGAAATCGGCCATCAGCCTGCGCCCGAGCTCGGAGATGTTGAACTGCATGTTGGCGCTCTTGCGCACGCGCGGCTTATTGAACGGCAGGGCGTCTGCGGGAATCTCGACCGAGCGTGGTGTGAGATCGTTGAGGCGAGACATGTACTGGGCGAAGCGGACGGTGACGGCCCCCTGCTGGCGTTGAGCAGTCTGTGGGCGAGGGCCCGAGTCTGACAGAAGATACTGATCCATGAAGGCCACCGGGTCGGCGGGTTGCCCGACATAGGTCTGATGCATCGCCCAGGAGGCCCGGGCCATGTCCTCCCAGCGTTTGGCGAAGCCGAGCGGTGCCCGGTCTGCGTCGGCGATCCGCGAATCCGGGGACCAGACGCCCGTCGCGCGGGCCGAGCGCGTCTGGGGCAGGCGCTCGGCCGCGTAAATGGTCACCTCGGCTCCGGCGCGGCGCAACAGGGTCGCGGTGGTCAGGCCGATGGCTCCGCAACCAATCACCGCGACCGGGCCGACTCCGCCTGACAGCGCGAGGTCGCGGGCCATCTCAGCCGATCCCCAGGACAGCGACCATCCGCTCCCGCCATGTCCGTAGTTGTGCACCAGCCGCTTGTCCCCGAACGCCTCGGCCTCGATGCGCGGTCCGACGGCGCGAAACGGCCTCAGGCAGACGGTGATCCGCGTGATCCGCTCGACCCGAGCGTCGATCGGAACCAGCGGCGGGATGACGAAGCGCGGCCGGACCGTTTCGACAATCGGCGTCGTCGCGCACCCCGACAGCGCCAGTCCTCCGAGTCCGAAGAGCACGGACCTTCGCGAGCCGCTCGTCGTCTGGATCATCGTCGCCCTGTTTCCATGCAGAGGTCCAACCTAGTAGCCGGCCATGCGGCCGAACAGGTCGAAAACCGCCTTGCCGCAGCCCGGTTCGCCGCGCATGTGGAGGATGCAGGTGGAAAGTGGGTATGGAACAGATCGGACGACCGGACGGGGACGAGCGTGGGGGCCGCACGGCATTCCAGGGCGCGCCAGGAGCTTTCAGCCATGAAGCCTGTATTGAACTCCGCCCGTGGGACGAACATGTGCCGTTCGAGACCTTCGCCGAAGCCATTGAAGCGGTGACATCCGGCACTTGCGACTGCGCTTTGATCCCCGTCGAAAACTCCACCATCGGGGTGGTCGAGCCAGCGGCTACCCTTGTTGCCCAATCCGGACTTCTTGTCGTGGCCGAGGTCTGGCGCAAGATCCAGATCGCCCTGATGGCCGTCCCCGGCGCCGAGGTCGGCCACCTGCGCACCGTCCACAGCCACCCGGTAGCGCTTCGCCAATGCACGGCCAAGATCGCGGCGCTTGGCCTGGACGTCGTTGAGGCCTTCGACACCGCCGGTGCCGCTCGCGAGGTCTCCGAACTCGGCGACCGCACCCGCGCCGCCTTGGCTCCGGTCGCTGCCGCAGAGGTCTACGGCCTGTCGATTCTTCGCAACGACGTCCAGGATTCAGACACGAACCGCACGCGGTTTGTCCTCCTGGCGCGCGAACCGGGTTGACGACGCACGATCCTTGCGTGTCTTTAGGGGTTAAGGGCCGCTGCTGGCCCGAAAACCGAGCCTGATCATGTCTGCGCGCGCTTGCCTCTCGACCCTTTCGCCCCGTTCGCGCGCGGCCGGCTCCTTTTATCTCGGCTATCGCTTTTACGGCTTTCGATACGCCGGCTGAGGCCAGGCGCGCTTCCCGCACCTGACAGCCTCGCCGGCGACCGCCCTGGACCAGGGCGGCGGCGCACCCACGCACCCCTCACGTCGAAATGCACCCGTTGAAAGCCTTCACCCCATGTCGAAATCGAACCTCCAGCAAGTCTGGCCCGAAATGAACCCTGACGACCTGTCGCCCGAGCAGATGGCGCTCGCTGCGCTTCGTCACGAGATCGACCTGATCGATGACGAGATGCTGGCCCTGTTCCAGAAGCGCCTTGCCATCGCCGCCAAGGTCGGCCTCGCCAAGGACGCCCCGCACGGACCCCACACCAAGCTGCGCCCGGACCGCGAGCAGACGGTTCTCTCGCGGGTTTTGTCCAGGGCTCAGCCCGAAAACACCACGGCCGTCGAAGGGCTCTGGCGCGAGATCGTCGGCTGGGGTCTGGCCCAGCAGGGCAAGCTCCAGGTGCAGGTCTGGGCCCCGGTCGATCCGACGCGAGCCTTTGACGGTGCCCGCCACCGCTTCGGCTCGGCGGCCGCGATCCGCATGGTCCGCGATGCCCAGGCCGCGCTCACTTTCGCCGCCGAGGCCAAGGGCGTGGCGGTTCTGGCCGTGAACACCGACGACCCCTGGTGGGTTGGCCTGCGCCGCGACTGGTCGAGCCTCAGCGTCTTCGACGGATTCGGCCAGGCGGGGGGGCAGCCCAGCTCTCTGGCAGTCGGCAAGATCGACCCCGCCGCCCTTCCCAAGGGTCGCAGTGTGATCGTCACGGCGGGCGGCGACGCCGGCGATGGTGGTGGTGCCCGCCGCTGGGGGCTGAACACACACCACGGCTGGACCCTGGCTCTCACCGATGCCCAGTTGACGCCGGGCGACGCCGAAGGTTGCGTCGGCGCGATCGCCTGAGGCGTCAGCCCGCTGGAGCCGCGCCAGCGGGCGGGGCGGGCGGCGGCGGGGTGACACCCGGCGGCAAGGGATCGGGAGCCTGTTCGCCGGCCTCGCCGGGCAGCTGCCGGATGTAGCGATAGATGGCCCGTTTGTCGGCGTCCGACATGGCTCGCACGCTCGGCCACGGCATCGGCGGCAGGCTGGATCCGGTGGCCAGCAACTCCACCCACTGATCCTCGCTCAGTCGCTGTGTCGTCAGGCGCAGGTTCTTCCCATAGGTCGTGCCCCAGGGACCGGTATGGCCCTCGGTCGAGCCTTTCAGCCACTCCGCTTCCGGTGGCTGGGCCCCGTTGGTCATGGCGTACTGCGGGGTGTGGCAGTCGTTGCAGCCGCCGACCAGAACCAGGTAGCGCCCAGCCTCGATGTCGCTCGAGGCCAGCACCATAGGCGTGGCTCCTTCGTCGGCCGTACTGCTGACCGTCGTGGTCATCTGTCCGTCGCAGGCCGCGACCACCAGTGCGCTTCCCGCGCAGGCGAGCGCCGTCATCATGCGTTTCATGTTCGAATTCCCCCTCATCCCACGAGCAGGGGAGGGGAGTTCGCCCCAAGCGTCAAGCCAGACCAGAATCGTCTACAGTCCGCCCCATGTCCGGCCCGCCCATGAATACGACTGAAATCTTCCTGATCGCCATGCTGATCATATTCAGCGTGCCCTATCTGGTCTGGAGGCTGTTCAGGACCGAGCATTACGCTCCCCTTGTGGTCGTCCAGATCATCGGTGGCATTCTGCTCGGGCCGGGCGTTCTGGGGGCCGTCTTCCCGGACTACTACGCCTTCGTCTTCCGACCGGAAGTGATTCAGTCGCTGAACGGCGTCGCCTGGTGGGCGGTGATGATTTTCGTCTGGCTGGCGGGTATCGAGCTGGATCTGAAAGCCGCCTGGACCAACCGCGTGGAAACCGGCGTCACCGCCGGGCTGGCGCTCGCGACCCCGCTGGTGTTCGGCTGTGTCGCCGCCGCCGTCCTCTTGCAGACGCCGGGCTGGGTGGGCGAGCGCGGCCAGACCTGGCAGGTGCTGGCGGGCATGGGCATGGCCTGCGCTGTCACCGCCCTGCCGATCCTGGTGCTGTTCCTCGACAAGCTGGGCGTGCTGAGAAAGGACCTGGGTCAGCGCGTACTCCGCTACGCCAGCCTGGATGACATCGCGATCTGGGGTGTGCTGGCGCTGATCATTCTGGATTGGGACCGGCTGGGTCGTCAGGCCGTCTTTCTGGTCGGCTTCCCCGTGGCGGCGATCGCCGTCCGTTCCCTGATGCACCGGGTCCAGGAGCGTGACCGGTGGTACATCGGCCTGATCTGGCTGGCGGCGATTGGCTTCGTCGCCGACTGGGCCGGGCTCCACTACATGGTCGGGGCCTTCCTCGCAGGCGTGGTTCTGGACCGTGACCTGTTCGACGAGAAGCAGATGGACAGCTTCCGCCACATCGTCCTGATGACCATCATGCCGGTCTTCTTCCTGTCGACGGGCCTGCGCACCCAGTGGGACATGGGGGGGCTTATGGTCTTCGGCGCGGCTGCGCTGCTGCTGGTCGCGGCGGTGAGTGGCAAGCTGGCAGGCGTCCACCTCGCCGGACGTATCCTTAAGTGGCCCAAGGGGGAGGCGGCCGTGATCGGCTGGCTGCTCCAGACCAAGGCCCTGATCATGATCATCTTCGCCAACATCCTGCTGGACAAGGGGATCATCACCAACACGGCCTTCACGGCTCTGCTGCTCATGGCCGTGGGGTCGACCATGCTGACCATTCCGATGGTCAAGCCCAGGCTGGCGCGCTTGGCCGCAGGCTAGCCGACGGCCATGTTGTCGATCAGGCGCGTCTTGCCCAGCCACGCGGCGGCCAGGATCCGCGCCGGCGCGTCAACGACCCCGTTGGCGAACACGGCCAGATCCTCGGCCCGGCGCACGGCGACGTAGTCGACCCGCTCGAACCCGGCCTTCAGCAGGTCGGCGTAGGCGTCGCGCTCTACCGAGGCCAGCGGCCGTCGGTCCGCGGCCTTGATCGCGGCTTGCGCCAGCACCCCGTTCAGCCGCCGCGCGATCGCCAGTTCAGCCTCGGACAGGTAGGCGTTGCGCGACGACAGGGCCAGACCGTGCCCGTCCCGCTCGGTCGGCGATCCCACGATCTCGGTGGGGATATCCAGGTCCCGCGCCATGCGGCGGACGACCAGCAGCTGCTGGTAATCCTTTTCCCCGAACACGGCGACGTCGGGCTGCACCTGGTTCAGCAGCTTGGCCACCACCACCGCGACCCCGCCGAAGAAGTGCGGCCGGAAGTCCGTCTCCAGCCCGTGCGATGGTCCGCCCACGCTCACCGCCGTGGTGAAGCCGTCGGGGTACATCTCCTCCACCGTCGGGGCGAACAGCAGATGACAGCCCGCGCTCGCCAGAAGCTCGGCGTCCTGCGCCTCGCGCCGGGGATAGGTCCCCAGGTCCTCGTGCGCGGCGAACTGGGTCGGATTGACGAAGACGCTGGCCACGACCCGGTCTGCGCGGCGCACGGCCTCGCGCACTAGCGTCAGGTGTCCTTCATGCAGCGCGCCCATCGTCGGCACGAAGGCCACGCCCAGTCCTTGCCGCCGCCAGCCGCGCACGGTCTCGCGCAATCCCGTGACGGTTCGCGCGACAGGCAGGGCAGGGTGATCGTTCATGCTTACCGGATTAACCCTGCGACTTAAGCGTGTTCGTTCGCCGGGCCTTGAGAGGTCCTCGGCTAAGGGTGGCCTTATGACGCCCAGCAGAATGCTCCGTCCAGTGCTGATCGGCCTTCTTGGCCTCTCGACAGGCTCCTGCGGCTTCGTCGAGAGCGATCCCAACCGGTTCGAGAACCTGGCCCGTTCGATCGCTGAGATCCCGCTCGACGGCGACGCCCCCGCCACCGCGGCCGAGGCCGGCTTGCGTCCGGCCTTCGTCACAGCCGAGCAGGTGGCCCAACCCGGCGCGCTTCGCGTCGAGGTCATGGATCCCCACGCCCTGTGGGATGCCCGGGACGCGGGATTGCGCGGTGCCGTCGAACGCGCCGCCCCGGCCGTTGTCGAGGCCGCCGCGCCCGCCGTCACCCGCGCGGTGGTTCAGGAGGTCACCCGCGCGACGCACGAGCTTCGTCCCGAGGCGGTGGCCGAAACCCTTCAGCTCGGCGCCTTTTCCAGTCCGGCCGCCGCCCGCGACGCCTGGACCCGCATCGCCGCAGCCGGCGGTGCCGTATCGGCCCTGACCCCTGCGTTCGAGGCCGTGACCGTGGACGGCCGCACCCTGACCCGGCTGAAGGTCGAGGCTCCGGCCGAGACCGCGCGCGCGGTCTGTCGCGCGGCGGACGCCGCCCAGCTGGGCTGCCTTCGCCGGGGATAGCGGCGGTGGGGGCATCGGCACCCACAGGTTTCACTTAACCTTTCGTTGACGATCGCCTCGCCGCTGGTGAGTCTGTCGATCCTTGGCCGGGGCAGTGAGTCGGCCGCAACGGAACGGGTCATGACGCAGCCTCAGGTCATCGTCGTCGGCAATGAAAAGGGCGGGGCGGGCAAGTCCACGCTCGCCATCCATATCGTGTGCGGCCTCCTGCACGCGGGTCGCCGGGTCGCCATCCTGGACCTGGACCTGCGTCAGCGATCGATGAGCCACTTCTTCGCCCATCGCGCGGCCTGGACCGCCGCCAACGGTGTCACCCTGCCCATGCCGTCCGAGCCGGATCTGGGCGATGGCAAGGCGCTGGCCCGGGCCGATGATGCCGAGCAGGTCGCCCGCTTCGAGGCTGCCCTGGAACAGGCGAGGGCCTCGGGCCCTGAGGTCATCCTGATCGATACCCCCGGCGGCGACACCCCCCTGTCGCGAGCCGCCCACGCCTGCGCCGACCAGATCGTCACGCCGATGAACGACAGCTTCGTCGACTTCGACATGCTGGGCACGGTCGATCCCGTGACGCTGGAGCTGCTCAAGCCCTCGACCTATTCCGAGAGCGTCTGGGAGGCGAGAAAGCACCGCGCCATCAAGGAAGGTCGCCACGCCGCCATCGACTGGGTCGTGGTCACCAACCGCCTCGCCGTCGCCGAGGCCCGCAACCGCAAGCGTCTGGAAGAGCGCATGCTGAAACTCGCCAAGCGCGTCGGTTTCCGCGTCGGTCCGGGCCTGCGCGATCGGGTCATCTACCGCGAGCTTTTCCCCTTCGGCCTGACGGTGGCGGACCTGTCCAATGAGGTCCGCCCGGTCGCCGTGTCCCTGGCCCACGTCGCGGCGCGTCAGGAGATGCGAAACCTCATGCAGGCCCTGGGGCTGGAGGACGTCAGCCTGCCCGCGCTCGACGCCGCCGCCTGACCGGATGATCCCGTGGGCCTGATCTCGCTCGTCCTGGCGGGCGTGGTCGTCTGGGCGCTGATCCGTCTGGGCCGCCAGACCGAGGGACCTCGCCGGGGCCAGTGGCGGGTCGCCGCCACCCTGATCTCCGCCGCCCTTCTGGCCGGGGGACTTCTGGCCCTGTCTCGCGGTGTCTGGATCACCGGCGCCGGCCTCTGCGCCGCCGCCCTGTGGCTGACGGTGGCGTCGCGCATCCGCGCGGTCCCGCCGCGCGCCGAGGGCCTGTCTGATGCCGAGGCCCGCGCCATCCTGGGTGTCTCCGCCGAGGCGACGGCCCAGGACATCACCGCCGCCTGGCGCCGCCTGATGGCCCGCGCCCATCCCGATCAGGGCGGCACCGAGGGCCTCGCCGCCCGCCTCAACGCCGCCCGCGACCACCTGCTGCGGAAATAGGTCGTCGTCACTTTCCACATTAGAAAGTTTTCACTTTCCACATCGGAAAGTCTTCGCTAGCTTTCCGGAATGGAAAGCGAGGTCGCAGATGCAGGATGACATGACCCCGACCGAGGCGCTCGCCTCGATCCGCGCGGCGAAGGCCGAGATCGTGCGCAACGTCGAATATCCGGTGGGCTGGGACATCCTGTTCGGCTCCCTCATCGCGGCCCTGTACGTCGGTCTCGGCTATGACGAGGTCTCGCCCGCCCTGGTGTCCCTGGCCTCGCTGGGCGTCGTGTTCTGGATGGGCAGCTGGTGGCGCAATCGCTTCGGCTGGTGGATCAACGCCTGGGTTCCCCGGCGGGCGAGGGCGGGGGTCGTCCTGATGTGGGTCATCCTGATCGGCTGTCTGGGCCTGTCGATCTGGACGCGATCCTTCGGCGGGCCCTGGTGGTCGCCCCTGCTCAGCGGCGCTCTGGCCTTCGTCGTCACCTTCGCCTTCGGCCGCTGGTGGATGCGGGTCTATCGCAAGGAGCTGGCCGAGGAGCCGCGGTGACCACGCCCGCCTTCGATCCGGTCATCCACGCCCCGGGTCGGCTGCAGATCTGCGCCATCCTGTCGAGCGTCGACAGCGCCGAGTTCGCCATGCTGCGCGACGCCATCAAGGTCTCGGACTCGGTCATGTCCAAGCACCTGAAACAGCTGGAGGAGGCCGGTCACGTCACCCTGACCAAGGCGGCCGAGAACGGCCGTCAGAGGACCTGGATCGCCCTGACCCCTCCGGGGCGCAGGGCCTTCGCCGCCCATGTGGCCGAGCTGCAGCGGCTGGCGGCGATAACGGCTCCCACCTCACCGGGCACCGACGCCTGACGTCTGCCAGCCTTGCCCCATAGCCTTGCGCCCTAGCCTTGCCCCATAGCCTTGCCACCGCGCGCGCGTCTCCTTAACCCTCGCCCCAAGGAGACCGTCGCCCATGCAAGCCATTCTCGAACAGCTCGAAGCCCGCCGCGCCGCCGCCCGTCTGGGGGGAGGGGAGGCCCGCATCGCCGCCCAGCACGCCAAGGGCAAGCTGACCGCGCGCGAACGCATCGAGGTCCTGCTGGACGAAGGCAGCTTTGAAGAGACCGACATGTTCGTGGAGCATCGCTCCCACCAGTTCGGCATGGAGAAGCAGCGCGTCCCCGGCGACGGCGTGGTCACCGGTCGGGGCACGATCGGGGGCCGCCTGGTCTATGTCTTCTCCAAGGATTTCACGGTCTTCGGCGGCTCACTCAGCGGCGCCCACGCGGCCAAGATCGTCAAGCTGATGGGCATGGCGCTGACCAACGGCGCCCCCATCATCGGCCTCTATGACGCCGGCGGCGCCCGCATCCAGGAGGGTGTCGAGAGCCTCGCGGGCTATGCCGACATCTTCCTCCAGAACACCCTGGCCTCGGGCGTCATCCCCCAGATCAGCGTCATCATGGGCCCCTGCGCGGGCGGCGACGTCTATTCCCCGGCCATCACCGACTTCATCTTCATGGTGAAGGACACCTCCTACATGTACGTGACCGGCCCGGACGTGGTGAAGACGGTCACCAACGAGGTCGTCAGCCACGAGGACCTGGGCGGCGCCCGCGTCCATGCGGGCAAGTCCGGCGTCGCCGACGGGGCCTTCGAGAACGACATCGAGGCCCTGATGGAGGTGCGCCGCCTGATCGGCTTCCTGCCCCTGTCCAACCGCGAAAAGCCCCCCGTCCGCGACAGCTACGACGACCCCGAGCGCGACGAGGACAGCCTGGACACCCTCGTCCCCGCCAATCCGAACCAGCCCTATGACATGAAGGAGCTGATCCTGAAGACGGTCGACGAGGCCGACTTCTTCGAGATCGGCGCGGATTTCGCCAAGAACATCGTCTGCGGCTTCGGCCGTCTGGACGGCCAGCCCGTCGGCATCGTCGCCAACCAGCCCCAGGTCCTGGCGGGCGTGCTCGACATCGACAGCTCGAGGAAGGCGGCCCGCTTCGTCCGCTTCTGCGACGCCTTCGGCATTCCCTTGGTGACCTTCGTCGACGTGCCCGGCTTCATGCCCGGCACACGCCAGGAGTACGGCGGCCTGATCAAGCACGGCGCCAAGCTCTTGTTCGCCTATGCCGAGGCCACGGTGCCCAAGCTGACCGTCATCACGCGCAAGGCCTACGGCGGCGCCTACGACGTCATGAGCTCCAAGCACCTGCGCGGCGACGTCAACTACGCCTGGCCCTCGGCCGAGATCGCCGTCATGGGCGCCAAGGGCGCGGTCGAGATCATCTTCCGCAAGGAGGCCGGCGACCCCGAGGCCCTCGCGGCCCGCGAGGCCGAATACAAGGACCGCTTCGCCAACCCCTTCGTCGCGGCGGGCCTGGGCTACATCGACGACGTGATCATGCCCCACGGCACGCGGCGACGCCTGATCAAGGCGCTACGGACGCTGCAGGGGAAGGTGCAGACGAACCCGTGGAAGAAGCACGATAACATTCCGTTGTGATTTACCTCGGTTTCGACCCTGGAGGCCTGAAGGGCTTTGGTGTGGCGCTCTACGACGCCGCCAGCCACTCGATCGACTGCGCCACTGTAAGTTCCGTAGATGAAGCGGTGGCGTGGGCTACGGCTGAAGTGTCCTCCGCTCCAGTTGCCGCCGGTATCGACACACTTCTGTTCTGGCAAAGCACTCCCTCAGGCTGGCGCGGTGCCGATGAGTTTCTGCGCTCGCGTTATCCCGAGTGCCGCAATAGCGTGGTCAGTGCGAATGGACTTTATGGATCAATGAGCGTCCAGGGAGCCGTCCTTGCCGGGCGGCTGCGCCAAGCTTGGCCAAGCATCTTCTTGACAGAGACTCACCCGAAGGTTCTGTGGACCGCGCTTGGACTCGGTCGACGATATCCGAGAGGCCTAGTCGATCAGCGGGCGGCAGTGGAGTGGAGTGAATACGCCAGGGTCCTAAAGTTGAATATCGTGGACGATCATCAACTTGATGCCGCGCTTTCGGCGTGGGCTGCCGAGCGCGGACATTCAGGAGCGTGGCCGAGAGACTTGACCCAAATTCCGGCGCGTCATCAGCGCTCGGAGAACATCAGCGTTGTCTCTGACGTCCGATACTGCTGGCCAGAATGACCAACCTCCTCTTCCTCTGCTCCCGCAACCGCCTCCGCTCTCCGACGGCAGAGCGGGTGTTCGCCGACTGGCCGGGCGTGGAGACGGCGTCGGCTTCCCTCTCCCATAGGGAGAGGGCTTGAGGTTCGGAGAGCGCAGCGATCCGCAAACCGAAAGGGTGAGGGGTTTCCCTCTTGCCGGTTGGCACCCCAACCCCTCACCCTTTCGCGCAAGTCCGATCGCCTGACGGCTCTCGGGCGCTCAAGCCCTCTCCCTCTGGGAGAGGGTGTGGAACCCGACATGCCGCGCGACTCCAAAACCACCTTCGCCCGCGCCCTCCGCCGAGCCCAGACGGCGGCCGAGGCCAAGCTCTGGCAGGCGCTGCGCAACGGCAAGCTCGACGGACTGAAGTTCCGCCGCCAGTACCCCATCGGCCCCTACTTCGCGGACTTCGCCTGCGACGCCCTGATGCTGGTGATCGAATTGGACGGCGGGGTCCATGACGACGACGACCGTGACCTGAAGGACCAATACCGCCAGCGGGATATCGAGACCCTCGGCTGGTCGGTGATGCGTTTCCCGAACGCGGATGTGATGGCCCGGCTGCCGGATGTGCTCGATGCGATCCGGTCCCAGGTCGAGCTGGCGAGGGGTGTCCCTCTCCCCTAACGACTCCCTCTCTCTCCGGGAGAGGGAGAAACGCGCGCTGTTTTTCCCAATCATCCAAAGACGCCCGGATTCCCCCAATGAATCCAATGCCCGTCTCGATTGAGACGCCCTGATCGCGCCCGCATATCCAACCCCCTTACAATCGGCCCTGTCCCGTCGCGATGGGGAAGGCGTCCTGGGCCCAGGACCCGGACGCGCGGCGGGGTCGATCGCGGGATTGCCCGGGGAACCAAAGCCCCCGGGGTCCGTCGGCTCTCTGGGGGTCGGCGCCCGTCGTGGGCTTAAGAGGCGGCGTCAGGACGAACCGGGTGGAACCAAGGCTGAGGGGAAGAGGCCCCTCCGCTCCCGGCTAGGAGCTTCCCGCGACCGCGCAG
>JAIERG010000033.1 GCA_019747095.1 Caulobacteraceae bacterium | reverse complement strand
CCGAGTACCGCGAGACCGTCGCCAAGGCGCGCGCCCCAACGAAGGCCGCCGAGGACGCCTGGCGGTTCGAACTGGGTGCGCCGCTCAACGATCCGGGGTGAAACCTCGGGGGCTGGTCCGACGTAGGTCGAGCGCATCCGGAGACCCCTGCATGAGCTCGCCCGTCACCGTCCGCTTCACCGCCGGAGACGAGGGGCGCTGGCGGATCACGGCCGTTCAGGCGGTGATCGGCGATACATTGGCCCCGGCCGCCCGCCTGGCCGTCGCCGAGGAGCCGGCGGCAACGACGCCGGGCGTCTGGAGCCTGTCGGGCACGACCAGCAACGTCCGTTACGCAAACCGGTCCGAGGTGACGGCGCTTCGTGCCCGTCAGGCGGGCCTCGCTCGTCCCGAGGCCACCCGGGCCGCACTGATCCCCATCCGCAAGTCCGACGCCTGGTGGGCTCTGGCCCAGGACGAGCGCCGCGACATCCTGGAGGAGCAGTCGCGTCACACCGCCATCGGCATGGACTACCTGCCCCAGATCGCCCGGCGGCTGCACCATTGCCGCGACCTCGGCGAACCCTTCGACTTCCTGACCTGGTTCGAGTTTGCGCCCGAGCACGAGGCCGCCTTCGACGCTCTGCTCGTGCGGCTGCACGCCACGCCGGAATGGACTTACGTCGAGCGAGAGGTGGACGTCCGACTGACCCGGTTGCCTGACGGTCAGACCGCAACCGCCTCCGCATCATCCTCCTCGTCGTAGCCGACCAGCCGCAGCGCGCGCGCCTTCAAGCCGTTCAGCTCGGCCCAGCGCAGTAGACTTTCCTCGCGTCCGTGGGTGATCCAAATCTCTTCAGGCTTGAGTTCCTGGAATGTCGCGGTCAGTTCCGGCCAGTCAGCATGATCCGAGATCACGAGTGGCAGCTCGACGCCCCGCTGCCGCGCGCGGGCCTTGACCAGCATCCACCCCGAGGCAAAGCCAACGACGGGATCGGCAAACCGACGCGCCCAGCGGTCCTGGATGGCCGACGGCGGCGCGATCGCGATCTCACCGCCCAGGGCATCCTTCTTTAGCCCTGTTGCCGGCAGGATCGCCCCTAGGTCGACGCCTTCACGTTGGTAGAGGTGGTTCAGGCGCTCAAGCGCTCCGTGGACATAGATCGGACGCTCCCAACCCGCTTCCCGAAGCAGCCGGATGACCCTCTGTGCCTTTCCCAATGCATAGGCACCGACCAGATGGGCCCGTTCCGGGAACTGTTTCAGTGACTGAACGAGCCGCCCTACCTCCTCCCCATCGGGTGGATGGGTGAAGACCGGCAGGCCAAAGGTCGCCTCGGAGATGAAGACATGGCACGGCACCGGTTCGAATGACGCGCACGTGGGATCGCGGCGGCGCTTGTAGTCGCCCGAGACCACCATGGTCAGCCCCTGCCAGCTGACCACTGTCTGAGCTGATCCCAGGACATGACCCGCGGGCACTAGCCGGATTTCCACTCCGTTGTGCGATGCTGGTTCGCCATACTCGACCGACTGTCTGGAACGGCTGAAGTCCTCCCCGTAGCGCTCGGCCATGATGGCAAGGGTCTGGCGCGTGGCCAGAACCGCGCCGTGACCTGGCCGGGCATGATCCGAGTGGCCATGTGTCACAACGGCTCGATCCACCGGACGCACGGGATCGACGTAGAAGTCCCCGGGCGGACAATAGAGCCCGGTCGGCGTAGGACGCAGCAGGTCTTCGGGGCGTATCATCGGACTGGATATGGCCCCTTTCGCTTGCGCCGCCAGACGCGCCGGATAAGGACATCCCCATGAGTGACCCGTTTCTGACCGAGATCCTTCCCCAGCTCGCGTCTGGCGCGGCTCATACGCACGCCCTGGGCTTTGTCTTCGACGGAGTTGAGGGCGACCGCGTGCGCCTGAAAACGCCTTGGCGACCGGACCTCGTGGGTGATCCGGAAACCGGGGTCCTCGCCGGCGGCCTGGTCACTGCGATGCTGGACCATGTCGGAGGGCTCGCCGTCTGGGTGGCGCTGGGCGGGTTTCGTCCCATCGCGACCCTCGATCTGCGGGTCGACTACATGCGAGCAGCAAGGCCCCGTGTGGATCTCCTTACAGAGGCGAGATGCTATCGCCTGACCCGAAGCATCGGTTTTGTCAGGGCCTGGGCCTTTGAAGACGACCCAGCCGACCCTGTCGCAGCTGCACAATCCACCTATGTGATCGATTCGGATGGAGGACGCGGGATCGGGGCCAATCTGAAGTCGGCGGCACGGGCATGAGTGATCTGATCAACACCCTGCCCTATGCCAGGTTCCTCGGATTGACCGCCGAGCAATCGGCCGATGCGCTGATCGTGACCATGCCGTTTGCTGACCATCTGATCGGAAATCCGCTTCTACCCGCCCTTCACGGTGGCTCGACTGCGGCGATGCTGGAATTGACGGCTATCGCCCAGGTTGCGTTGACCTGGCCGCGCTTGAGGCTGCCTCGGCCCATAACCGTCACCACAGCCTACCTCCGCTCGGGACGCCCTCAGGACGTCCATGCAAGGGCCCGGATATCCCGCGCCGGGCGTCGCATCGCCTATATCCAGGCCGAGGCATGGCAAGACGATGCCGCGCAACCGATCGCCAGCCTGACGGCCCAGTTCGCCCTGGATGAACCCTAAGGTTGCATCCGGATACCATTTGTGGTTGTTTTTCTCTGTGGCGCTTGGCCACTGAGGAAACAGTCATGACCCATCAGACGATAAGCGAAGCCGTCGCGGCGCGGCTTCATTCCGCTGAAGCGGCGATCGATACCGCCTTGGCAGAAACCGCCCAGCTTGCGGCATTGCTGCCTGTGGCACGTTCAGAAGCGTATGTGTCGGCGGTGACCGGGCAGAAGGCGTTTGACGGCGCGGCGGCCTCTATCGGAGCGCTCGCTGAGGCCAGGGCTCGGATTGTCGATACGCACAATGCTTTGGCAGCCGTCGCACGCAAGATGGGTCTGGATACGCTCGCGGTCGGGATCCTCGACAAGCCGGAAGACAAGCCCCCCGTCGGCGGGGGCGGCGTTCATCAGTCACTCGCGCCAGAGGTTAACAAAACCCTATCACACTCGCTCTAGGCGTGTTAACGCTCTCTTTACCAACTGTTCTTTTGGGAGAGGGCTAAACATGGATCGCAAGGAAATCGTCGCCAGCGTGGCGAGTGATTTGCATGCTACTGAAGCTGCTGTCGACGCTGCCATCACCTCGGCAACCACGCTCGTTCAGTCGATGATCGGTGCGCGGACCATGCTGAAGCTATCCCCTGTGGTCGCAGCGGAGTCCCAGGCCAAGGCCATGGCGGCGATCGCGGCTCTCTCTGAAGCGCGAGAAGCCCTCGTCGCCTGCCACAACGAGTTGGCCAAGGATCATCGTCGTCTGGGCTTTGGTGCCTATGCCGTTGGCATTCTCGACAAGTCTGGCGACTGGGACGCTGGCCGTCCTCCGGGCGTTTCGAACCTGGATGACCACCGCGCTGCGTGAATTCGCAGTAACCTGACCGGGCTCCTGTAGTCCGCACGCCAGACTCGTAGCATTGTGCCCCCGCGTCGACTCCGACGCGGGGGCTTTTGTATGTTGGACACCCTCTATTCCCAGATCGGCCTGCTTCCTGCTGTCCTGGTCGGGATATTCGCGTTCTGGAAAGGCGGGGAACCGGAGCGGTTCGCCATGGGGGCGTGGGTGCTCGGGTGGATGGCCGCCATGCTGATCCAGGCCGACACCAATCTGTATGTCGAATTCCAGCCGGGCCTGTTTGTGCTCGACCTCGCCATGCTGGCCATCTTCGTCGGGCTTGCATGGCGCTACAGGCGATCCTGGCCGATCTGGGCCGCCGCTTGTCAGACGATCGTCCTAACCACGCACATTGCGTTTCCACTCGTGAATGCCGCGCCGATCGAAGCGTTTTACACGGTACTGAACCTCGCTGGATACGGGATCCTGGTCGCCCTCGGCGTCGGAACCTTCTGGGCATGGCAAGATCGCCGCGCGGCCGGACTGGAATAGGCTTTCTGTCCTAGATAGGCTGGATGACTGCACGACGCTGCTCAGCCAGGTCCATCGGCATGCCCTTATCACACACCCGGCTGTGGTCGGCGCTGGACGGTCTGGCTCGGCGGTCGGGTCTTTCGCCTTCCGGTCTGGCCCTTCGCGCTGGTCTCGATGCTACGGCCTTCAATCCCTCAAAACGCTTGGGTCCGGGCAATCCACCGCGTCCGCGCTGGCCCTCCACCGAGAGCCTCAGTCGAGTCCTTGAGGCTACAAACACGTCATTGGCGGAGTTCGCCGAGCTTGCCGACGACGCAACACTGCGGATTCCCACGGCTCCTCTCCTCGGCATGGCCCAGGCCGGCGATGACGGCTTTTTCGACGATGCCGGTCTGCCAGTCGGCGACGGTTGGGATCAGACCGAACTACCGAGGTCGCAGGAGGGCGTTTTCAGCCTGCGAATTTCCGGGGACTCCATGGTTCCACTTTATCGAGAAGGAGATCGCATCCTGGTCGACCGGACCCAGACCGATGTCCGGCGGGGAGACCGGATCGTCGTGCGGACCCGAACCGGGGAAACCCTGGCAAAGGAACTCTACGCGATCACACCGCATGTGCTGTGCCTAACCTCCGTCAACCCGGCCTATCCGCCACGCGAACTTGAGAGGCACGAGATTGAATGGATGGCCCGAATTATCTGGGTCAGCCAATAGGTCCAATCGTGGAAAGGCCGTCCCTTGCGGGACGGCCTTTAGGTTTCAGAACGGCTCTCGCCAAGTCACGGACGAGGCATTCGCCTGGGTCAGTAGGGCTGAACGTAGTGAGCGTTCACCCAGCCGCCCCCAGCAATCTGGACCCACTCTCCCTGTGAGCCGATGGCCGTGAAGGGCTGGCCGGCACGCAGACTGCCCGCCTGGCGGTAGCTGGTTCCCGGACCCGAGCGAATCCGCAGGTTGGAAGAGGCCCGGTACTGGGCACCCGAAGCACTGGCCTGAGCAGCTGCGCGCGCACGTTGCTGATTGCAGCCGATGTAGGAACCGGCCGCCGCACCGGCACCCGCGCCTACGACGGTTCCGGCCGTCCGTTCGTTGCGAGCCAGATTGGAACCGACGATACCTCCCAACACGGCACCGATCGCGGCACCGACCGCCTGACGACCGCCCGGAGCATCACAGTTTGTGATTCCATTGGCCTGAGCCATCGAGGCCGTCGGAACGGCCGTCACAAGCGCGGCCAGGGCACCAGCGGTCGCCAGCGATGCGTTCATGATCTTCGACATGTCTGTCTCCTGTCATCGAGTTAGATCGATGGAGACAACAATGCCTGAGCGTGCTTACGGCTCCGCTGAACGGATTGTTGTTTTGGGTTCATCTTGCGACAGCCTCCCCCGGCTCCATCTCGCAATCGGAACCTTTCGAGGCTAAATCGGCCCTGAGTTTCCGAGAGACCTGCCCATGTCCGATCCAGTTGTCATCGTCTCCTTTGCCCGCACGCCGATGGGGGGCTTCCAGGGGGCTCTATCAGGTGTCAAGGCGACCGAGCTCGGGGCCACGGCGGCCAAGGCGGCGGTCGAGCGGGCGGGCGTCCCGACCGACAAGGTCGAGCAAATAGTGATGGGATGCGTCCTTCCCGCCGGGCTGGGCCAGGCTCCAGCGCGACAGGCCGCCATCGGCGCGGGACTTGGCGAGCACGTCGAAGCGACTACGGTCAACAAGATGTGCGGCTCGGGCCTTCAGGCCGTGATGATGGCGTCTGATGCCCTGGCCGCGGGCTCTGCGAACATCATCGTCGCGGGCGGAATGGAGTCCATGACCGGCGCGCCCTACCTGATGACCAAGCACAGGGGCGGAGCGCGTATCGGCCACGATGTCATTGTCGACAGCATGTACCTGGATGGCCTCGAGGACGCCTATACGCCCGGAAAGCTGATGGGGGCGTTCGCCGAAGACGCTGCCCGCCAGTACCAGTTCACGCGAGAAGCCCAGGATGCCTATGCCATCGAGAGCCTGACACGGGCCCGCAACGCCATCGCATCGGGTGCCTTCAGGGCAGAGATCGTCCCGGTGGCGGTCACCGATCGCAAGGGCACGATCACCGTCAGCGAGGACGAGCAACCCGCCAAGGCCAATCCCGACAAGATTCCTACCCTGAAGCCTGCTTTCGCCAAGGACGGGACGATCACGGCCGCTAACGCCAGCTCGATTTCGGACGGAGCCGCCGCTCTGGTTCTCACGCGCGAGAGCGTAGCCAAGGCGCTGAACCTGCCCGTTGTGGCCCGAGTGGTGTCCTATGCCGCCCACGCCCATGAGCCCGGCCTGTTCACAACTGCGCCCGTGCCCGCCATGCAGAGGGCGCTGAAGAAGGCCGGCTGGTCGGTCGAGGACATCGACCTGTGGGAGGTCAACGAGGCCTTCGCCGTCGTCGCCATGATCGCCATGCAGGAGCTCGGCATCGACCAAGCCAAGCTGAACGTGAACGGCGGCGCGACCGCTCTGGGCCATCCCATTGGGGCCTCCGGGGCCCGGGTACTTACCACGCTGCTCGCAGCGCTTCACGCGCGCGGAGGCAAGAGAGGCGTCGCGTCGCTGTGCATCGGCGGCGGCGAGGCCGTGGCCCTCACGGTTGAGATGGCGTGACGCTCGACCGGCGCAGCCTGATCGGGATCGGCGCGCTCGCTGCCGCGTCACCCGCCTTGGCGCGCCAATCCTCGACGCTGGCTCCGTCCGACCCGAACGAGACGATCAGGCTATGGCCTGATGGCGCGCCGGGGGGCGAGGGAGTGACAGTCACGCCGGTCGTGCCTGAACGCTCGACCGACCCGTCGTTTCACGACCGCTATGCGCAGTACACCACCGACCCGATCCTGACGGTCGTTCGGCCGGAGCGGCCCAATGGGACTGCCCTGCTGCTCATACCCGGCGGAGGCTATCGCTGGGCCGTGGTCGACAAGGAGGGCCTCGACGTCGCCCGGGTGTTCGCCGCGTCGGGCGTCACCTGCTTCGTCCTGCGCTATCGGCTCCCGGCCGATGGCTGGGCGGCCGGACCCAATGCCCCGCTCCAGGACGCCCAGCGCGCACTGCGGCTGATCCGACACCGAGCGGCCGATTTCGGCATCGACCCGCGTTGCATCGCCAGTCTGGGTGCCTCCGCTGGAGGCCACCTCGGTGGCCTTCTCGCAGCCCGACGGGACGAGACCTATAGTCCGGTCGACGACGCTGACACCTCCTCTTTCCGCCCCGACCTGAACATCCTCCTCTATCCCGTCGTCACGATGTCAGCCCCTTACGCCCACGCTGGATCGCGGCTGCATCTGCTCGGCTCTTCGCCTTCCGACGACGCGATTTCCCGCTGGTCGCTCGACCAGATGAACTTGGCCGGGGTGGCTCCAACCTTTTTGATCCATGCCATGGATGACGCCAGCGTTCCGCTGGAAAACAGCCTCATGCTGCTGGCTGCCCTGCGTGCGGCATCCGTCACGACAGAAGCCCATCTCTTTCAGGAAGGCGGCCATGGCTTCGGTGTCCGCCTGATCGCAGGCAAGCCAGCCGAGGTTTGGCCCGAACTCGCGCTCGCTTTCGGCAGGCGCAACGGGTGGGTCACCGGGTGATCGGCTCGCCTTCCTCGCAGGGCGGCTCGTCACGTTCGGAGCTGATCAATCGCGCCAGCGCGGCGGCTCCGAGGGTCAGGACGATCATGGATTGCCTCTATTTTGCGACTTGGTCGCATTATCACGGCGAGAGACGCGCACCGGCAAGTCGCGCCGAGATCACGATCTCATGAAGTCGTGCGGCGACTGCGGCCTGTGCTGCAAGCTCATGGGCGTCACGCCCCTCGATAAGCCCGCTGGTCGTTGGTGCCGTCACTTTGGCAAAACCACCGGCTGCGCCGTCTACGCGGTGCGTCCCGACGACTGCCGCGTCTTCAACTGCCTCTGGCTTCTGACCGAAGCCCTGGACGAAACCTGGAAGCCCACCACCTCCGGCTTTGTGCTGCACACCGAACAGAATGGGCGCCGCCTGATCGTCGAATGCGATGCGGCACGTCCGCATGACTGGCGCCGACCGCCCTATGAAGAGCACCTTCGACGCTGGGCCACCGCCGAGGGGCAGGAGGTACTTGTCTTCGCGGGCAAGCGCGGGCTGCGGCTGGGCACCGTCGACACGCCGGTGCGCCGCGCCTAGCGGGGGTCGATGCTCTGGGCGATCTGCTCGGCCAGCAGCCTGTCTTCACCCTCCACGCTGGTGATCCACGCGTGGATCTCCCGGGGCGCGGTTGTGCGTGTGAACAGATGCTCCAGCGCCACGCGCCCTCGCTCCTCCGTCGCAACGATTGATGTGCGCCCACCCGCCTCGATCATCTCGCCCGAGTAAATCGGAAACTGTGAGGTCGGACCGGCGTAGATCATCACGAGCGACCGCTCCCCGCGACGGACGGTCCAGACGGTGAAGTTCGGGCCTGGCCGACCCGTCGTCATGGTCACCCCGCTCGGCAAATCAAGCGAGAACGGCAGCGCAGAGATCGCGGCGGGAGTCAGGACGGTAACCGGTGGCGGCGGTGGCTCGACCGGCTCAGCAGCCACGACCGCCTCGCTCGCCACCGTCCCGGTGCTTGAAGGCGGTAACACCGTTGATGGAGCCGGATTGGCCGCAGGCGTTCTCGGCGGCTGCGTCGCTGCCGATGCGACGCCAGCGGCGGGGGGCTCAACACGGGGCGGAGCAACGGTTTCGGGGGCACCGGGCGCGCTCCCTCCGGCCGCATTGGTCGCCGTTCCGCCAGTGCCTGAAGGGGCCAAAGGCTGGGACCGCGGCGGAGCCGACGCACTGCTCGGGCCAACGGGCCCGGCATTGGGCGCAGACATCAGTGGGGACGGAGCCGGAACGGTGCGGGGCACCTCATCCGACAAGGGCGGAACGGGAACCACCGGTGTCTCGGCGGAAGAAGGCAACGGCCGAATGGCGGCCGGCGGCGCGCCATTCAGCATGCGGGTCAGGTCGCTCGCGGTGCTTTGCTGTGCCTGGGACGACGTCTGGAGCGTGGCGAGGACAGTGAGGATCAGGACGCTGGACATGCGCGCGACCATGTCGCCTCAGCTCTGGAACGGCAAGCGCTCGTCAAACCGCTCAAGCGATCGGCAGCTCGATCCAGAATGTGGCACCCTCGCCCGGCGATGACTCCACGCCAATCGATCCTCGTTGGAGCTCCACCAGCCGCTTGGCCAGCGCGAGACCGATCCCATGGCCCTCGACGGCGGACCGTTCGAGCCCCAGACGATTGAACGGTTCGAAAAGCTGAGCCTGCTTTTCCAGCGACAGACCCGGGCCCTTGTCAATCACCTCGATGCGAACCGCATTGAACACCCGGTGCGCGCGGAAAGTCAGGGACCGCCCACTCGCGGCATACTTCACGGCGTTTGTCGCCAGGTTGTCGATGACCTGGGCCAGGCGCTGGGAGTCCGCCAAAGCAATCAGCCCGTTTCCTTCGGCCTGGACCGTCATCTCCATACGCCTGGCTTCAGGACGAAGGGCGACTGCCCGAGAGACATCTTGGAGAAGGCCCACAACGTCCGTGGGTCGAAGGTCAACCTTGACGGCTCCGGCCTCGGCTCGCGCCACATCAAGCAGATCGTGGGACAGAGCCTCGACCTGCCGTGCGGTCTTGACCAGCATATGCGCCATGTCCTTCTGGGTCTGGGTCACCTGGCCCAGCTGTCCGGACGACCAGAGATCGCCGATCCCGATAATGCCACTAACGGGGCTCTTGATCTCATGCGCTACATTGGCAAGCAGCCGAGACTTAGCGGCTGAGGCACGCTCGGCCCGCAGTTGCCCCGCCTTGGCCTGCTCAGAAAGCCGATCGCGCTCTTCTAGCAATGACGCGACGAGAATGATGGGCACGTAACCCAGAAGCAGCGTCAGCTGCATCAGGATCGCACGATCAGCGAGAGGGCTGTCCACCCACCTCCACGGCCCGGCACCCAGCATCAGAGCGGAGGTGGCGCAAAGCGCCATAACGACCAATCCGGCCGTCACCCCCAGCACCCGCAGACGCGCTGCGATCAGGATCAGAACCGGGATCATGGCGAATCCCAGCGGCACCGTCAGAATGAAGTAAACGGACACACAGACTGCGACGAGCAATCCAAACAGAAAGACTGTCTCGGCGATACGCCAGGGGGACAGCAGATTGCTTAGAGGCTGCTTGTCGAGAGCCAACACAAACGGCGCAACGACCGCCAATCCGAGGGCATGACCAAACCACCAGGTCTTGAACGAAGTCAGAAAATCCGCCCCCATCATGACGGACAGCCCCGTGGCCGCCAGCAGCGCCCCGCCAATCGGCGCGATCAGAGCCACCGAAAGCAGAAACCGACAGGCTCCTTCGACGCTCCCCAGATTAAGGGTCGGCGCAAAGCGTCGGGCCAGCGCGACCGCCGCGATGATTTCGACCATGTTGGCCATTGTGAACATCACAGCGAGTTCTGGCTGATTGCCGGCAAGGAACTGACCCGACAGGACACCGATCGCGATCAGCGCGCCAAAGCAAAGGTCATAGCTCCAACCACGGCCGCTGCGGAGCCATTGGGCAACCGCAAGGGCATTTGCTGCCCAAAGCACGGCGACAAGCCCTGCTGTCCGCGCCGTCGAAATCGCCAGGACAGTGAGCAACATCACGCCGACGACGGTCACGATCGGCGCAATGGGATCGTTGAACAGGGATGTCACCGTCGCCTTGCGTGCCGCAGGGGCGAAGGAGTCCCCGACAGGGTCGATCTCCGGCGCTGTCAGAACACGACTGTTGGTCATCCGGTGCAAACTCAGGGATGGGACGCGACCCCCGTGGTTAAGCACAGGCTTCCTAATATCCCCTGAAGCTACCGCCTGTCCGCCATGAGCAGGGTGAAGGCACTTACCGCGTGCTCTGGCCCTTTGGGATGCCCCCAAACTCCCTGGCTAACGGCGAGAAAATCGGCACCCGCTTCAATCAGCTCCGGCGCACGCTTGACAGTGATGCCCCCGATAGCGACGCAAGGAATCTCCATCGTCTCCTGCCAGATCGTCAGGATGTCCGGCTCTGGTCGGTGCATCGTCTCCTTGGTCAGGGTCGGGAAGAAGGCACCGAACGCGACATAGTCAGCGCCCGCCTCTGCGGCCTCCATGGCGAGATGACGACTACCGTGACAAGTCGCACCGATCATTGCGGTCCTGCCCATGATCCGCCGCGCTGAAGCGACAGGCGTGTCTGACTGGCCCACATGCACACCGTCGCAACCGAGCGCTACCGCCAGATCGGGCCTGTCGTTTAGGATTACCGCCACACCCCTCGACTGCGCGATGGGTGCGAACCGCCGCACGGCGGCTTCAATGATCTGGTCTGTCGCCGGCTTAAGCCGGATCTGAAGCGCGGCGACCGGTCCAGCCTCCAGCGCCCGTTCGAGTGAATGGGCAAAGCCGTCGATATCCTCGAGAACAGGCGGAGTGATCAGATAAAGTTGGCAAGCGGGAGCAGGCATCGGGCCGAGGTGCGACGGGAGGCCCGCGACGTCAACCACAGCGTTTGAGAATGCGTTGCAATCCTCCCGTAACATGCTAGGGAGAACCAGTCGCAACTAGGTTTTCGAGCACTCCGCGTGTACGTTTGCAACTGCAACGGCCTTCGCCAACGCGATGTCGCCCTCGCTATCGAGGCGGGTGCCAAGCGCCCCCGTGATGTGTTTGAGCGCAACGGCTGTGCGGCCCAGTGCGCAAAGTGCGTCTGCGAAATGCGTCAGATGATCGATGAGAGCCGTCAGGCCTTCGCGCTGGCAGCCGAGTAGTCGCAGCCTAAAATCATTCGCAATATCAATGTCGTGATAAGAGCTCGCAAGAGCCCAATCGCGATTTTGCTGTGCTATGACGCAGCAACAGGCGCGCCTTTGCGCCCAATGATTCACTCAGGAGCCGACGGACATGAAGGGCGATCCCGCGATCATCCGCACCCTAAACGCGGTGCTGACCAACGAGCTGACGGCAGTCAACCAGTACTTTCTGCACGCCCGGATGTTCGAGAGCTGGGGGCTGAAGCACCTCGGGCAGATCGTCTATGACGAATCGATCGGCGAGATGAAGCACGCCGACAAGCTGATCAAGCGCATCCTGTTCCTGGACGGCCTGCCCAATATGCAGGACCTGCACAAGCTGAAGATCGGCGAGAGCTGCATCGAATGCCTGGGGGCCGATCTGCAGCTCGAAATCGACGGACGCGCGGCTCAGCTGGCGGCGATCGCCCAGTGCGAAGCCTCATCGGACTTCGTCAGCAGGCAGATCCTGATGCAGATCCTGTCTGACACCGAGGAGCACATCGATTTCCTTGAAGCCCAGTTCAAGCTGATCGAACAGCTGGGCGAGCAGAACTACCTGCAGTCCGCCATGACCGAGATCGCGACGGACAACAGCGCCACCGGGGGCTGAGGTCAAAGCACCTCGCGGCGGCTGAGGTGGATGACCGCGGCGATCAGGGCGAGCGTGCCCAGACCGCCGCCGAGCGCCAGCGCCGTGTCGTGCCGCCATCCCTCGCCCATCACATTGACAGCCATCTGCCAGGGGAAGAACACCCCCTGCTTGGCGCTGGTGGCGGCGACCGCGAAGAAGGTGCCGCCGATGCCGAGCGCGACCGCCGGTACGAAGCTAGCGAACCGCATCGCCGCCCAGAACTGGATCGCCACCATCAGCAAGGCCGCGGTGAGGACCTTGCCCAGCAGCAGGGCCGTCGCGGCGAAGTCCGGCTCGCCGGTCGGACGGATGGTCGGCTTCAGCGTGGCCGCCAGTTCGACGGCCCCGTAGGTGATCGCCAGGTTCAGCACGCTCATGATGATCACGAGACCGAGGACGCAGGCCAGCTTGGCCGCAAAAATCCGCCAGCGCTGCACGGGCAGGCTGCGCAGATGGTCCCAGGAGCGCGGCGCGTGCTCCATCTGGGCGACCAGCGCCGTCAGGGCCGTCACACTCATGGGCAGCATGAAGAAGGCCCAAAGTCCGACCGACGTCCTCAACCACTGGGCCCACGGGCCGGGTTCGTCAAAGCGACCAACGTTGAAGAAGGCGAAGATACCGATCAGGCAAGGCGCGGCCAGCGCCAGCAGCAGGGCCAGAGACCGGTTCAGCTTGCGGATTTCCACCGACAGCACGGACAGCATCAGACGATCTCCTTGGAACCGACCTTCGGGGCCGCGCTGACCGCGCGGTAGATGCCTTCCAGCGAGCGGGCGCGTGGCGCGAGGGCGAAGACCGCCAAGCCGGCCCCCACGAGGTCGCGATTGACGGCGGCCGTGACGGCCTCGTGATCCTGACCCGGCCGCAGGCGAAGCGTCAGCCCGTCCGACTGATCCTCGACGGTCAGGTCGTGTCGCGCGAGGACGGCACGGGCGCGAGTGATGTCATCGACGCGCAGGCCGATCTCCGGGGCCAAGTCGGCCTTCAGCCGCGCCAGTTCGCCCTCAAGCACGAGCCGCCCTTCGCTCAGAATGCCCACATGGGTGGCGGTTTGTTCGATCTCGCCGAGCAGATGGCTGGACAACAGCACGGTCGCCCCGGTCCGCTCAGGCAGGGCCTTCAGGAACCGCCGCATGTCGGCGATGCCGTCCGGGTCCAGACCATTGGTCGGCTCGTCGAGGATCAGCACGGGCGGCGCGCCCAGCATGGCGCGGGCCAGCCCCAGCCTCTGACGCATGCCGAGCGAATAGCCGCCGACACGCCGGGACGCATCGACGGACATGTCGACGACCTCCAGCACGCGGTCTACCTCGGCGCGAGGCAAGCCCAGCAAGGCGCGGGTCAGATCGAGATTTTCTCGCCCCGTCAGGTTGGCGTAGAGTCCATGCGCCTCCAGCAGGGTGCCGGTCCGCCACGCCGCCGCGACGCGGTTTTTCGCGACGTCTAGCCCGGCGATCCGGGCGGCGCCACCCGTGGGCTTGAGCAGGCCCAGCAGCATCTTCAGCGTCGTAGTCTTGCCCGCGCCGTTCCGACCGAGGAAGCCGTAAACCGCCCCATCCGGGACCGTCATTGAAACGGCGTCCACGACCGTGCGCCGGCCGAACCGACGGGTCAGCCCCTCTGTCTCGATCGCCGCCATGCCTCACTCCAACTTTAAGTCAGAGATAAAGTTGCGAAGACCTGATCTTTAAGTCAAGATTAAAGAAAAGTCAGACGGAGGATGCCATGCCGACCCACGAGGCCGCCGCCTTTCGCCGCCTGTGCGCTCAGTACCGATGGCTGGCGGTCTTCATGGTCGTCAGCGTGGGCGGGCTTCTAGCGCTGATGCATATCGGATTTCCGCTGGCGCTCTGGCTTCGCGACGGTGTGATCCGGGACGGTGGGATCGGTGCGGCCGTCTTCGCCCTGCCGACGGTCTGCTACCTCTATGGGGTCTGGGCCATCGGCCAGGGTCTTGGCGAGGTAGCAAGGGGACATCTGATCCAGCCAGCGCTGTCGGGCACGCTGAGGAAAGTCGGCCTGGCGCTTGGGGCCGGCGGCGTGCTCAGCGTCTTTGGCGTCACCAACATCCTGCGGCTGATCGGCGAGAGCCGGGGCGGCTTCCTCTACTTCGATGTCGCGGGCATGACGCTCGGCATGATCGGCGGAGCGCTCTTTCTGCTGGGTCGGGTCGTCGATCATGCCGGCCGCGTTCAGGCCGAGCTGGATGAGATGATCTGATGCCCGTCCAGGTGACATTGGACGCCCTGATCGTGGCGAAGGGCATAAAGGCTCGAGACCTCGCCGCCGAGGTGGGCCTCAGCGAAACCCAGTTGTCCCTGTTTCGGTCGGGCAAGGTGAAGGGCATCCGCTTTTCGACGCTCGCCCGGCTCTGTGCGGCCTTGGGGTGTCGGCCGGGCGACCTGCTCGACTATGCCTATGACCCCGGCGACCTGTCCTTGCCAGCGGACGAGTCGATCTGACCGGAACCGCGCCGCGACCAGCCCATTCCTCCGTCGCAGAAGGACACAGGCATGAGCGACATCGACGATTGTCTGGACGATATCCGTGAGGCCGCGACAGATTTCCTAAGCGCGGACGAGCGGGACGCTGGCCATGTCGCGCTCGGCGTCGCCGTGACGGTCGGGTTCGCGCTTATGGCCACAGCGCTCGCCCGCGGCATCATCGGCCCGCGTCGCCGGTCGATGGAGCAGGTGCTGCAGGGCGCCGGGCCGGTGACCGAGCGTCCTCGCGGGGCGTTCAGCCTGTTGCTCTCGGCCGTCTTCTCTGCGACCACGCTTTCGGCCGTGCGTGTCTGGAACGCCCCTGCCCGGCCCGAGCGCACATCAGCCATGATCCTTTGGGCGGGGGCCCAGGCGATCAACGCCGTCTGGATCGCGGTGCGCCCTGCCAGCCGGGGCATGCAGATCGCAGCCGCCATGACTTCGGCAGGCCTCGCCGCCGCTTTCGCTAATGAGGCCCGCAAGCTCGACACCCGGGCCGGGAAGCTGGCCAGCCCGACCGCCATGGGCGTGCGACTGTGCAACGTCATCGACCGCAAGGCCGAGCGGACCGGCGCCACGCTGCACTGACAGCACGATGGCGAACGGCGGCCCCGAAGGCCGCCCGCCTTGCCCTGTCCGGCCGCTTCCTCTAGGGATCGCGCCCGATTTCGCGCAGGCCGCCGTGGCCGCGCTCCAGCTTCAGCGATTCCCTAATGGCGAAGATCAACGCGAACACCATCAAGCCCGGCATGGTGATCCAGCACAATAATGGGCTGTGGGTCGTGACCAAGGCGACTCACGTCAAGCCCGGAAAGGGCGGCGCCTTCGCCAACGTCGAGGCCAAGAACCTCGAGACCGGAAACAAGCTGAACGAGCGCTTCCGCTCCGAAGACAAGGTCGAGCGGGTCACGCTGGAGCAGAAGGACTTTTCCTTCCTGTACGAACAGGGCGACGCCCTCGTCTTCATGGACGGCGGCACCTACGAACAGATCGAGTTGCAAAAGGACTGGGTCGGCGAGGACCGCATCCCCTACCTGCAGGACGGCATGAATGTGATCATCGAGATGCACGAGGGCCGGCCGATCGGCCTAGAGTTGCCTGACCAGGTCACCCTGACGGTCGCCGAGACCGAGCCGACCGTGAAGGGCCAGACGGCCTCGTCGTCCTACAAGCCCGCCATCGCCGACAACGGTGTGCGCATCATGATCCCGCCCTATATGTCAGCGGGCGAGCGCATCGTGGTCGACACCGCCACCGGCGAATACGTCCGCCGCGCCGACTGATCCGACCAACGGCCCTTCGGGGCGAGCACTGAACTTCTCCACCGATCCGGGCAGCCCGCCTTTTCAGGACCGCTGGACCAGGAGATTCCCGAATGGCCCTCGCCTCCGCCCTGCTTCAGGTCATGACCGACGCGGTCCGCAAGACCGCCCGCCCCATGCTGCGCGACTTCGGCGAGGTCTCGAACCTGCAGGTCTCGCGCAAGGGCCCCGGCGACTTCGTCACCGCCGCCGACCTCAAGGCCGAGCAGACCCTGTTCGAGCTCCTGACCAAGGCGCGCCCCGGCTACGGTTTCCTCGGCGAGGAGCGCGGCCTGATCGAGGGCACGGACAAGTCCCACACCTGGATCGTCGACCCGATCGACGGCACGACCAACTTCATGCACGCCATACCCCACTTCGCGATCACGGTGGGGCTGGAGCGCCGAGCGCCCGACGGCTCGTCCGAGATCGTGGCGGGCGTCACCTACAATCCCATCCTGAACGAGCTGTTCTGGGCCGAAAAAGGCAAGGGCTGCTACCTGAATGACCAGCGCATCCGCGTCTCAGGCCGTCGCGATCTGGCCGAGAGCCTGATCGCCACCGGCCTGCCCTTCATCGGCAAAACCGGCCACGCCCAGGCCATCAAGGACATCCACGCCGTAGGCCAGCGCGTGGCCGGTATTCGACGCCTGGGCTCTGCGGCGCTGGATTTCGCCTGGGTCGCGTGCGGCCGCTACGACGCCTTTTTCGAGCGCAATCTGAAGCCCTGGGACGTGGCGGCGGGCATCCTGTTCGTCACCGAAGCCGGCGGCATCGTCACCTCCATCGAAGACCACGGCGATCCCAAGACCGGCGCGACCATCTGCGCCGCCAACGCCGAGGTCCACCCGGCGCTGCGCAAGGTGCTTCAGGCCGCCTGAGGCTTCATTCGCCTGTCGTCGGCGCGCCCTACCGTCGGGGCATGATCCGGTACATCCTCGCCGCCATGCTGTTCGCCGGTCCCGTCGTGGCCCAGACGCCGTCGCACCCGCACGTGATCGCCCATCGCGGTGCCTCGGGCGAGCGGCCTGAGCACACGCGCGCGGCCTATGATCTCGCCATCGATCAGGGCGCGGATTTCATCGAGCCCGACCTGGTGATGTCGAAAGACGGTCACCTTGTCGTCCGCCACGAGAACGAGATTTCCGAGACCACCGACGTCGCCACCCGCCCCGAGTTCGCCGACCGCCGCACAACCAAGACCATCGACGGCCGCCCCGTCACCGGCTGGTTCACCGAAGACTTCACCCTGGCGGAGCTCCGCACCCTCCGCGCCCGTGAACGACTGCCCGCCCTGCGCCCGGCGAGCGCCGCCTTCGATGGGCAGGAGCCGATCCTGACGTTTCAGGAGGTCATCGACATCGCCCGCGAAGGCTCGGCGCGATCCGGTCGGATTATCGGCGTCGCGCCGGAGCTGAAGCATCCGACCTACCTCGCCCTGATCGGCCTGCCGATGGA
This sequence comes from Caulobacteraceae bacterium, assembly GCA_019747095.1. Lineage (GTDB taxonomy): Bacteria > Pseudomonadota > Alphaproteobacteria > Caulobacterales > Caulobacteraceae > Brevundimonas. Next base: position 32,957 of record JAIERG010000033.1, on the reverse strand, counting down.
GCCGCCGCTCATCGAGGCCCTGTCCGCCAATGGGCTCATGGCAGCGGACAGCCCGGTTCTCATCCAGTCGTTCGAAGTGAGTGTCCTGCGGTCGCTGGATCAGGCGACGGACGCGCCCCTGCTCCAGCTGATGTCGCCACTCGGCGGCCCATTCGACCGGCCCGACACGACCTACAGCGCGATGGCGCAACCCGAAGGGCTGGCGGAGATCGCGACTTATGCGGACGCCATCGGCGTTGAGACCGGCCTGATCTACCCCCGCGATGCCTCCGGGGCTGCCCCGACCGCGACAACGCTGGTCGCCGACGCCCATGCCGCCGGGCTGAAAGTCGTGGTCTGGACCTTTCGCGCGGAGGATGTGTTCCTGCCCGTCGAGTTCCGGGGCGGCGAGGACCACGAGATCGGCGACATGGCGGGCTGGCTGGGGCGCTTCTACCGGCTCGGCGTCGACGCCGTGTTCACCGACCATCCGAGCATCGCCGTCGCGGCCCGTTCCGTTCGTCCCTGAAACCGGCAATCAGCTTTCGCAGAACTGCAGCTCCGCGAGCCTTGCATAGAGCCCGCCCCTGGCGACCAACTCGTGGTGGGTCCCCTCCTCCACCGCTTTCCCGTCTTCCATGACGACGATGCGGTCGGCGCGAAGCACGGTCGCTAGGCGGTGGGCGATGACCAGGGTCGTCCGCGTCTCCATCGCCTGATCCAGCGCCGCCTGAACCAGTGCCTCGTTCTCGGCGTCGAGCGCGCTGGTTGCCTCGTCCAGCAGCAGGATCGGTGCGTCACGCACCAGGGCGCGCGCGATGGCCAGCCTCTGCCGCTGGCCGCCCGACAGGCTCTTGGCGCGTTCGCCCAGTGGCGTGGCGAACCCTTCCGGCAAGGCCTCGACGAAGCCCAGCGCCTGGGCCTCCTCGGCGGCCTGGCGGACTTCATCTTCGCTAGCGGCTTCGCGCCCGAAGCGGATGTTTTCCAAGGCAGACCCAGAGAACAGCGGAGCCTCCTGCGAGACCCAGGCGAAGCGGGCGCGCACCTCGGCCGGATCGGCGACCTTCACATCGACGCCATCGACGCTGACCGACCCCGCCTGGGGATCGTAGAAGCGCAGCAACAGCCGGAACACCGTCGACTTGCCCGCTCCCGACGGGCCGACCAGAGCCACCGTCTCGCCTGGCCGCACGGTCAGATCGAACCCCTTCAGCGCCGGCAGGTCGGGCCGACCCGGATAGGCGAACCGCACGCCCGCCATCGCCACCCGCCCCTCCGGCGGCGACGGCAGCGGCAAGGGGCGCTCCGGCGCCGCGATCTGCGGCACGGCCCGCATCAGCTCGTCGATCCGCTCCATGGCGCCAGAAGCCTTCTGAACGTCGCCCCAGCTTTCGCCAAGCGCGCCCACCGCTCCGGCGGTGAACACCGACAGCAGCACAAACTGCAGCAGGGCTCCGGGCGTCATGGTCCCTGCCGCCACATCTTGGGCGCCGAGCCACAGAACGAAGGTGATGCCCCCGAAGATCACCACGATCACCAGGGCCGTCATCCACGCCCGCGCCCGGATGCGGGTCAGGGACACACCGAACGCCTCCTCGACTACGGCTCCAAATCGTGTCGCGGCGCTTGTGACGCGTCCAAAGGCCTGCACCGTCTCGATGGCGTCGACGCTCTCGCCCGCGAAGCCCACCGCATTGGCGAAGCGGTCCTGCGATTTCACGGTCAGCTTCCTGACCTGTCGTCCGAAAACGAACACGGGCCCCAGCAGCAGCGGCGCGGTCAGAAGGACCAGGCCTGTCAGCTTGGGGCTGACGATGAACAGCAGCACGATCCCGCCGATCAGCGTCAGCAGATTGCGCAACGCAAACGACACCGCCGTCGTCAGCAAGGTCTCGACCAGGGCGATATCGGTCGTCAGGCGGCTCAGCACCTCGCCGGTCCGCATCCTGGCGAAAAAGGCCGGGTCCAGGGTCAGCACCCGCTCGAACAGCGCCTTCCGCAGATCGGCGATGACCCGCTCGCCCGTCTTGGTGACGTAGAAGTAGCGGACGGCCGTCGCGATCCCCAGCGCCACGGCATTGGCCCCGAGGAACAGGAACCAGCGGTCGATGTCGCTACCGCCATTCTCGAAGCCGTGGTCGATGGCCCCGCGCGCCGTCGCCGTCAGGGCCAGCGACGCCGTCGTGGACGCCAGCAGCCAGAACAGGGCGATGAAGGCGTCCAGCCGATGCCGGACCAGATAAGGCCAGAGTCGAAGCAGCGGCCGCACATCGCGCGTTTTTCCCCGCCGTTCCCCGGCCTCGCCGATCTGCTCGACCAGCACCGCCCCGGCCCCCGGGCGGCCCGGCGCGGCCGCTGGACCGGAGGCGGAATCAGGGATCGGCGCGGCGGCGTTCGTCATGGGCTGCGCCTCTTGCCCCGGAAGCCCCCCCGGTGTAAACGCCGCGGCTCGCTCCCGCCGGGCATCTGGCGGGATTTTCTCTATTTTGCGCTGGGACGGTCGGCATCGTCCTCGCCAGAGACCGGACGCCACGACCATGAAGCCCGACACCCACCCGGACTACCACTTCATCACCGTCACCCTGACCGACGGCACGAGCTACAAGACCCGCTCGACCTACGGCAAGGAAGGCGACGTGCTGAACCTGGACATCGATCCATCGACGCACCCGGCCTGGACCGGCGGCAACCAACAGCTGATGGACCGCGGCGGTCGCGTCTCGCGCTTCAACAACAAGTTTGGCGGCTTCATCAAGAAGTAGTCGCTCGACTGTCACTGCGACAGCACGGAAGGCGCCGGTCGTTCGACCGGCGCTTTTTGTTTGCCCGGAACGTCAGTAACATGCGCCGGTTCGACCCGTGGGGCTTGCATGCCGCAATCCACAGGGAGCCGGGCGAAGGCGATGCGAGAATGAACAGACGTGAATTGACCCTGGGTGCTGCTGCGGCGGCCATGGCAGCTCCGGCGGTGGCTCAAACAGCCTATCAGGCTCCTGCGACAACCAGCGACAGTCCCTACTTCGCCGCCTACCAGGCCCAGATCGGTCGGTTACCGGCGTCGGAACAGGCTGACGTCAGGGCCTTCTATGAGCTCAATAGCTGGCGTCGCGTATGGAACGCCGAGCGGCTGCGCCGTCTCAACGAAGCCGCCAGCCGTGCGGAGCGACACGGACTCTCGAAGAACGAATACTTCGATTTCGTAGGGCTGGCGGCCGATCCTGAAAGCGCAGACTTGCGTACGACAGCAGCGGCCCTGAAGTACGCACGTGTCCTCGCTTTCGGGGCCGTCCGTCCCGAGACGGTCGAAGAGCTGTGGGAAATGCAGAAGAACGTCGTCGACGTTCCGCTCGGCCTCAACGATGCCCTGGCCCAGAACCGTCTGGTCGAGTGGTTCGAGGGGCTGGCCCCGACCGATATCGGCTACAATAATCTGTCGGCGGGCTACGTTCGCTATCGCCGGATCATCAACGAGGGCGGTTGGCCGGTGTTCCCGGTTCGCGCCGGGACCATCGAACCCGGCAACAGCGACAACCGCGTTCCCATGATCATCGCCCGACTGGTCGCTGAAGGCGATCTGTCGGCTGAAGCCGGGGCCCGGCTGACCGCTGATGGCCTTGTCTATGGTCCCGAGCTTCAACAGGCGGTCCGGGGCTTCCAGGCGCGGCATGGCCTCGCGGCAGACGGCAGAATAGGTCCGGGAACCCAGGCGTCACTGGGGGCACGTGCTGAGGACCGCGCCCGTCAGATTGCCCTGAACCTCGAACGTCGCCGTTGGCTGAAGCGCGAGCTGAATCCCGAGCGCATCGAGGTCAATACCGCTGCGGCCATCATGGTCTACTGGAAAGATGGACGCCCGGTTCACTCCAACCGGGTTGTCGTCGGTGCCCCCTCAACCCAGACGCCCAGCCTCGAGAGGCCTTTCGCATCCGTGGTGGCCAATCCGCCATGGTATGTCCCGGCTGGCATTGCCCGTCGCGAGATCCTGCCTCGCGGGCCCGCCTATCTGGCCAGCCAGGGCATGTACATCTCCAACGGAACCGTCATTCAGAGAGCCGGACCGCGCGCCGCGCTCGGTTTCGTCAAGTTCGAACTGCAGGACAGCTACGCGATCTTCCTGCACGACACGCCGTCCAAGGCCGCGTTCAATCTATCTATGCGTCAGCGGTCACATGGTTGCGTTCGCGTTCAGAACGCGGTCGAGTTCGCACGGCTGCTGCTGTCGCCTGATCCCGCCCTGTTGGCGGAATTCGACGCCGCACAGGCATCACGTCGCACGGACCGCATCCAAACCGGTCGAGAAATCAGCGTACGCCTTCTCTACTGGACGGCCTTTGTGGACGGGCAAGGACGCGTCGCATTCCGGGAAGACGTCTACCGGCGCGATCGTGCCCTGGCCGAAACGTTGGGCATCGCCGTCAACCTGCCGGAAGTCGTCGCCGACGGACGCGTCGACGCAAACGACGTCGGCCCTTAGGGCTCAGGACCGAAAGGCCGCTTCCAGCATCCCCAACTGGCTCAGCACCGGGTTGGTGTCCGGGACATCGGGCCCTGCAAGGTACATCCTGCGATCGAGGTATAGGGCCCGGTCGTACAGCTTTTCCGCGCGGACGAGGTACTCGATCAAGGCGATCGGTACCTCGCTGTTGGTTGGCTCCTGCTGGGGCTGACGATCAGCCAGCCGATACCGTGCATCTGCGGCAGCTGCCGGGGTCATGTCCCCTTCCCGAACAGCGCGCTGGACCAGGAGCCACGACGCCACCTGCATCAATCTTGTCGTCAGCTTCATGCTCTCGCTGGCATAGGCTAGGGCGGCTGACCGCGAGAGTAGCTTGGACTCGCGACGCCCGTCTCCATCCAGATACGACGCCGTCTCTTCGACGAGGGCCATGCCCTCCTGAAACGTCCGCTCGAAGAGCTCGGAGCGAGCGAAGTCCAGGATTTCACCCGGCCGCAGGCCTTGCGGGCTTTCTTGATCGTCACTCGTCATGAACTCAAACCGCCACACCCGGGCACGGGACACCCGCTGCCTAACTGGGCCAGCCAAGTGCCCAACGCTTGTGGCCTGCAATGCGCATGCCACGGCTCCGACCTTGGCGAAACCCTACCGCCCGAAGTTGAATAGCGCGTCGGCCGCTGACTTCTTGGCGGCCTTGGATGCAATCGCAGACCTCGATCGCTCGATCTCGTTTTGAAGTGCATCTATCCGCTCGTTGAGTTCCTCTGTCGAGTATAGCTCAAGGTCCTCTCGGGCGAGCGCCGCGAGATTGGCACCCCGCAATGGGCGTGGCTCCAGATCATCGAACGTCATCGTTGGCTCCTTGGCCCGCAAGCTTCGGTGCCATAGTTACGCGCCCGGACACGGACGATTGCAAGACTCTGGAGTTTTCCCATGCGCGTTGTCGAGATCGAGGACGGCAAAGGGCCTGCCGAAGCACTACGGATCGCCCAGCGCCCGGATCCCTTGCCCGGACAAGGCGAAATCCGCATTCAGGTCAGGGCTTCAGGGATCAACCGTCCGGATGTTCTGCAACGACAAGGACTCTATCCCCCGCCACCCGATGCTCCCGACATCCTTGGCCTGGAGGTGGCTGGAGTGGTCGAGCAGGTTGGAGAAGGCGTCACCCGTTGGCGGCCAGGCGACCGGGTATGCGCCCTGCTGGGCGGCGGGGGATACGCTGAGCTGGCCGTCGTGGACGCCCGACACGTCTTGCCTGTACCGGACGGGATCGACTTCGCGACGGCAGCATGCCTCCCCGAAACGGTCTTCACTGTGTTCGCGAATGTGTTTGAGGCCGGCAATCTTCAGCCTGGACAGACCTTGCTGGTCCATGGCGCAACGTCCGGCATCGGCGTAACGGCGATCCAGATGGCCAGAGCGCTGGGTGCCCGGGTCATAGCCACATCGCGGTCCGCAAGGAAGGCGGAGGCCGCCAGCGCCCTGGGCGCTCACATCAGCCTCGATGCGTCGACGGAAGACTTCGGATCACGCCTCGACGCGACCGGCGGGGCTGACGTGATCCTCGACATGGTCGGCGCGGCTTACGCGGAGCTCAACCAAAGTGCGCTCAGGCCAGGCGGGCGCTGGGTTGTCATTGGCACCCAGAGCGGAGCCTTGGCTCAGATCGACCTGCTGAAGTTGATGATGAAGCGCGGCGTACTGACGGGATCGACCCTGCGCCGGAGATCCAACGACGAGAAAGCTCGCCTCGCAGCCGCCATCGAGAACCACGTTTGGTCTTGGGTGGCGTCGGGACAGATCTGCCCGCCGATCGACGCCAAGTTTCCACTTGGGCAAGCCGGTCTCGCCCACCTCCGACTGGAGGCGGGCGAGCATATCGGCAAGATCGTGCTTACGACCTAGAACCTACCAGCGGCCGCCGCCACGCGCCGGACGCAGGGAGGAAATCCGGTCGTTCATGCCCCAGTTGTCGAGGTTGCGGACACTGCCGGAAAACACCTGACACTGGCCACGGAAGTTGGCGTCCGTGCAGGCCTCCCAGGTGCCGTTCATCTGCATTGAGCTGATCCGGTCGTTGAAGCCCGAGCGGCCAAGATCATAGATCTCACCCCGGAAGGTCTCCGAATATCCACGGAAGTTGGCATCCTGGTAGACCGTGATGGAGTTCCGGCCGCCGCCCCAGCCTCCACCGTTGTTGCCGCCACCCCAGCCGCCGCCGTTGTTGCCGCCGCCCCAACCGCCACCGCCGTTGTTGCCACCACCCCAGCCGCCACCGTTGTTGCCGCCGCCCCAACCGCCGCCGTTGCCGTTGTTCTCGAAGCTTCCGCGAACGCCCTGACAGACGAGGAGGCCGTCGTCGTTACCGATGTCGCTCGAAGAGCATCGAGCGAGTTCGATCGAAGTCGAGCGCATGCGACCGCGTGTATCTCGACAGTCCGCATACAGGCGTCCTTGATTGACGTAGCTGCCAGTGCACGTCTGGGCGTAGCTACCACGCGGCGCACCCCGCTGAGGGCCGTCTTGCGGCGGGGCGTACTCCTGGGCTGGCACCAGCACAGCAAGGGCGGCAAGGGCGGGAACTGCAAACGACATCGGATTTCCTCCTGTTTTCCGCAATAGAGTGCGGATCGATGGACATCATTGTTCAGCCAGGATGAACCTAAGCTGTATGGATCAGCGAGAGGCAGGGCGGATCGATGAAATGACATCGTTCAACCCCAGTGGCACAACGTTGGCGACGTCCGCATCGAGCAATTGGCATCGACCACCAAAGTTCACATCGGTGCAGACCTCCCACCGGCCCCGCAGCGTCATGGAGCTGATCACATCATTCCAGCCATCAGGCACAAGATTGGCGACCGGGCCGCTGTAGGTCCGTGAAGCACCCGAGAAGTTGGTATGCTGGAAAACCGTGATGGAAGCCTGGCTGCGTCCGACGGGTCGGATCGACGAGATTACGTCGTTTAGGCCGAGAGGAACGACGTTGGCGACATCGGCGTCGAATACCTGGCATCGACCGCCAAAGTTGGCGTCGGTGCAAACCTCCCAGTTGCCTCTGACCCTGGCTGAACTGATGACGTCGTTCCAACCTTCCGGGACGAGGTTGGCGACCACGCCATTGTAGGTGCGAGACGCACCTTGGAAGTTCGTGTGCTGATACACAGTGATCGATCGGCCGCCGGCGCCAGAACGGCCCCACTGACGTCCGCCGTCGTTGGGAGGGGCGCAGGTGAGTGTGCCGTTATTGTTGACGATCTCGCGACCTTCACAGGCTGCGACCTCGATGTAGGCATTTCGCGGAAACCCCCGGGAGTCCTCACACTGGGCGTTAAGGCGACCGTTGATCACGACGCCCCCCCTACAGGTATTTCGCCAGCTTCCCGGAGGGGTGTCAAAAACGCTCTGGGCCGCGGCAACAGGAGAGCTGCCAAGGCCACAAACGGCCAAGCCTGCAAACAACAAAAATCGCTTCAAGGCACCCTCCCCGGTTGCTGTCAGGCGATCGTGCCTCAGGCCGGGGTGGCTCGCCAGTCCTAGATCGGCGACGGTCCAATGACATTTCCTTTTTGGGTGAATGGGCCTATACCGTCGCTATTCGCGCCCGGCCGAAAGGTCGGGCGCCGTCGTATCCAGCGCCCGGCTCGACCGGGCCTCTCATCCGGGACCCAAGCCCATGACCGACATCCTGATGCCCAAGGCGACCGCCGTCTGGCTGGTGGACAACACCTCCCTGACGTTCGAGCAGATCGCCGACTTCTGCGGCCTGCACCCGCTAGAGGTGCGCGGCATTGCCGACGGCGACGTGGCGCGCGACATCCGCGGCGTCGATCCCATCACCGGCGGCCAGCTGGCCCGCGAGGAGCTGGACAAGGCCCAGGCCGACGAAAACTACCGCATGAAGGCGATCGTCAGTCGCCACGCCGAGCTTCTGAAATCCTCCAAGCCCGCGCCCAAATATACCCCCGTATCGCGTCGTCAGGACCGTCCGGACGCCATCATGTGGTTCGTCAAGAACCACCCCGAAGTCACCGACGCCCAGATCGCCAAGCTGCTGGGCACCACCAAGGCCACGATCGAGAGCGTACGCAACCGCACCCACTGGAACAGCGCCAACATCAAGCCCGTCGATCCGGTGACGCTGGGCCTCGTCGGTCAGCTGGCGCTGGACGACCTAGTCTCCAAGGCGGCCGAAAAGAAGAACCGCGACGACGCCAAGAGGGGCGGCCCGGCCCTGGAACCCGTCGCCGAGGAGCCGGCCGAGCCCGAATTCGTCCCGGAAGAGCGCGAGCGTCGCACCGCCGAACCCACCGCTGCCTCGGTGTTCGGCGACCGCAGCTAGGTCTACACCAAACACAGGCTGAAGAACGCCCGCTCGGCCCATGCCGGGCGGGCTTTTTCGTTCTCATCATTGGGCAGGCGGTCTCGTGCGCTATCGCAAACCTGACCTACGCAAGCCGGGGTACCTGACTTTGGTCTTCGTGCCCCTTATGTTCTCGACTCAGTTGCCAGTGAGTCTGCCCATTTGACCGAAACCCCGTTGCCCGCCCCGCGCATTTCCGACCTGGCCCGCGCGCGGGGACCGGCGGACGCGCCGCACGGGACGCCCGGTTATCTGACCGGCCTGAACCCGGAGCAGCGCGAGGCCGTCGAGACGACGGAAGGGCCCGTGCTGGTCCTCGCTGGCGCAGGCACCGGCAAGACGCGGGTCCTGACCACCCGGCTGGCCCACATCCTGGCGACCGGTCGGGCGCGGCCATGGGAACTGCTGGTCGTCACTTTCACCAACAAGGCCGCGCGCGAGATGCGCGAGCGGATCACCCATCTGATCGGCCCATCGGCCGAAGGCCTGCGCTGGCTCGGCACCTTTCACTCCGTGGCCGCCCAGATCCTGCGCCGTCACGCCGAGCTGGTCGGGCTGAAGTCCAGCTTCACCATCCTGGACACCGACGATCAGGAACGGCTGCTGAAGCAGCTGCTGGAAGCCGCCAACATCGACACCAAGCGCTGGACGCCCAAGTCGCTGGCCGGCCTCATCGACCACTGGAAGAACCGGGGCTGGACGCCGGAGAAGCTGCCGCCCGGCGAGGACTTCGCCAACGGCAAGGGTCAGAGCCTGTATGCCGCCTATCAGGAGAGACTGGTCACCCTGAACGCCTGCGACTTCGGCGACCTGTTGCTGCACAACCTCACGATCCTGTCGCAGCACGCGGATCTGGCGGAGGAATATCGTCGGCGGTTCCGCTACATCCTCGTCGACGAGTATCAGGACACCAACGTCGCCCAGTATCTGTGGCTGCGGCTGCTGACGTCCTCGACGGGCAACGTCTGTTGCGTCGGCGACGACGACCAGTCGATCTATGGATGGCGCGGCGCCGAGGTGGACAACATCCTGCGCTTCGAGCGGGATTTCCCCGGCGCCAAGGTCATCCGGCTAGAACGGAACTATCGTTCGACGCGCCACATCCTGGGCGCGGCGTCGGGCCTGATCGCGGCCAACCGAGACCGGCTCGGCAAGACCCTGTGGACCGAGGACCAGAGCGGCGACAAGGTCCGCGTGCGCGGCGTCTGGGACGGCGAGGCCGAGAGCCGCCTGATCGCCGATGAGATCGAGACCGCCCGCCGCGCCGGCATGGCCTACAAGGACATGGCCGTTCTTGTTCGCGCGTCGTTTCAGATGCGGGCCTTCGAAGAGCGCTTCGTGCTGCTGGCCATCCCCTATGTGGTCATCGGCGGCCCGCGCTTCTTCGAGCGCGCCGAGATCCGCGACGCCCACGCCTATCTGCGCCTGATCCAGTCCGAGGACGACGACCTGGCCTTCGAGCGCATCGTCAACGTACCCAAGCGCGGCATCGGCGACACCTCGGTCCAGAAAATCCTGCAGATCGCCCGGCATCGCGGCGTCTCGGCCATGACGGCGGTGCGGGAGCTGATCACGTCGGACGAGCTTCAGGCCCGCACCCGCACAGCGCTCTCGACCTTCGTGCGCGACCTCGACCGCTGGCGGGCGCTGGCGTCCGACACGCGCCACTGGCTCCTGACCGAGACGGTGCTGGAAGAGAGCGGCTACGTCGACATGCAGAAGGCCGACCGCGCGACCGGCCCGGCCCGGCTCGACAACCTGAAAGAGCTCACCCAGGCCATGCAGTCCTTCGAGACCCTGGGGGCGTATCTCGAACACGTCTCCCTGGTCATGGACCTGGATCGCGGGCCGTCGTCGGACGCGGTGCAGATCATGACTCTGCATGGGGCCAAGGGTCTGGAGTTCCCTCTGGTCTTCCTGCCGGGCTGGGAGGAAGGCGTTTTCCCATCCCAGCGCAGCATCGACGAGAAGGGCGAAAAGGGGCTGGAGGAGGAACGCCGCCTGGCCTACGTCGGCGTCACCCGCGCCAAACAGGACGCGAGGATTTCGTTCGCCGCCAACCGCCTCGTCTACGGCCGCTGGACCAGCCAGCTGCCCAGCCGCTTCGTCGACGAACTGCCCATCGACCACGTCGAGGCCGAGAGCGACACGGGCTACTACGGGGCCTCGGCCGGCATGAAGGAAGCCAAGTCCCGCTGGGACGAGGCCCCGTCCTTCGGCGCGGGCTACACCTCCCCCGGCTGGCAGCGCGCCCAGTCGTTCGTCGCGTCGAAAGCCCCCGCCGCCCGCCCCGCCCGACAGACCCTCATAGAAGGCGACGGGCGTCTGATCGCCACCGCCGACCCAGCCGCGGGGTCAGGTTGGTCGAAGGGCGACCGCGTGTTTCACCAGAAGTTCGGATACGGCGCGGTGCGCGTCATCGAGGGCAACAAGCTGACCGTAGAGTTCGAGAAGGCGGGCGAAAAACGGGTAATCGACACGTTTGTGGCCCGTGCCTGAACCTGAGAAATTTCGGCAAATTCCGACTGGAGCAATCCCAAGCTTATGGCCTAGCTTGTAGATCCATTCACTGCAGGGGGCAGTGGATCGCCGGGGAGGCAACCATGTCACGTAATCTGTATCGTATTCTGGCTGTCGGCTTGATGGCCGGGTCACTTGCGGCTTGTGGCGGTTCGAGTGAGCCAGCCGAAGCGGAGGGCGAAGCTGCACTGCCCGAGGATGTGACAGCCTTCGTGGCGCGCGCCGCAGAATGCCGATCCTGGTCGGATGAGGCGCGCGCGGCAGGGCCCAACGCCGATGCCACGCGCGAGGAAGTCATGGCTGCATGGACCGAGAATCAGTGCGAGACCCTTGGCGCTGACGCTGGAACCCTTCGTCAAACCCATGCTGATGACAGCGCCGCCATCGCCGCGATCGACGAGGCGATGACCCCTGTTGAAGGGGCTCCTGTCCCGGATTCCGCACCTGCGGCCGCGACGCCCGCGACGGGCGAGGAAGGCCTGGCCCGCTTCATCGCGAAGGGCGAACGGTGCTCGTTCATTGCCGGTGAGACCGGCGACGACGCCGCACGCAACGCGCAGCTTGAAGAGTCCTGGAGCCAGGCTGGCTGCGAGTTCCTCGAGGCCGAGACGAACGCCACGCGGCAAGCCTATGCAGGCAACGAGCAAGTCCTCGCGCGGGTCAACGAGGCCGTTGCGGCGCTGGGTTACTAGGGTCGCCGTTCGTTAAGGATTCGGCAGGCATGGTGAGCCGTGCGTCTCGCCATGCCCGCCAGCCCCGCCGCGGATACCAGTCCTCCCGTCTGGGAACAGGTGCTGGCCGGCTTTGTCGTCTTCATGCTGACGCAGGCGCTGATTGGCCCGGTATTCGCGCCAACGCAGGAGGAGACGCCGATCCTGCGCCTCGTCTGGCTGCCGGTTTACGCCGTCATCGCAGGCCTGATCTTCTACCGTCTCCCTTCCATGATCCGGGCTTGGCCGGTCTGGCTGATGCTCGGCGCACTCGTGCTGCATGCCTTTGCCTCGAAGTGGTGGTCGATCGACCCGGAGGTGACGCAGCGAAGAGTGATTGCCCTCGCCATCTCTTCCGCTTTCGCCATCTATCTGGGTGTGGCGTTCAGAGGCGCGCATCTTCCGCGCCTACTGATGCTCTGCGGCCTCGGCATGGCGGCGGGAAGCTTCGTGATGGTCTTGGCAAACCCCACCATCGGCATCCATCAGGCCGAGAACGCAGGGCTCTGGCGCGGCCTCTGGTATGAAAAAAACCAGATGGGTCTCGTCATGTCGGCAGGAGCGGTCGCCGCCGCCGCATGCCTGGCTTCAGGGGATCCGCGCAGACTGCTGCCCTCCATCACATTCGTCGCGACGACGCTGCTTGTGCTGGCCACGCAGTCGAAGACCTCACTTCTGTGCCTGATCATTGGGTGCGGCGCGATCGGAGGCCTGTGGGCCATGCACCGGGGTGGAGCGGCCTTCTCCATCGTGGCCTTGTGGTTTGGCGTCGTGCTGACCGCCATCGCCGGCTATGTCTTCATCACCGATCCAGCGACGGTCCTGATCGCACTGGGGAAAGACCCGTCGCTTACCGGACGGACAGATATCTGGGCCGCCCTCATGCGCGATGTCGCCGAACGACCCTGGACCGGTTTCGGCTATTCCGCCTACTGGGGCGTCGACTCCATCCCCGCCGAGTTCATCCGGCTGGAGACCCAGTGGCCAGTGCCCTCCGCGCATAATGGCTGGATCGACCTTCTGATCCAGTTGGGTTGGCCAGGTGCTATCCTGACGGGGGGCGTGGTCTTGCTCGCCGCCGTCACGACCCTTCTTCGCATACCGGGAGCCGGGGCCCGCGAAGGCTATTGGGGCGTCGGCTACCTGCTGGTCTTCCTGCTCTTGAGCCTGTCGGAGAGCGTGCTGCTCAGTCACGCCAACCTGCCCTGGACCATGCTTCTGGCGATCCTCGCTCGCGCCCTGGCCGCTGAGCCGAGGGCGCTGCGTGCGCCCCTTGCCCGGCCAGTACGAGGGGCCTACCAGACGGCTCCCCGAATCGCCGCACACTCAGGCCATGCCCGCCGCCTCCGTCCCATCCCTGTTCGATGACATGCCCGAGCCGCCAAAGCCCGCGGCTCAAGCAGCTACGCCCGAACCGGCCCTGAAGCCCCAGGCGGCAGCATCTGCGCCGACCCCGGCACTGACCGCGCCCGCAGGCGGCTATTCCGCCTCGTCGATCGAGGTGCTGGAGGGCCTGGAGCCCGTCCGCAAGCGCCCTGGCATGTATATCGGCGGTACCGACGAACGCGCGCTGCACCACCTGTTCGCCGAGGTCCTGGACAACGCCATGGACGAGGCGGTGGCCAAGCACGCCAAGCTGATCACCGTCGACCTCGACGCCGACGGCGTGCTGTCGGTCCGCGACGACGGCCGGGGCATCCCCGTCGACCCTCACCCGAAGCATCCGGGCAAGTCGGCGCTCGAGGTCGTGATGACCGTGCTGCACTCGGGCGGCAAGTTCTCGGGCAAGGCCTATGAGACCTCCGGCGGCCTGCACGGTGTCGGCGTCTCGGTCGTCAACGCGCTGTCGGACAAGCTGGACGTCACCGTCTGGCGTGACGGGTTCGAGTGGCAACAGTCCTTCAGCCGGGGCCATCCGCTCGGCCCCATCCAGCAGGTCGGGCCGTCCAAGAAGCGCGGCACCCTGATCCGCTTCCACCCAGATTCCGAGATCTTCGGCGTCGGCGCGGCATTCAAGCCCGCCCGCCTGTTCCGAATGGCCCGGTCCAAGGCCTACCTGTTTCGCGGTGTCGAGATCCGATGGACCTGCGCGGCGGAGCGCATCACCGACCACACGCCGACCGAGGCCACCTTCCACTTCCCCAACGGACTGGCCGACGCGCTCGCCGAGCGCATCGGTGAGATGGAGACCGTCACCCCCACCTTCTCCGGCCGCGTGGAAAGGAAGGGCGAGGCTGGGGCCGTCGAATGGGCCGTCACCTGGTCGCCCATCGGCTTCGGCGACGCCGACAGTTTCGTCCAGTCCTACTGCAACACCGTCTCGACGCCAGACGGCGGCACCCACGAGGCCGGTTTCCGCGCCGCCCTGGTCAAGGGCTTGAAGGCCTATGGCGAGCTGACCAACGAAAAACGCGCCGCCCAGATCACGGCCGAGGACGTCATCGCCAACGCCGGTGCCCTGATCAGCGTCTTCATCCGCAATCCCGAGTTCCAGGGCCAGACCAAGGACCGCCTGTCCTCGCCCGACGGCCAGAAGATTGTCGAGACCTTGGTCCGCGACCCGCTCGACCACTGGCTGACCGAGAACCCGCGCCAGGCCAACACCCTCTTGGGCTTCATCATCGAGCGCGCCGAAGACCGGCTGCGTCGTCGCAAGGACAAGGAGGTTCAGCGCGCCGCCGCGACCAAGAAGCTGCGCCTGCCCGGCAAGCTGGCGGACTGCACGCGGCAATCCTCGGACGGCACAGAGCTGTTCATCGTCGAGGGCGACTCGGCCGGCGGCTCGGCGAAGCAGGCGCGCGATCGCGCGACCCAGGCCATCCTGCCGCTGCGGGGCAAGATCCTGAACGTCGCTTCCGCCACGGCGGACAAGCTGCGCCAGAACATCGAGCTGAACGACCTGACGCTGGCGCTCGGCGTGACGCCCGGCCCCCGCTTCGACATCGACGCCCTGCGCTATGAGCGGATCGTCATCATGACCGACGCCGACGTGGACGGCGCCCACATCGCGGCGCTCTTGATCACCTTCTTTTACCGCTCCATGCCCGAGGTGATCCGCCAGGGCCGCCTGTTCATGGCGCTCCCGCCGCTCTACCGGATCCAGGCCGGGCCGTTGTCGGAATACGCCCGCGACGACGCCCACCGCGACGAGCTGCTGGCCACTGTCTTCAAGGGCAAGAAGGTCGAGATCGGCCGGTTCAAAGGTCTCGGCGAAATGATGGCCTCCCAGCTCAAGGAGACCACCATGGACCCGAAGAAGCGCACCCTCGCCAAGGTCACCCTGCCCTCCTCAGAGGAGGACATCGAGGACCTGGTCGAGCGCCTGATGGGCAAGAAGGCCGACGCCCGCTTCCGCTTCATCCAGGACAATGCGAGGTTCGCCGTCGCGGAGCTCGACGTCTGATCGCGCTTAGCGCCCTCGCTGCAGCACGTTCGTCACGCGCCGACCGAGCGGATCACGCGACTCCCACCGCTCACCCACGCTGGCCGAAATCATCGGCGAGCAGAAACGCGAGATCATCATGATCGCCGGGGTGATGTTGTTCAGGCAGACGCGATCGCCCTCGATCCGCCAGCGGCCAGTGATGGTACGACCGCTTGAGAACCGGGCTGAATAGCTGCCGTCGGGGTTGAACCAGTGCCGCACCCAGCCGCCATCGGGATAATGCGACACCAGCGTATTGCCGAACGCCTGGTCGATCTCCGCACTGGCCAAAGACGGCAGCCCGGCGCTCAACAGCGCCAAGCATCCGATCAGGCTCAATCCTCGACGTGACAGCCTCATGCCCGACCCTTCGGCAGCCTCTCCCGCAACAACCATTAACGAACGTTAAGGATGACGCAACCCGGGCAATGCGGAAATACTTGACTCATGCGTAGGGGTTTCCATATAGCGACCGCGTACGGGACAGGACTGGCGATTCGCGCCGCCCGCACGCCCAGCGACACGGGCGGTTCCGCGCAGATCCTCGCCGATCAACGATGATCGGCTTTCCTCTCCCGCCGAGGCGCCCCGCGCTCTCGGCTTTCGTCGCAAGGACGCATGACCGAATTTTCCCAGCTGGGCCTCTCGCCCGCCATCCTGAGCGCCGTCGCCGAGACGGGCTATACCACCGCCACCCCCATTCAGGCCCAGGCCATCCCCGTGGCGCTTGCCGGCCGTGACGTGCTTGGCATCGCCCAGACCGGCACAGGCAAGACCGCAGCCTTCACCCTGCCCCTGATCGAGCGGCTATCCACCGGTCGCGCCCGCGCTCGCATGCCCCGTGCCCTCGTCTTGGCTCCGACCCGCGAGCTGGCCGATCAGGTTGCCGAGCAGTTCAGGAAGTACGCCAAGGATACCAAGCTCAGCTGGGTACTGCTGATCGGCGGCGTCTCCATGGGCGACCAGGTCGCGGCGTTGAACAAGGGGGTGGACGTCCTGATCGCCACGCCAGGTCGCCTTCTCGACCTGTTCGAACGCGGCAAGATGCTGCTGACGGGTGTGGAGCTGATGGTCGTCGACGAAGCCGACCGCATGCTTGACATGGGCTTCATCCCCGACATCGAGCGCATCTTCAAACTGACCCCGCCGAAGCGGCAGACCCTCTTCTTCTCGGCCACCATGCCGCCCGAGATCACCCGCCTCACGACGCAATTCCTCAAGGATCCGACGCGCATCGAGGTGTCTCGCCCAGCTCAGACCGCCGACACCATCACCCAGTATCTGGTCCGCATTCCCTCCTCCGACCCCAAGGCCAAGCGGGCAGCACTCCGCGCCCTGGTGGGCCGTGAGGATGTGAAGAACGGCATCGTGTTCTGCAACCGCAAGTCGGAAGTCGATATCGTAGCCAAGTCTCTGAAAACACATGGCTTTGATGCCGCGCCAATCCATGGTGATCTCGACCAGACCCAGCGCATGAAGACCTTGGCCGCCTTCCGTTCGGGAGAGCTGAAGCTTCTGGTCGCGTCAGACGTCGCAGCCCGCGGCCTCGACATTCCCGACGTCAGCCACGTCTTCAACTACGACGTCTCCCATCATGCCGACGATTACGTCCATCGCATCGGACGAACAGGTCGGGCTGGCAAGTTGGGCCAGGCCTTCATGATCGTGACCCCCGCTGACGACAAGGCGCTGGATAAGGTCATGAAGCTGATCAAGATGCAGCCGGAGGAACTGCTTCTCGACATCGATTGGGCCGATCTGGGGGGACAGCGTCGACCTCGCCCGGCAGCCAAATCCGCTCCCGAACAGGTCGATAGTGCGCCTCTCGCCGCCGCGGATCGAACGGACGCGGCTCCACGCCGCTCACGCAGCCGTCGTCCCGGTCGTGTCGATACGTCTGTCGAGGCCCCAGTGCCCTCGGTCGAAGCGGCACCGGTGCCCGCAACTGTCCCGTCCGAACCTCGCGCAGCCACCGAACCCCGGCTGCGCCAGGCAGACCGGCGGCCCGGCGGACGCACGGATCGCGACGCCCCAACCGCCCGTGAAGGCACCGGTTTTGGTGCTGACGTGCCGGCCTTCCTCAGGCGTTCGGTCGCCCTCAAGGGCTGATGTTTAGGGGAGAAGAGCCGCCCCTTTAACCCTGTATTACGGAACCCCGGGTAACGCTCGTCGTCGACAGCGCGTTAAGGCCATCGCGCCGCCGGGGGACCCGAATGACAGCGAAAGTACAGACCACCCTCCGCGGCCCAGAAGCCTTCTCCCTGGCACGCCGCGCCATTGAGGAGATGGAAGCGGCCGGGGTCTGGCCGACACCGCTGAACTTTGAACTCTGGCTGCACTACCTCGGAGAGCCCAACGGGGCCCTGGGCAAGGAGATGCAGCGCCTGATCGCCTCCGGAATCGCCTTCACCGAAGGCACGTCCGAGATGCTGGCCGCAGAGTACCTCCCGCGCGGTCGCCTGTCGGAAGAGATCCGCGACGCCGGGGCTGTTCTGAACCGTGAGCTGTCCACGGTCTCGGAAGCGATCGCGAAGGCCCAGCAATCTCAGGCGGCCTATGGCCAGACCCTGGCCGGCGCGTCGACGCAGCTGGTGGCCGCCTCCGAACCGACGGCTTTGCTGGGCGTCGTCTCGACCCTGACCAAGGCGACCAGCGAGGTGCAGGCCGAGAACGCCACACTCGAAAAACGTCTCGAAAGTTCGACACGAGAAGTGGCGCGTTTGCGTGAGCATCTCGAACAGGTTCGTCGCGACGCCATGACGGACGCCCTCACGAACTTGGCCAACCGCAAAGCATTCGACGAAGAGCTGCTGCGGGCCTGCGACGAGGCCGAGAAGAAGCGTCACCCCATGACGCTCGCTGTCCTCGATATCGACCACTTCAAGCGCTTCAACGACACCTGGGGCCATCAAACCGGCGACCAGGTCCTGCGTTACGTTGCAAGCGTCATTGGACGGGTATCGAAGTCGCCGCGCGTCGCTGCGCGCTTTGGAGGCGAGGAGTTCGCGATCGTGTTCCCGGGTGAGTCCGCCGCCGTGGTCGAGGCCGCGCTGAACGCGATCCGGACCGAAATCGGGGCGCGTTCGCTCCGTCGCCGATCCACCAATGACGAGCTGGGTGCCGTCACCATATCGGCGGGGCTGGCTCAGCGACGCCCGGGCGAGTCTGGATCGGAACTGCTCGACCGGGCGGACGCCGCGCTCTATGCCTCGAAGCGGAATGGGCGAAACCAGGTCACTAACGGCGAGCGTCTCGAGGAAGCGGCCTAGTCGCCTGCCGACACCGACCTGCTAAACTGGCCCAATGCGCAGTCTCGCCTTTGCCATAGCCTACTGGACGCTTTCGATTGGATATGGACTGACGGCTGCCTTTTCGGCCCTCATTCCGGGACGGAACGCCACCGCCGCCGTGATCCGCGCCTACGTCCGTCGCATGGTACAGGCCATGAGGCTGTTTGCCGGGATCCGTATCGAGGTCCGCGGGCGGGAACGCCTGCCTGCTGGGGCCTTCATCATCGCCTCCAAGCATCAGAGCTGGGGCGACGGCTTCGCTACCTATGACCAGTTTGACGATCTTGCCTTCGTCACCGGCGACCACCTGGAAAAGTTTCCCCTGCTGGGCACCGTCCTGAAAAAGCTCGGGGCCATCGTCGTGAACAACTGCGGGGGCCGGGAAGCCCGAGAATCGCTGAAGCAGAGAGGTGCGGACGCCCACCGCGAGGGTCGGCGAATCCTCATCTATCCAGAGGGCAATCTGGCCAAGGTCGGGGAGAAATTCCGCTACCGTTCCGGCGTCTGGCACATGTATCGCGACTTCGACATGCCGGTCGTTCCGCTGGCGTCCAACCTCGGCCTGTTCTGGCCGCAGGAGGAATACCGCAAGCATCCAGGCGTTGCGACGCTGGAGTTCCTCGATCCGATCCCCACCGGGCTCGGCAAGGAGGAGTTCCTCGCTCGGCTGGAAGAAGCGGTCGAGAGCAAGACGGCCGAACTGATCGCCGAAGCGCGAGGCGGCCCTGTCGTGCCCAATGTCCGCGTCCTGGCTCCGGACGAGGCGCGGCGGGCCAAGGCGGCGGCCGCTACGGCGTGAGCTTCGGCTTCCGGGGTCGCCTCGGGGCGGACTTATGCGCGGCCACATCCATCGACCGGCGCGACCAGGCGACGGCCTCGTCAGGATCGTCCAGGGCGCTCTCGGGCATGGACCAGTAGCCCATCGTCATCGTTTGTCCGTCCTTGGTCGGATAGGTGAACTGCCGCGCGCCCTCGGCCGTCAGTTGCGCTGCGAGGTCCGCGTCCGCCTTCAGCCAGATCACGCCGTCGTCCAGAATGGCGAACATGCGATCATCGGCATACAGCCCGGCTGCGCCGAACATTCGCCCGATCCGCAGCGACCCCAGGCCCGCGAGATGCTCCAGCACCCAGTCCCCGAAGGCAGCGTCGTAGGCCACGGTCAGTTCGCCGGGATCACTGCGCCGTCATACTTCTCGGCGATGAAGTCCTTGACCGCCTGGCTCCGGAGCGCATTGGCCAGGGCCTGGACGCGCGGGTCGTTCTGGTCCTCCGCGCGGGTGACCAGATAGTTGACGTAGGGGCTGTCGCCGCCCTCGATGGTCAGGGCGTCTTCTCGCGGGTTCAGGCCGGCGTCGAGCGCGTAGTTGGTGTTGATCACCGCCATGTCGACCTGGTCCAGGACGCGCGGCAGCGTCGCGGATTCCAGCTCGCGGAAGCGCAGGTTCTTGGGGTTCTCCACGATGTCGCGCAGGCTCTGGGACGGGTTGGTCGGGTCGGCCAGACGGATGAGCCCGGCCGTCTGCAGCAGGATCAGAGACCGCCCGACCGAGGACGCATCGTTGGGAATGGCCACATCGGCACCGTCCGGCAGGGCCGCCAGCGTCTGGAACCGCCGCGAATAGGCACCCAGCGGTTCCACATGGATGCCCGCCACGGTCACCAGGGTCGCGCGCCGCGCCGCGTTGAACTCGTCCAGATAAGGCTTGGTCTGGAAGTAGTTGGCGTCCAGTCCGCCCTCGACCAGCTGGGTGTTGGGCTGGACGTAGTCGTTGAACACCCGCACCTCGATCGGCGTCCCGGCCTCGGCCAAGGATGGGGCCAGGAACTCGAGGATCTCCGCGTGCGGCACGGCGGTCGCGCCCACCACCAGCGGCCCCGAGCCGTCCGCGGCCTTCTCCGTTCCCTGCCCGCAGGCGGCGAGTGTCAGGGCGGCGGCGGCCAGGATTAGGGTGCGGCGAAGCATGGGCATCTCTCTGAAATCAGCGGTGCGAGACCCTGGCGACCAGGGCGTCGCCGAGCATCTGCAGAATTTGTACGAGCACCAGCAGCAAAACGACGGTCACGACCATGACGTCGGTCTGGAACCTCTGATAGCCGAAACGAACGGCCAGGTCGCCCAGACCGCCGGCTCCGACCACGCCCGCCATGGCGGTATAACTGACCAGAGCGATCGCCGTGACAGTCGCGCCGGCGATGATGCCCGGCATGGCCTCGGGCAGCAGGGCTCGGGTCACGATCTGGAAGGTCGAGCCGCCCATGGCCTGGGTCGCCTCGACCACGCCCTTATCGACCTCGCGCAGGGCCGTCTCGACGAGGCGGGCGTAGAAGGGAGCGGCCCCCACGACCAGGGGCGGAATCGCCCCCGCGACGCCCAGCGAGGTGCCCACCAGGATCACCGTCACCGGCAACATGACGATCAGCAAGATGATGAAGGGCACGGACCGCAGGATGTTGACGATCAGCGACAGCAGCCCGTTGAGCAGCGGATTGGCCGCCAGCCGTCCCTTGCCCGACAGATAGAGCAGCACCCCCAGAGGGATGCCGAACAGCACCGTCAGCACCATCGAGCCGCCGAGCATCAGGAGGGTGTCTCGCGTCGCCCGCGCGATCTCGGGCCAGTCGACGTTGGCGAAGAAGTCCGTCACGACACAGCCTCCACCACCACGCCGCGCTCGCTCAGGCGGGCCACGGCCGTCTCGGCGTCGCCGCCGGTGAAGGCCACGACCATCTGGCCATAGGGCTCGCCCCGGATGCGACTGATCCGCCCCGACAGGATGGAATAGTCCACACCGACGGACCGCGCGACGCGGCTCAGCTCGGGCTCATAGGTCGCCGGGCCCCGGAACGTCAGACGCGCCAGCCGACCTCCGGCCGGAGCCAGAGACGCATCGAACGTCTCGCCTCCTTCGCCTTCCGCCAGCATGGCCTGGGTCACCGGCGACTTCGGGTGCAGGAAGACGTCGGCCGTCGCCCCCTCCTCCACCACCCGCCCGTCCTTCAGCACCGCCACCCGGTCGCAGACGCGGCGCACCACCTCCATCTGGTGGGTGATCAGCACGATGGTCAGGCCGAGCTCGCGGTTCAGTTCGTCAAGCAGGCTCAGGATCTCGTCGGTCGTCTCGGGATCGAGCGCGCTGGTCGCCTCGTCGCACAGCAGGACCTCGGGTCCGCAGGCAAGCGCCCGGGCGATGCCCACCCTCTGCTTCTGCCCGCCCGACAGCTGGGCCGGATGCTTCTTCGCATGTTCCGACAAACCCAGCCGCGCCAGCAGCTCGCCGCTTCGCGCTCGGACCTCGGCGTCGGGTCGGCCTTCAAGCCTCAGCGGAAAGGCGACGTTCTCCTCGATCGTCTTGGCGTTCAGCAGGTTGAAGTGCTGGAAGATCATGCCGATCCGCCGCCGGGCCGCGCGCAGCTCAGTGGGCTTCAGCCGGGTGATCTCCTGATCGCCCACGAAGACGTGGCCTTTGTCCGGTGTCTCCAGCCGATTGATCGTGCGGATCAGCGTCGACTTCCCGGCGCCGGACCGCCCAACCACGCCGAACACCTGACCGCGCTCGACCGTCAGATCGACGGCGTCCAGCGCCACGCGCTCGCCCGCGGCGCTCCGATAGCGCTTGGTCACCCCTTCCAGCCGGATCATCAGTCGGCGTCCAGGGCCTTGGCGGGGATGATGGTGACGCTCTCGCCGCAGCCGCAGGCGTCGGTCTGGTTCGGATTGCGGAACACGAACTTGGAGGCCAGCTTCGTCGTCTCGAAGTCGATCTCGGACCCGATCAGGAACAGCACCGCCTTGGGTTCCACCAGGATGGTCACGCCCTTGTCCTCGACCACCTCGTCCAGCGGATCGACGGTCTCGGCATAGGCGAAGGTATACTCCTGGCCGGCGCACCCGCCGTTCTTCACCCCTACACGCAGCCCGACGTAGGGCTTCTCGGCCCCGTCCATGATCTCGCGCACGCGCGCGGCGGCAGCGTCCGTCAGGGTCACCACCTTGGGGCGGGGGCGTCGGGGCCGGGAAGCGGTCTGCAGATCGGTCATCAGAACATGTTCAAGGCGAGCTTCGCCTCATCGCTCATTTTCGAAGGGTCCCATGGCGGGTCGAACACCAGGTTGGCGCGGGCCGACTTCACGCCCTCCACCTTCATCACCGCGTCCTCGATCCAGCCGGGCATCTCACCCGCTACCGGACAGCCGGGTGCCGTCAGGGTCATGTCGATCAGCACGTCGCGGTCGTCGGACAGATCGACCTTGTAGATCAGGCCCAACTCATAGACATCGACCGGGATTTCTGGATCGTAGACGGTCTTCAGGGCCGCGATCAGTTCGTCGGTGAGCCGGTCGATCTCGGCCTGATCCAGGGCAGACTTCTGCGGCTCCGCCCACGTCTCGGCGAAGGTCTCGTTGGCCGTGATCTTTTCGCTCGTTTCACTCACACGAAGAATTCCCGGGCCTTGATGAGCGCGTCCGCGAACGCGTCCGCCTCTTCCACTGTGTTATATAGGGCGAAGCTTGCCCGCGCGCTCGACGTCAGACCAAATCGACGCGACAGGGGCTCGGCGCAATGCAAGCCGGCCCTCACGGCGATCCCGTACCGGTCCATCACCTGGGCCACATCATGAGCGTGCGCGCCTTCAACGGTAAAGGTCAGGATGGCTCCCTTGCCGGGCGCCTCGCCGATGATCTTCAGCCAGTTGAGGCCCGACAGTCGCGCCACGGCGTGGTCATAGACGGCCATCTCATGCGCCGCGATGGCCTGACGATCGAAGCCCATGAACCATTCCAGCGCCGCGCCCAGACCGATGGCTTCCAGGATCGGTGGCGTGCCGGCCTCGAACCGGTGGGGAATGCCGGCATAGGTCACGGCGTCCTCGGTCACCGTGGCGATCATCTCGCCGCCGCCCTGATACGGCGGCAGGGCCTCCAGCGCGGCGCGCTTGCCATACATCCCGCCAATGCCGGTCGGGCCATACAGCTTGTGGCCGGTGAAGACGTAGAAGTCGCAGTCCAGCGCCTGGACGTCCGGACTGCAATGCACCGCTCCCTGACACCCGTCGACCAGCACCAGCGCCCCCGCCGCATGAGCCAGGTCGGCGACCGCGCGGACGTCGTTCACCGTACCCAGCACGTTCGACATATGGGTCAACGCGACCAGCTTGGTCCTCGGCCCAATCAGCGCGGCCAGCGCCGCCAGATCCAGCGAGCCGTCGTCTCGCACTGGGGCCCACTTCAGCACGATGCCGAAACGGTCCCTCAGCATCGCCCAGGGGACGATGTTGGCGTGGTGCTCCATCTGGGTGGTGACGATCTCGTCGCCGGGTGTCAGGCTCTGGCTCAGCCCGGCCGCGACCAGGTTGAAGGCCTCGGTCCCACCCTTGGTCCAGACGATCTGGTCCGGGCTCTCGGCGTTCAGGAACCGCGCGACGGTTTCACGCGCCTGCTCGAAGGCCTCGGTCGTCTCATTAGCGAGCGTATGCAGCCCCCGATGGACGTTGGCGTAGCTGCTCGTCATCGCACCGGTAAGGGCGTCGATCACCGCCTGCGGCTTCTGCGCCGAAGCAGCGGAGTCCAGATAGACCAGAGGCTTGCCGTTCACCGCGCGCGACAGGATCGGAAACTGCGCACGGACGGCATAGGGGTCGAAGCGGGTTACAGGCGCGCCGTCAGCCATTCCCTCACCACCTCTCTCGCGCGCTCATGCGTGATGCGGTCGACAACCTCGATCAGGAAGGCCTGGGTAAGCAGGGCCCGCGCTTCGTCCGCCGGGATACCGCGCTGCTGCATGTAGAACAGGGCGCTCTCGTCCAGATTGCCGACGGTGTTGCCGTGCGCGCACTGCACGTCGTCGGCATAGATTTCGAGTTCTGGCTTGGCGTTGACCTCGGCCCGCTCGCCCAGGATTAGCGCATGGTGGCCCATCCGCGCATCGGTGCCATCCGCCCCGCGCTCGACCACAATCTTGCCCTGGAACACGCCGCGCGCGATGTCGCGAACCACGCCCTTGGTCAGCTGGGAGGTGACGCCATTCAGCCCGCCGTGGCGCACCACGCTGGTCAGGTCGGCATGCCGCTCGCCGGCCAGGGCATACAGGCCATCCAGCGTGACCTCGGTGCCCTCCGCGCCGTGAGCCAGGTTGGTTTCCTGCCGCTGCAGTTTCGCGCCGCCGGTGACCGTCGTCTGGCGATAGACCGCGCCCGGCGCCGTCTTCACATGCGCCACCGAAACCGAGATCGCATCCGCCGGCTCGTCGATCAGCACGACCCGCGTGACCTCGGCTCCAGCCGGAACATCCAGATCGATCCGATAGTTGGCGACATATCCTGAGCCCGCCCCTTCATGGCTTTCCAGCAGGATCAGCCGCGCGCCCGGCTTGACCGCGATCCTCACCGAGGCGCTGTGCCCCGTGCCCGTCGCGTCCGACACGAACCTGAGCCGCACCGTCTGCTCGCCCGAGGCGACGAAGGCGTCAGCCCCCACCGCCCGGCCGTTGGCGAAGGCGATCTCCTCGCCCCCCAAAACCGCGAACGGTCCGCCCGGCGCGATCTCCACGGCCGGCGACGGCGGTGGTGTCTCGCGCAGCACGCGGGCCAGGTCGGTATATTTCCATGCCTCGACCCGGCGCGACGGGAAGGTCGAGGGATCGCGCAGGTCGACGGCCGTGCTCACGCCGCCTGCGGCAGATACTTGTCGTACCCTTCCGCCTCCAACTGCAGCGCCAGCTCGGGTCCGCCGGAGGCCACGATCCGCCCGCCCGCCAGCACATGCACTCGATCGGGTCTGATGTAGTCCAGAAGCCGCTGATAGTGGGTGATCACCAGCATGGCCCGATCAGGCGACCGTAGCGCATTCACGCCTTCCGAGACGATCCGCAGGGCGTCGATGTCGAGGCCGGAATCCGTCTCGTCCAGGATCAGCAGCGACGGCTCCAGCAGCGCCATCTGCAGGATTTCCATCCGCTTCTTCTCGCCACCGGAGAAGCCGACGTTCAGCGGCCGCTTCAGCATGTCGAAGTCCATCTTCAGCGCCTTGGACGCCGCCTTGACCTGCTTCAGGAAGTCCGGCGCCGACACCTCCGCTTCGCCGCGCGCTCGCTTCTGCGCATTCAGCGCCGTGCGCACGAACGTCAGGGCCGGAACGCCTGGGATTTCGATCGGATACTGGAACGACAGGAATACGCCCTTGGCCGCCCGCGCGGCGGGGTCGAGCTCGAGCAGGCTCTCGCCGCGCCAGTCAACGGTGCCTTCGGAGGCCTCATAGCCTGGCCGTCCCGACAGGGCATAGCCGAGCGTCGATTTGCCCGCCCCGTTCGGCCCCATGATGGCGTGCACCTCGCCCGCCGGAACGTCGAGCGTCAGCCCCTTGAGGATCGGCTTGTCGCCGACGGAGACATGGAGGTTGGAGATGGAGAGCATCAGTCAGGACCCGAAACAATCTTTCCCTTGCGGGACAGCAACCAGAACAGGACAGCGAGGGCGATAGGGGTCGCCAGCACGACAGCGATCATGAACAAGGGCCGACCCTGCTGGACCTGCTGCAAAGCCAAAAGGACCACCAGCAGCTCAATGCCGACCACAGCCAGAATAGCGCCCCATCCCTGGACGGTCACAGGCAGCCAGCGCAGGCCGTCCTTCGACCGGAACCAGGGACGAGTTTCGCTCGAACTCACCCCACGCTCCCTTCCAGACTGATCGCCACCAGCTTCTGCGCCTCGACGGCGAATTCCATCGGCAGTTTCTGCATCACATCGCGGACGAAGCCGTTGACCAGCAGGGCCACCGCCTCCTCCTGCGACAGGCCGCGCTGCTGGGCGTAGAACAGCTGGTCGTCGGAAAGGCGCGTCGTCGTCGCCTCGTGCTCCAGCTGGGCCGAGCCGTTGCGGGCCTCGATGTAGGGCACGGTGTGGCTGCCGCAGTCGCCGCCGATCAGCAGGCTGTCGCACTGGGTGAAGTTGCGGACCCCCGTCGCTTTCGGATGCACCGAGACCAGGCCGCGATAGGTCGAGTCCGACTTTCCGGCCGACACCGCCTTGGCGATGATCCGGCTTTTCGAGTTCTTACCCAGATGGATCATCTTGGTGCCGGTGTCGGCCTGCTGATGTCCGTTGGTGATGGCGATCGAATAGAATTCGCCCGAACTCTCCTCGCCGCGCAGGACGCAGGACGGATACTTCCAAGTCACCGCCGATCCGGTCTCGACCTGGGTCCACGACACCTTGGACCGATCGCCCCGGCAGTCGGCGCGCTTGGTGACGAAGTTGTAGATGCCGCCCTTGCCCTCGGCGTCGCCGGGGTACCAGTTCTGGACCGTCGAATACTTGATCTCGGCGTCGTCCAGGGCGACCAGCTCGACCACCGCCGCATGCAGCTGATTCTCGTCCCGCATCGGGGCCGTGCAGCCCTCCAGATACGAGACGTAGCTGCCCTTGTCGGCGATGATCAGGGTGCGTTCGAATTGGCCCGTCTGGCTCGCATTGATGCGGAAATAGGTCGACAGCTCCATCGGGCACTTCACGCCCGGCGGAATGTAGACGAACGACCCGTCGGAGAAGACCGCGCTGTTCAGCGCCGCGAAATAGTTGTCCGAGACCGGCACGACCGAGCCGAGATATTGCCGCACCAGCTCAGGATGTTCGCGCAAGGCCTCGGAAATGGGCATGAAGATCACGCCCGCCTTGGCCAGCTCGGCCTTGAAGGTGGTGACCACGCTGACGCTGTCGAACACAGCATCCACCGCCACGCGCGGCGCACCCTGAACGCCGGCCAACACCTCCTGCTCCTTCAGCGGGATGCCCAGCTTGCGATAGACCTCGAGCAGTTCGGGATCGACCTCGTCGAGGGACTTCGGCCCCTCCTTCTGCTTGGGGGCGGCGTAGTAGTGCAGCGCCTGGTAGTCGACGGGCTCATACTTTACCGCCGCCCAGGTCGGCTCCTCCATGGCAAGCCAGCGCTCATAGGCGGCAAGACGCCACTCCAGCATCCACTCCGGCTCGCCCTTCTTCTCGGAGATGAAGCGCACGATATCGGCGTTCAGTCCGCGCGGCGCGTACTCGGTCTCGATGTCGGAGGTAAAGCCGTGCTCGTACTTCTCCAGTGCGGCGACGGCGTCGATGGTTTCCTGAACAGCGGCCATGGCTTAGGCGTTTTCCTTCGCGCGCTCGGTGTTGCGGGCGCGTTGCCTCGCATATGCGCGCGTCCAGGCGTCGGCGAACCGCGACCAATCGTCTTTCGTGGTGCCCCAGCCGCCGGATACACGAACGCCGCCGGTCGCCAGATCCAGGCGCCCCATGGCCACGATCGCCCGGCTCGGCTTGGTCTTGCCTGAGGAACAGGCGCTGCCAGCCGAAACCATAACGCCTTCCAGATCCAGCATGATCAGGGCCTGTGGGCTTTCCCAGTCCGGCACGGAAAGGAACAGTGTGTTGGGCAGCCGCGGCGCGCCCTTGCCCATGATGGTCGCACCGGCCGCCTCGACCGCCGCCTCGGCTTCATCGCGCCAGACGCCATGAGCCTGCGCTGTCGGCAGATCCCGCACCGCGCAGTCGGCCGCGACGCCAAAACCATGGATGCCCGGCACGTTTTCGGTGCCGGCTCTCAGTCCCCGCTCCTGACCCGCACCCCGCACGATCTGAACCGCCGACCGGCCTTCGCCCAGCACAAGGGCGCCGACGCCTTGGGGGCCGCCCAGCTTATGGGCCGACAGCGTCAGGGTGTCGGCCTTCAGCGCCGCCATCGACACGGGGATCTTGCCGGCCGACTGGATTGCGTCGACGTGCAGCCAGCCTCGGTACTCGCGCACCAGACTCGCCGCCTCGCGGATCGGCTGGATCACGCCGCTCTCGTTGTTCGCATGGTGGATCGCCACGACGGCCTTGCCGGGCAGGCGCAACAGTTCCGACAACTTGCCCAGATCGATCACGCCACGCCCGTCGACTGGCAGCACCTTCACCGGCTTGCCTGAGGCGATGGCGGCCTCGGCCACGCAGGGATGCTCCGATGCGCAGACAATCAGCCGCTCACACCCGGCTGCCAGCGCGCTGGCGATGGCCTGGGCATTCGACTCGGTTCCCCCGGATGAGAAGATCACCGACTGGGCGTCGGCGCCGACCATATCGGCCACGCGCGCCCGCGCCGTTTCGACCCGCGCTCGGGCGCGCCGCCCGGCCGCATGAACCGCTGACGGGTTGCCGTTGTCAGCCAGGGCCTCGGTCATCGCCGCCTGCACCTCGGGCCGAACCAGGGCTGAAGCGTTGTAGTCCAGATAGACCGGGCTCATGCGACGGCCTCGACACGGGCGCCGACCGGCGCGCGCCGCTGCGCGGTCCGATTGAGGATCACGTCCTCCAGGGACACGCTGGACAGATAGCGATGGATTTCGTCGCCCAGGTCTTCCCACAGATTGTGGGTGATGCAGCGCTCTCCGCCCATCATGCAGCCGCGCGGCGAGGCGTGAGCCGTGCAGCGGGTCGCCCGGATTGGCTCATCGACGGCCAGCACGATTTCGGCCACGGCCGTCTGGTCCGCCCCCTTGGCGAGCCGATAGCCACCGCCGGGCCCACGAACGCTCTGCACCAGGCCACTCTTCCTTAGTCTGGCAAACAGCTGTTCCAGATAACTCAATGAAATTTCTTGGCGCGCGGCGATTTCGGCGAGCGACACGGCACGCGCCTTTCCGCCATCAGCACGCCCATGCCGGGCGAGGTCGGCCATTGCCATCACGGCATATCGTCCCTTGGTCGACAGTCGCATCGTCGCCCTCGCAAAAATCGCGCGCCTTTTCGGGGTCCTGTGCTATGACCCCCCGCTTCAAGAAGCGGCATGCACACTGCGTTGGACTTAGAAAGTCCGACTGTGGTGGTCAAGTATTTCGCGGCCGCGAAACGACAGTTGAACGGATTCCAGAGCCCACATGCCTGAAGTCATCCTGCCCGGGGCCTCTGGCCGTATCGAAGGCCGCTACTCTCCCGGAAAGCGCCCGAATGCGCCGATCGCCCTGATCCTGCACCCCCACCCCAAGGCGGGCGGGCACATGAACAACCCGGTCGCGGTCACCCTGTACCAGCTCTTCGTCAAGCGCGGCTTTGCGACCCTGCGCTACAACTCCCGCGGCGTCGGCAAGTCCCAGGGCGAATTTGATAGCGGCATCGGCGAGCTGGCGGACGCGGCTACAGCGCTGGACTGGCTCCAGGCCAATAACCCCGCCGCCACCCAGACCTGGGTCGCGGGCTATCAGTTCGGGGCCTACATCGGCATGCAGCTGTTGATGCGCCGGCCCGAGACGGACGGCTTCATCTCGGTCTCGCCGCCGTCGAACATGTACGACTTCAGCTTCCTGGCTCCCTGCCCGGCGTCGGGCCTGTTCCTGCACGGCACGGCCGACACCATCGTTCCTCCCATCGAGGTCGAGCGCGTGGTCAACAAGCTGCGCACCCAAAAGGGCATCGTCATCGACTATGAGCTGGAAGACGGCGCCAGCCACTTCTGGCAGGACCACCTGCCGGCTGTGGACACCCGGGTCGGGGCCTATCTGGACAAGCGCCTCGAGGCCGAGCCCGCCTGAGGTCGCAGCTGGGCGTATCCTGACGAAGCCAGCCAGCGTAGACCTACCGGAGGACCTTGGGGGACGTTTCAATGCGGTTTATCGTCGGAATGCTCAGCCTGCTCGCGACGTCCACGGGTGGCGTCGCCGTCGCACAGGACACCGACCTGCGGCCCTTCTGTCCGGATCGACCCGGCAAGGGCGATTCGACCTGCGTCGTCGACCAGGGTGTGGTGCAGATCGAGGTCGGCCTGTTCGACGTCTTCGAGCAGGAGGATGACACGACCCGGATCGAAGGCTGGTCCGCCGGTTCCGTTGTCGTCCGCTACGGGGTCGGTCCGCGAACCGAGGTGCAGGCTGGCGTTTCTATCGGGACTCGCGAGGAATCGACCGATCGGGCGACCGGTGTGACCGATACGGCCGAGGGGATGAGCGATCTGTACCTCGCCATTCGTCATGGTCTGATCAATCCGGATGGGCAGCCTTTCGGCCTGGCCCTGACCGTCTTCGGTACGGTCCCGACCGGTGGCGACGAGGTGCGGGCGAGCGGTATCGAAGGCGGCATCGCCCTGCCGATGGCGTTCGATACCGGCACGGAATGGAGCCTGGGGGTCTCGCCCTTCATCGAAGCCATTCGCGACGCAGACGGCGAAGGCTCGCACGCCGCCTACAGCCTGGTGGTCGGTACCGACCGGGGTTTCGGCGACTGGACCCTCGGCGCCGAGGTCTGGGTCAGCCACGACGCAGTCCACCTTCGATCTCATCGCGGTCTGGAGCCCCCCGTCCATGCCCGACGCCCAGCTCGATTTCGGGCTGAACTTCGGGCTGAACGACGACAGCCCCGATGTCGAGTTCGGCGTGGGCCTGGCGCGCCGTTTCTGACGGCCAGGCCAACCGTCGTCAGCGGGCAGAGCCCTGAGGCGGCGGCCCCTTGGTCTTCCAGAGCGACCACACCACGCCGGCCGTCAGGATCAGGCCCGTGATGGCCAGCGACCACTCGGCCGGGAACTTCTCCCAACCCAACAGATCGGCCACGAAGATCTTGCCGCCGATGAAGACCAGCAGAACCGCCAGCGCCTGCTTCAGATAGGCGAAGCGGTGGATGATGGCGGCCAGGGCAAAATACAGCGCCCGCAGGCCCAGGATGGCGAAGATGTTCGAAGTGTAGACGATGAACGGATCGGTCGTGATGGCGAAGATCGCCGGAACGGAATCGACCGCGAAGATCACGTCGGCGATCTCGATCATGACCAGGGCCAGGAACATCGGCGTGGCCCACAGCGCCATCCGGCCCGACTTCGGATCCGGCTGACGCACGAAGAACTTCTGGCCATGCAACTGGTCGGTGATGCGCATGTGACCCCGCATCCACTTCACCAGGGGATTCTCGCCCACGTCCGAGTGACCATGGCCGGCGAAGAACATCTTGATGCCAGTGAAGATCAGGAAGGCCGCGAAGATGTAGAGCACCCAGCCGTACTGGCTGACCAGTGTCGCGCCCGCCGCGATCATGATCGCCCGAAGCACGATGACGCCGATGATGCCCCAGAACAGCACCCTGTGCTGAAGCGCGCGCGGGATGGCGAAATAGCCGAAGATCATTGCGATGACGAAGACGTTGTCCATCGCCAGCGACTTTTCGATCGCGAAGCCGGTCAGGTACTCAAGGCCCGACTGGCTGCCCAGCTCCCACCAGACCCAACCGCCGAAGATCAAGGCGATGGCGATGTACATGGCCGACAGCAGAAGGCTCTCGCGAACCCCAATCTCATGCTGATCCTTGTGGAGCACGCCGAGATCCAGCACCAGCAGCGCGAGCACGATGCCCATGAAGACCAGCCACATCCAGGCGGGCTTGCCGAGCCAGTCGGCGAGGAAAAAACTCATCAGGTCCATAGGACACCCCTTGTTTCAGGAGCGAACATGGCGCGCTTGGCAAGGGATCGACCGAAGGGGTCGTGGCGCACCGAGGTCACTCGATGCGGTCCGACATCACGTCTGCCATCAGACGTCAGAGGGGCCCGGTCCGCTGACATCTCCGGTAGTCGACCGTTGATCGCTGATCAAGCGTCCGACCGAACCTATGGACAGAAGGTCGCGGGTCTAGCCGCCGAAGAATGGGTGGCGGACGCTATCTCCCGGCTGGGCCCCGATCTCCTCGGACCTGCCGGCACGAAGCTCGAGCACCCCCTTGGCACCCCCGTTGGAGGGGATGATCGCCTGGGAATACGGCGTCGTATGACGGGCGATGGAGACGATCCGCCCTGCGGCGTCGATATAGAGAATGTCGAGCGAGCTCGGGGTGTCCTTCATCCAGAACCCCCGTTCCGCCACGTCCGGAAACTGGAACAGCATGCCCCGGTCGTCGGCCAGAGGCGGCCGGAACATGAGCCCTCGCTCACGTTCAGCATCGTCATCGGCGATCTCGACCATGAAGGCGTGCTCACCCGAGGCCGTGACAATGGTCAGCGGTTCAAGTGGATTGCCGGCTTCATCGACCGGTCCGCTGCTGTTGGCGCAGCCGGCCAGCATGAGGGCGAGCGCGGCAATGAGGAAATTCCGTTTGGCAATCATCGTCACCCTTTCGGGGCGACATCTCAGCCGCCCGGCCTGATCTCCGCGACCACCAGACCCTTGGGCCCGCTGGCGAAGCGCACCGACACCGTCTCGCCTGGCACCAGAT
>JAIERG010000131.1 GCA_019747095.1 Caulobacteraceae bacterium | reverse complement strand
ATCACGTTCGACACGGGCGGCATCTCCATCAAGCCGTCGGCTGGCATGGGCGACATGAAGATGGACATG
This sequence comes from Caulobacteraceae bacterium, assembly GCA_019747095.1. Classification (GTDB taxonomy): domain Bacteria; phylum Pseudomonadota; class Alphaproteobacteria; order Caulobacterales; family Caulobacteraceae; genus Brevundimonas. The sequence goes on along the minus strand of JAIERG010000131.1, from coordinate 49,929 downwards.
TCGGGCGCCGGCTCGGTGGTCGGGGCTGTTCTGGCGCTGGCCCGCTCCGAGGCTCCGGTCAATGTGGTCGCCATCGCCGCCCTGGCCGAGAACATGCCGGACGGAGCGGCCATCCGTCCGGCCGACGTCCTGACCGCCTATAATGGCCGCACCATCGAGATCATCTCGACCGATGCGGAAGGCCGCCTGGTGCTCGCCGATGCGGTGTCGTGGGCCGACGACACGATGAACCCGGCCGCGATCGTCGACATAGCCACCCTGACCGGCGCGGTCGGCACGGCACTGGGCGATGACTACGCGGGCCTGTTCAGCCGCCATGATGCCCTGGCCGATCAGCTGGACGCGGCGGGCCGGGCAACCGGGGAACGGCTGTGGCGACTGCCGCTCAGCCCGACCTATGCGCGCGACACGGCCTCGACCATCGCCGACATCAAGAACTCCGGGGACGGCGGCGCCGGGGCGGGCACCGGGGCCCACTTCATCGGCTTTTTCATCCGGCCCGAGACGCCGTGGGCGCACCTGGACATCGCCGGTGTCGACAACGCCGGAGCCGATGCCCTCAACCCTGGCGGGGCGACCGGTTTCGGCGTGCGTCTGCTGGAAGCCTTCGTGCGCGACTGGCGCCCGGTCGCTCGCGAACCGGGCACCGACGGCGACTGATAGAGGACAGAGAGAGGTGGCCGGGCGCTTTGCGCGTCCGGCCAGTCGATCGTCAGACGTCCACCGCGGCGTCCAGGGCGTTTTCCTGGATGAAGTCGCGGCGGGGTTCGACCACGTCGCCCATCAGCTTGGCGAACAGGTCGTCGGCGTCGTCGGCATGGTGGACCTTGACCTGCAGCAGGGTGCGGGCGTTGGCGTCCAGCGTCGTCTCCCAAAGCTGGTCGGGGTTCATCTCGCCCAGACCCTTGTACCGCTGAATCGACAGGCCTTTCTTGCCGGCGTCCAGCACGGCGGTCAGAAGGTCCAGGGGCCCGCGCACGTCGACCGTCTTGTCGCGGCGGCGATAGACGGCCGGGCTCTCGAACAGGCCTTCGAAGGCCGCCGCCCGCTCGGCCAGACGCCGGGCGTCGAGGCTGCGGATCAGCTGTTCCTCCAGCACGATGGTTTCCTTCACGGCGCGGCGCAGACGGGTGAAGACCACCGCGCCCTGTTCGCCGGCCTCGCCGGACCATGCCCCGTCGCCTTCCTCGGCATAGAGGTTCAGGCGGTCGGCCGCGGCCTGTGCGCGCGAGGCGGCGTCGCCCTTGTCGTCGAACAGGCCGGCCAGGGCCGCCTGCTCGATGGCGAAGGCCGGAGCCCGCTGGCTCAGGCGATCCACGCCCGCCCGGAAGGCCTTGGCCTCGCGCACCAGGGCCATCAGGTCCTGGCCGATGCGACGCTCGCCCGAGCGGAAGTCCAGCTCGGCCTCGGTGGAGCCTTCCTCGATCAGATAGGCGTCCATCTCGGACTGGTCCTTGAGGTAGCGGGACTGCTTGCCCTTGGAGACCTTGTAGAGCGGCGGCTGGGCGATGAAGACGTGACCGCGCTCGATCAGCTCGGGCATCTGCCGATAGAAGAAGGTCAGCAGCAGGGTCCGGATGTGGGCGCCGTCGACGTCGGCGTCGGCCATCAGGATGATCTTGTGATAGCGCAGCTTGTCGGCGTTGAAGTCGTCGCGACCGATGCCGGTGCCCAACGCCAGGATGAGGGTGCCAATCAGGTCGGATGATAGCATCCGGTCGAAGCGCGCCCGCTCGACGTTCAGGATCTTGCCTCGCAGCGGAAGCACGGCCTGGTTCTCGCGGTTCCTCGCCTGCTTGGCCGAGCCGCCGGCCGAATCGCCCTCGACGATGAACAGTTCGGACTTGGCGGGATCGCGCTCCTGACAGTCGGCCAGCTTGCCGGGCAGGGAGCTGATGTCCATCGCGGACTTCCTCCGCGTCAGGTCGCGCGCCTTCCTCGCCGCCTCGCGCGCCGAGGCCGCCTCGATGATCTTGGCCGTGATCAGCTTGGCCTCGACCGGATGTTCCTCGAACCAGGTCGACAGGCCTTCCGAGCACAGGGCCTCGACCGCCGGACGGACTTCCGACGACACCAGCTTGTCCTTGGTCTGGGAGCTGAACTTGGGGTCCGGCACCTTGACCGACAGGACGCAGGTCAGGCCCTCGCGCGCGTCCTCGCCGGTCGGCGCAACCTTCTCCTTCTTCAGCGCGCCCGAGCTTTCCATGTAGGCGCCCATGACCCGCGTCAGGCTGGCGCGGAAGGCCGACAGGTGGGTGCCTCCATCCCGCTGGGGGATGTTGTTGGTGAAGCACAGCATGGTCTCGTGGTAGCTGTCGTTCCACCACAGGGCGAGGTCGAGCTCGACGCCGTCCTTCTTGCCGCGAATGACGATGACGTCCTTCAGGATCGGGCTCTTGGACTTGTCCAGGTGGCGCACGAAGGCCTCGACGCCGCCCTCGTAGTGCAGGATCTCCTCGAAGGGCTCCGCGTGGCGATGGTCGGCCAGCTTGATGACCACGCCCGAGTTCAGGAAGGCCAGCTCGCGCAGCCGGTGCTCCAGCGTCTTCAGGTCGAAGTCGATGTGGCTGAAGGTCGTGACCGACGGATAGAAGGTCACCTGCGTCCCGGTCAGGGGCTGTCCGGCCTTGTCGCCGTCGGTGCGGATCGGGGCGTCACCGGTGACGCGCAGGCTCTCGACCGTATCGCCGCGCTCGAAGCGCATCTCGTGGCGCTTGCCGTTCCTGAAGATGACCAGCCTCAGCCAGTCCGACAGGGCGTTGACCACCGAGACGCCCACGCCGTGCAGGCCGCCGGAGACCTTGTAGGAGTTCTGGTCGAATTTCCCGCCCGCGTGGAGCTGGGTCATGATGACCTCGGCGGCCGAGACGCCCTCGCCCTCGTGGATGTCCACGGGGATGCCGCGTCCGTTGTCGGTGACCGTGACCGAGCCGTCAGCGTTCAGGATCACCTCGACCAAGTCTGCGTGGCCCGCCAGCGCCTCGTCGATGGCGTTGTCGACGACCTCATAGACCATGTGGTGCAGGCCCGAGCCGTCGTCGGTGTCGCCAATGTACATGCCCGGCCGCTTGCGAACCGCGTCCAGGCCCTTGAGCACCTTAATGGAGTCGGCACCGTAGGCGGCCTCTTCGGCTGTGTCCGCGGTGCGCTCGGTCTCGGAGCTTTTCAGGGGTTCGTCGGTCATTCGGTGATCCGGAAGGGCAGAAACTCCGGGGCGAACGCGCCCGTCGGGTCTGCCTATGGCAGGGCGTGATCCGGACGACTGATTCAGACGGACCGGACCCTCCGTTTATATAGGATTCCCGCAGGAAAAAGCGAGGATTCACCGCGCTTTCGCGGGTTGTTCGAGCCGCTCTACGTCCCATATGTTGTGGGTCCCAAGGAGGGTCGCCCCATAATCTGAACCGGAGCCTGGATGCAGAGCTACAGCCTGATCTCGACCCTCGTGGCCGCCTTCGTGCTGGCGTTCGCATTCGGCATGATCGCGCATCGGCTGAAGCTCTCGCCGCTGGTCGGCTATCTGCTCGCGGGCGTCGCGGTCGGGCCCTACACGATCGGCTTCGTCGCCGATCGGGAACTTGCGCCCCAACTGGCCGAGATCGGCGTGATCCTGCTCATGTTCGGGGTCGGGCTGCACTTCTCGCCCGCCGACCTGATGAAGGTGAGGAAGGTGGCCGTGCCCGGCGCTCTGGTCCAGATCGCGGCGGCGACCCTGATGGGCTGGGTTCTGGGACGGTTCGGTCTGGGCCTGGGCGACGTCGAAGCCCTGCTGATGGGGTTCACCCTGTCCGTCGCCTCCACGGTCGTCCTGATGAAGTCGCTGGAAGAGCGCAACCAGGGGAAAGGCGAGGTCGGCAAGATCGCGGTCGGCTGGCTGATCGTCGAGGATCTGGTCATCGTCATCGCGCTGGTCATGCTGCCCATGCTCTTGCTCAACGACGGCGGGAGCGTGGATCTGTCCACGCTGGGGCTGGATGTCGGCTGGACGCTGTTGAAGGTCGTGGCCTTCGTTGCCGCCATGCTTTTCGTCGGCGGGCGTGTCCTGCCCTGGGTCCTGATCAAGATCGCCCATACCCGGTCGCGGGAGCTGTTCACCCTTGGCGTGCTGGCCATCGCGCTGGGGATCGCCTGGGTGGCCTACGCCCTGTTCCATTCCTTCGCGCTGGGGGCCTTCCTGGCCGGGCTGGTGCTGAACGGCACGCCGCTGGGGCACAATGCGGCGGAGCGGTCGCTGCCGTTCAGGGACGCCTTCGCGGTGCTGTTCTTTGTCTCGGTCGGTATGCTGTTCGATCCCTCGATTGTGGTGCGCGAGCCGCTGGCGGTGCTGGGGGTGGTCGGGATCGTGCTCGTCGGCAAGACCCTGGCGGCTCTGGTCATCACCACGGCCTTCAGGCTGGATCGCGCCACCAGTCTGACCGTGGCGGCCAGTCTGGCCCAGATCGGGGAGTTCTCCTTCATCCTGGCGGCGTTGGGCCTGTCGCTCGGCGCGCTCAGTCAGGGAACGCACGACCTGATCCTGGCCGCGGCCCTGCTGTCGATCTCGCTGAACCCCTTCGTGTTCCGCTTCATGGACAAGATCGGCGGCGGCGGGCCGAAGCCCCGAGCCGCGGGTCAGCCGAATCCTGCGACGGCCTAGGTCGGGATGAGCTCGCCGCCTTCGACCCGGACGAAGGCCGCGCGGCCGTTCAGCGGGGCGAACAGATCAGCCTCCGTCCCGGTCATGAAGGCCTGAAGGTTCAGGGCGACGATCTCCTCGAACAGGGCCGCGCGGCGGTCAGCGTCGAGGTGGGCCGGGGCCTCGTCCAGCAGCAGCACGGGGGCGGCGCCGTCGGTCGCCAGACGCCCCACCTGCGCCAGGATCAGATTGAGCGCCAGGGCCTTCTGTTCGCCGGAAGACCCCTCCGCCGCCGGTCGGTTCTTGGCGCGGTGCAGCGCCGTCAGGTCCGCGCGATGCGGCCCGAACAGGGATCGGCCTGCCGCCGCGTCTCGACCCCGGGACCGGGCCATGCCATCCCGGATGGAGGTCGCCAGCGTCGCCTCGTCTGCGCCGTCACGCGCAAGGCCTTCCGTCTCGCCGGTCAGAGCCAGATCGGCCTGGGGGAAGGGACGGTCCGAGCGGGCGTCAATGCCGGCCTGCAGTGTCTCCAGCGCACGAGCGCGCGACAAGGCCGCCCGCGCTCCCGCCTCTCCCAGTCGAACCTCCAGCGCGTCCAGCCACAGGGGGTCGGCCTCCTTGCCTTCCGAGCCGTCGATCAGCAGCCGCAGCCGCTCTCGCAAGGCCTTCTCATAGGCCGCGACCACGGCCGCGTGGCCCGGTTCTGCCGCGAAGACCAGGCGGTCGAAGAACTTCAGACGCTCGGCCCTGGCGTCGGAGAACAGGCGGTCATGCTCGGGGGTGGCCCACACGGGACGCAGGTGGTCCAGCAGGCGGCCAGGCTGGGCCGTCTCGCCCTCGATCCGGACCAGTCGCCGCGCCGCGCCGGCCGTCTGCACGCCGGTGCCCAGGCGGACCGTGTCGCCCTCAGCGTCCTCCAGCGTCAGGGCGACGGCCCAGGCGCGGCCTGACACCTCACCGGGCTCTCGCCGCCCCATTTCCTGCGACGTGGCTGCACGCAGGCCCTTGCCGGGGGTGAAGAGGCTCAGCGCCTCCAGCACATTGGTCTTGCCGGCCCCATTGAGCCCATGCAGCACCACGGGCCCCGATCCGACGTCGAGCCGGGCGGAGGCATAGGAACGGAAGTCGGTCAGGGCGAGCGAGCGGATCAAGGTCGCTGGTGATAGCCCGCTTCGCCACCGCCGAGAAAGGTCACGGTCTTGGCCATCCGTCAGGTTCCATAGGGTCCCATAGCCGGCCGACTGGACTAGCGTCCCGGTCGACCGCCCATGGGGCGGGTTCGCACGTAGGGCGCGCGGAATGAACAGGCTACTGCTTGTAGCAGCGACGATGGTGGCGGTCGCCGGTGTTGGCGGCATCGCCACACTCGGCACGGCCATGGCCTCCCGACAGCCCCAGGGACTGGAGGCCTGCACCAGCGCGACCGCGCGCGCGGGACTGCGCAACGCCATCCTGACCCGCATCGCAGCCAAGGGCGGCGAAACGGATGCCGGCTACGCCCTGTCTCTGGATACGCCCCAGCTGGAGTCCGTGGACTACGGCGCCAACCGCACGATCTGCGGGGGAACGGCGCGCTGGTCTGTGCCCGAGCATCGGCGTGCGGCTCTGGACGGCATCTCGGAGCTGTCCGAACCGGTGCGCTACATGATCGAACCCGGACAGAGCGGGGGCGGAATGGTCGTGGCCCTGGTCGGGGGCGGAGACCGCATCGCCGACTGGCTGGGAGCGCCGCCGCCGCCGCCCGCGCCGCCGCCACCGGAAATGCTGCGGGCGGACTACGTTCCCCCCGAGGCCAGAACCGACGCCGACGTTGGCGCGGACGCGCTTCCCCTGCCAGACGAGGTTGGGCCGGGGCTGGGCACTGTGATCGAGCGGCTGATCGCAGGCATGCTGGGGGCGTCCCGACCCGCTGCGCCGGTCGAGCCGGCATCCGGGCAGACATCGCGCGCCGCCGGCTCCGAAAACCGCACGACGACGGCACCGGCAAGACCGGCGGTTGATCGGGCCAGACCGGCTGACGTGGCGCGGGCGATACCGGCCGAGCGCGACGCGCCCGTGCCGTCCCCGGCGACCCGTCGTCTCAACACCGAGGTCGTGGCCTCGCGACCGGTGACCACGCCGCCTGCGCGGGTCCCGCCAGCGCCGGCCCAAAGACCCGCGGAGCGTTCTGCCGCCAATCCGACCCCGGTGTCGGCGCGTCGTGCCGGCCTTGCTCAACCCCCGATGTCCGGTGGGCCCAGCTTTGACTGCCGCCTTAGCCGCAACGCGGCCGAGCGCGCCATCTGTGGCGACGACCGGCTGGCGCAGATGGATGTGGCGATGTCGCGCCGTTACGCACAGGCCCAGGCGGGGCTCGATGCGAGGGGTGCCGACGCCCTGCGGGCCGAGCAGCGGGATTGGCTGAGGCGCCGCGATGCCTGCCAGACCCTGCGCTGCCTTGAGGGCATGTATGAGACCCGGGCGGCCCGGCTCAGCCGAATGAACTGAGGCTCAGCCGCGCCCGCGCCACTGGTTGGCGCGTTCGCCCCGCGCGGCCTTCTCCGCCGTCTCCGCGATCCGGGCGGCGCGGGTCTCCGGGCGTTTGGCGTTGCCGATCCATTCCAGGATGCCGCGCCGGGTCGAGGGCGGGAAGGCGGCGAAGGCCTCGGCTGATCCGGATCGCTCGGCGAAGGCGGCGGCGAGGTCGGCGGGAACCTCCAGCCGGTCCACGGCGTCCAGCGCGCTCCACGATCCGTCGGCCTTGGCCTGTTCGATTTTCGCGAGGCCGGCGGGATGCATCAGCCCGGCCTCAGTCATCGTTTCGATCCGCGCCTTGTTCACTGCCGACCAGTTGGAGCCGGGCTTCCTGGGCGACATCAAGAGCATGGTCCGTTCCTCGTCGAGCTTCCTCGGCAGGCTGTCGACCCATCCGAAGGCCAGGGCCTCCTCGACGAGATCGTCGTAAGGGACGCGGGGTCGGGAGGCGCCCTTCTTGAAGGTGACGACCCAGACGCTTGCAGTTTGTGGATGGTTGGCGCTCAGCCAATAACGCCACTGGCCCCGGGTCGTGACCTCGATGCGCTCGAACTGGTCGAGCGCCTTGGCCACGTTAAACCCTCAGCGGCATCAGCACGTACTGGACGCCCGGGTCGCCCGGATCGAGCACCAGCGTCGGCGACGCCGGGTCGGCGAACATGAAGGTGGCGTTCTCGCCGGTGATCTGGCCGGCGACGTCGAGCAGGTAGCGGGCGTTGAAGCCGATCTCGAAGGGGGCTTCGGAGTAGCCGATCTCCAGTTCCTCGACGCCCTGGCCGGCCTCCATGTTGCGCACCGTCAGGGTCACGCGGTCCAGCTCGAAGGCCAGCTTCACCGACCGGCTCTTTTCGGCCGAGATGGTGGCGACGCGGTCGACGGCAGAGGCGAACAGGCTGTTGTCGATATCGGCCTGCTTGTCGTTCCCCTTGGGGATGACGCGCATATAGTCCGGGAAGGCCCCGTCGATGACCTTCGACGTCAGGCTGGCCTGGCCGAATTCGAAGCGGATCTTCTGGGGGCTGACCTGGATCTCGACCGGGCCGGTGCCGTCATCCAGCAGGCGGCGGACCTGATCCACAGTTTTGCGGGGCACGATCACGCCGGGGCCGCCGGCGGCACCTTCCGGAGCCGGGGTCTCGGCGAGCGCCAGGCGGTGGCCGTCGGTGGCGACGGCGCGGAGCAGGGGAATGCCGGCCTCGGCCACGGTGTGGAGATACAGGCCGTTCAGGTAGTAGCGCGTCTCCTCGGTCGAGACGGCGAAGCGGGTCTTGTCGATCAGGCGGGCCAGGTCGTCCTTCATCAGGGTGAAGCGCACCCCGGTGGAATCCGTCGACATCACGGGGAAGTCGCCGGCCGGAAGGACTGGCAGGTTGAACTTGGACCGCCCCGCCTGGACCGTCAGACGCGGATCGTCGCCGTTATAGGTGAGCGCCACCTCGGCACCGTCGGGCAGCTTGCGGACGATCTCATAGAGCGTGTGGGCCGGGGCAGTGATCTGGCCCTCGACCTGGACGGTGGCATCGGCCTCGTCGACCATTTCCATGTCGAGGTCGGTGGCGGCGAAGCTGAGCTTGTCGCGCCCGGCCGACAGGAGGACGTTGGACAGGATGGGGATGGTGTTGCGGCGTTCCACCACGCTCTGAACATGGCCGAGGGCCTTCAGCAGGGCGGAGCGTTCGATGGTCAGCTGCATGGGTCTTCTTGGGCGTCCGACGGCGACTCAGACAGGGTCGCGGATAAGGACTTCGGACACTAGCGGATTGGAGGCGTGGGGCAACGGGGGGAGGTCGGCTTCTCCCTCCCCCTCGGGGGAGGGTGGTCGGAGCGAAGCGAAGACCGGGCGGGGGCGGCCGGGTGAACCACACGCCCACAAATGCCTGTGTGATGCCTTGCCGCCCCCACCCGATCGCTTCGCGATCTGCCCTCCCCCGCAGGGGGAGGGAGAGGTCAGTGCACTAACCCCGCAACTTGCGCGTCAGGGCCTCGACGTCGCGGGCGATCTGGTCGTCGGTGGCCAGCAGTTCCTCGATCTTGCGCACGCCGTGGAGCACGGTGGTGTGATCGCGCCCGCCGAAACGACGGCCGATGTCGGGGTAGGACCGGGTCGTGTGCTGCTTGCACAGATACATGGCGATCTGGCGCGGGCGGGCGACGGCACGGGTGCGGCGCTCGCTGAGCAGATCGGCCTGCTTCATCGAGAAGTGCTCGGCCACCGTCTTCTGGATTTCGTCGACGGTGATGCGGCGCTCCGGTCCGCCGCGCAGAGCGGAGCCGAGCAGCGTCACAGCCTCGTCGGCGGCGAGCGTCGACAGGCGCGGTCCGGCCGCGGCAGCCAGGGTGTTGATCGCGCCTTCCAGTTCGCGGACCGAGCCCGGGGTACGATCGACCAGCTGTTCAAGGACGTCGCGGGGCGCTTCGCCGGCAACGAGGCCCATGCGGGCGAAGGCGGCGATGCGGTTCTGGGCCACGGCGATCTTGAGCGCGCGGTCGGCGGGCTCGACCGGGCAGGTCAGACCGGCGGAGAGGTGGCTGCGCAGGCGCGGCTCGACCTCGGTCAGGGCCATCGGCGGGCGGTCGGCCGACAGGACGATACGCTTGCCGTCCTCGATCAGGGCCGTCAGCGTCGAGAGCAGCTCTTCCTGGGTCGAGGCCTTGCCGCCGACGAACTGGACGTCGTCGAGCAGCAGCATGTCGGCCGTGCGCAGGCTTTCCTTGAAGGCGGCGGTCGAGCGGTCCTGCATGGCCTTGACGAAGGTCGACAGGAACCGCTCGGCGGTCAGGTAGACGACCTTGGCGTCGGGCTTCAGGCGCTGTGCCTCCCAGGCGATGGCGTTCAGCAGGTGGGTCTTGCCGTAGCCGTAGGGGCCGCAGAAGAAGATCGGATTGAAGTGGCCGTCGGCCCAGCTGGCCGTCTGGCGGGCGATGGCCAGGGCGAAGGCATTGCCCTGACCCTCCACGAAGCTGTCGAACGTCAGCCGCTCCTGCAGGCCGGCGGCGCGGACGGCGCGGGCACCGTCGGTGACGGGACCGACGGTCGTTGCCACCGGTGTCTCAAGCCCGGCCGACGAAAGCGCCTGGACCGCCATGGCCGACGACGGGATCACAGCCGGCACCTCGGCGCGGCAGCGGACCTCGAGACGGCGCGACAGGCCGTCGAGGCCGAGCCACAGCTCGTTGAGGCGACGCAGGGCGTTCTTGCGGACCCAGTCGCGGGCGTATCCTGTGGGGGTGACGAGGATCAGCTGTCCCGAACCGTCGGCGCGAACGGCCGAAGGGGCGATGTAGGAGCTGAAGGGCCCCTCACCGATCTCGGCGCGAAGACGGGTGGCCGCCTCCGTCCAGATCCGATCCGGATCCGTCATCCCCGTTGCCGCCGGTCCCGTCGACGCAACTCCCACTGCCCCCATCATGATCTCCCGCCATCCATAGTCCCTGCTGCCCGGAACCCTGCGTTCCGGGCCCGACGCCGGGCTGGCTGATCGGAGACGACTTCTCCTGCCCGGCGAAGCGGTGCTTCGTCGGTGGGGTCGGCCCAGCGAACAGACATCTCCCGCCGGTGCGAGGCCGAGCCCCGCTCCGTCTTCATCCGTGATGGGATGGAAGTGCGTTAGGAGGGAAAACTTACGCCGGGAGCGGCGGGGGTCAACGCTGATTCGTTGACGATTCGGCAACTAAATTCGTTGACAGGGCCAAGTATAAATCCTGCTTGGGAAAATGCCGATTTCGCCCGTTCGGCGAGCGCCGATTCCCCTAGCATCACTTATCCGCACACGGCGAAACGGCGAGTGAGCTGGTGCCCACTCGCCGTTGAAATCGTTAGATTTTCGCGTGACAGACCGATGACGGCCAGTCGGAAGCCCGTTTCAGGCGGCCGACATTTTCTTCAGCTGGGCGGCCAGGCGGGAGACCTTGCGCGAGCCGGTGTTCTTGTGGACCACGCCCTTTGAAACGGCGCGCATCAGTTCGGACTGGGCGGTGACGAAGGCACCCTTCGCAGCCTCGGCGTCGCCACCAGCGACGGCTTCCTGAAACTTCTTCAGGAAGGTGCGCACGCGGGTGCGGCGCGACTTGTTCACTTCGGTGCGCGCGGCGATCTTGCGGATCGCTTTCTTGGCGCCGGGGTTGTTGGCCATGCGTCGGAACCTATCAAGGCAAACGCCGCGGACACCCCGTCCACGGCGTGGGGAAACTTCAAGAGGCGCGGCGTATAGCGGAAGGGGCGCGGCGGGGCAAGGGAGGTTGGTGGTGATTGGTGATTGGTGATTGGTGATTGGTGATGACTGGCTAGTGGCCAAGGCCCCGGAACGCCGCCGGGAGGGATTGGGTCCGGATCGACGGTCACTCGCCACCAATCACCAGTCACTCACTTCCCCCTGAACTCCGGCTTCCGCTTCTCGACGAAGGCGGCCATGCCTTCCTTCTGGTCCTCGAAGGCGAACAGGCTGTGGAACAGGCGGCGTTCGAACTGGACGCCCTGGGTCAGGGTCGTCTCCAGCGCGGCGTTGACCATCTCCTTGTTGGCCATGACCGCGAGCGGGCTCTGGGCGGCGATGCGGGCGGCGATCTTGCGGGTCTCGTCCAGCAGCTGGTCGTGGGGGAAGACGCGGGACGCCAGGCCGGCGCGTTCGGCTTCGGCCGCGTCCATCATCCGGGCAGTCAGGACCATGTCCATGGCCTTGGACTTTCCGACCAGACGGGTCAGGCGCTGGGATCCGCCGATGCCCGGCGCGACGCCGAGGTTGATCTCGGGCTGGCCGAACTTCGCCTTGTCACTGGCCACGATGAAGTCGCACAGCATGGCCAGTTCGCAGCCGCCGCCCAGCGCAAAGCCGTTGACCGCCGCGATGATGGGCTTCCTGAAGCGCGTGATCCGGTCGTGGCCCAGGGCGAAGAAGTTTGCCCGGTACATTTCGGCATAGGTCTGATCGGCCATCTCCTTGATGTCGGCGCCGGCGGCGAAGGCCTTGTCGCCCGAGCCGGTCAGGATCAGGCAGCGCACCGTGTCGTCATGCTCCACCGCGTCGAGGAAATCGGACAGGTCCTTGAACAGGGCCGAGTTCAGGGCATTGAGCGCCTCAGGCCGGTTCAGGGTGACGACCGCATAGCCGTCGGTGTGCCGCTCGATCAGCAGATTGGCGTAGGCGTCGGACATTCAGGGCTCCTGCTTCTTCGCAGGCCGAGATAGAACGACCGACGCCCATCGCCTAGGGTCAGGTGTTCGCGGGGTGGCTAGAAGCGGCGCCCAAGCCCCACCGAGATCACCCAGGGGTCGAGGTCAACCTCGCTGCGCAGTGCCCCTCCATTAATCTGGGCATCGGTGTCGAACCAGACCTTCTTGACGTCGAGGTTCAGGCTCCAGGGGCCTTTCAGGCCAATGTCGGCACCGACCTGCGCGGCGAGTCCGAAGCCATCGTCCAGATCGACCGAGAAGCCGTTCCGGTCGTCGCCGCCGTAGAACAGCATCGCATTGACGCCCGCCCCGACATAGGGGCTGACCTGACCTCCGCTCATCGGGCGGTACTGAACCGTCACCACCGGAGGCAGCACCCAGGTCTCATGAACGGCCACATCGGTGGTTCCGCCCTGGGCCCGGATTTCGTGCCGGGTCGTGCCGAGGATTCCCTCGATCGCCCAGTGATCCGTCAGGAAATAGGTGAACCCCAGGGTCGGCATGGTGCTGTCGCCAACATCCACGCTCAGGCCCGAGGCCGCCCCGGCAGCGGTCCGGATGCCCGCCTCGGTTCCCGAGGAGACGTTGGTCAACCGGCCGGTAACGATCCAGTCGCCGGCGACGGGCGCGTGCCAAGGCTCGGCCGTCTGAGCCTGGGCCGTCCCGCAAAGCGCGGAGGACGCGGCAGCGAGGAGGGCGAGTGTTCTGAAAGACATGAACGTGTTCCCCGACGCTGATGTCCGCCCCTGCGTTCATCCCAGCGTCGGCCGACCCATGCGCGTTCAGGCAACACGCCACCTTGATCTAGAGCAAAAGATGCGGGTCCTGCGGTGCCTTCAAGCAGCCGGGACAGCATGGTCGCCTATCCGGCTTCGGGTCGCGGTCGGCCGGTCATGTCTGCAAGCTTGATGACGGTGTTCCAGTTCCGGGTCGTGCCCATGCCCAGCAGCCGGACCTGCGTCGCCTTTTCGGCCATCTTCGAATGGCCAATGCCGTCCGGGTGCCAGAACCATAGCGCCTGAGGTGTCTCCACGAGCCGTTCCTCGCCCACGGCCAGTCCCCGCACGGCCTCAAGCCCCTCGGGTCGCGCCCTGTCTTTCATCACCATGACCAGCAGGCGCGACGGCTCGGCCCGGGCCTGATCGGGGAAGGGATTGGCGGCGACCAGCTCGGCCCACTGCGCCCCGGTGCGCACCACGGCGGCGATCTTCAGCCCGAACCGATCGAGCATGGCCGCCTGGACCTCGGCTTCGAGCGCGCAGGGATCGCGATCGCTCTCGACCACCAGATTGCCGCTGGCCAGCAGGGTGCGCGGGTTCTTCAGGCCCAGCGCCTCGGCCATCGCGCGTTGCTCGGAGACCGGTGCGCGAACGCCGCCCGTGTTCATGCCGCGGAACAGGATGATGCGATGGGTCATGATGCGGTCAGTACACCCTGCGTCGGTTCCGGGGGACAACGCTTTGTCTGCAGGGACGGCCGGACAGGGAGCTGCGTGTGTCGGGGCTGTCCGCCTTGTGTCGCGCTCCGGGTGGCAATCATCCGATTGTCACGGCGACGCCCGCTGCAGTCGGGCCAGGCGGCGGCGTTCGGCGCGGTTCAGCGGCGCCGAAGTCGAAACACCGTGCACTTCGTCCACATCGTCCACTCTCGAGGCGGCGCGCCGGGGCCGGGCGGCGTGAAACAGGGCCGGGTCGAGCGCCAGGCGTTCGGCAACCTCGGTGATGGCGTCGATGCGGGCGTCCTTGGCGTCCTCCCCGGCGCGTCGCATCCGGGCCTCCTCGCGGACGTCTTCGCGGGCGGCTTCGCGCTCGCGGGTGCGTTCGGGGACGGTGAGCTCGGCGTGCAGTTTCTGCCAGCGCAGCGCCTCGGCGATCCGGCCCTGGCCGACCGCGCGCGACAGCCCCTGCCAGGCCAGCTCGGCGAGATCGACCCGGTCGAGCCGAACATCGGGGCCGGGCAAGGGAGCCTCGGGCACCGGATCGGGCTGGTCGGCGCGCCGCCAGCCCTCCTCGCGGGCGCGCTTCCAGAAGGCCGAGAGGCCGAGATCGAAGCGGGCGCAGACGACCTCGGCAGGCGCGCCGTCCAGAAAGGCGTCACGCGCGGCGGCCCAGGTCTCGGGCGATCGGATGCGGTAGGTCGGGCGAACGTCGGTCATGACGGACAGCCTGACATGGGCCTGCGTCAAAATCGGACGTAGGGGGATTATCGTCCCGGGGCTGGGCGAAGCGGTGGGCGCCCGATGAATGACCGCCATCGGGCGAGATCAGAACGGCGGCGTTCGACCCCTAGCGGACAGACCCTGAGCCGGCTCCTGTCGGGTCCGCCCGCGCCAGAATCCTGCCGTCGCCGTAGCCGCCGTCCAGTCGGCCCGTTCGCGCCCAATCGAGGACGGCCTCAAAGTAGCCGGGTGCATAGCCGAGCGATGTGCGACTGCCGTCAGGGGCGGTCTCGAACCGGACGATGCCATGGTCGGTGTCCGGAAACTCCAGCAGGGTGATGGGCCTCCCTTGTGCGGACAGGTCGATCAGTCTGCGCCGTGTGGCGTCAGGTGGCGCACCCCGGTCGTCTTCTGCCTGGATCCAGAGCATGGGCGTGTCGAGGCGGCTCAGCACCGGGAGAGGGTCGTAGTCCCACGACGGCCCGTTTTCGAGTTGAGGGGCCATGGCCATGATCTGCTCGTTGGGCGCGTTGAGCAGCAGGCCAGTGAACTCGCCCCTGATGTCCGTAAACCAGGGTTCGGCGCGGTATCGCGCGCGAACGGCCTCCAGACCTTCGAAGCCGATGGCACCATGTGAGGCGACGAACGCGCCGGTGACGTCGGTAATCCTCCTCGCCTGCTCCAGAACGTCCGGGCCCCAACCCCTCGCCTCGAGGTCCTGTGCCACCTGGTCGCTGTCTTCGGACAAGACGCCATAGGCCATGCCGAAGCCGACGATGACGAAATCGACGGGCGTGTGGGTGGCGGCCAGCGGCGCCACCCAGCCGCCCTGGCTTGAGCCGTGCAGGCCGACCCGGCTCGCCCGCGCGCCGGCGAGCCGGCGGGCTTCCACGACCGCCGCGGCGGCGTCCTCGGCGAGGATGCGGAAGTCCTGAGTGTAGTGGCCCTCAGATCCGCCGGAGCCTCGCTTGGCGTAGACGAAGACGCCGACCCCCGAGGCCGGGGCGAACCGCTGGAAGGCGTTGAAGTCCAGGGCGTTCGCCCCCTCCGATCCGTGCACCTCGACAATGATGGGAACGGGACCGTCGCCGGGCGGCAGGATCAGCCGTCCGTTCAGCCGCGTTCCGCCCTGGCCGATGAAGCTCGTATCCTCCGACTCCAGTGTCATGCGGGAGCCGGACTGTCCCTCAAAGACCAACTGGCGCTCGTCGCAGGCCCCCAGTTGCGGTTGCGGACCTTCGATCCGGTCGGTCCATCCCAGGGTGCTGACCCAGCGCCCCTCGGCGTCGAGCGTCATCCGTGCGGTCGATCCGTCGAGCCGGCGCCACCGGAGGCCCTCATTTTCGAGCGGAGCGACATCCACCCACGTGCCGTCGCCCAGACGATAGACGCCCACGTGGCAGGTCACGGCCGGATCGGGTCGGGCATCGACGTCGGCCCCCGGAAGTTGGGCCATGGCGGGCAGGGCGAGGACAGTTGCGGCGATCGTCAGGGAGGCGGCGAGCAAGGAGCGTGACACAGGTTTTCCTATCCACCAGGATTGCGGTTGCGCCCAACGCCATTGCCGGTCTCGCTGCGGCTCGGTAGGCCGGACTTCGCGAGTGGCGCCAGGGCTTCGCGAACGGGACAACATGGACCGCAGGCCGACAAAACGAGGCGGTAGGGCGGCACCGCCGAGCTGGGCGATCGATGTCGCGATCCTGGTCGGGATCGGCCTGTTGATGGGCTTCCTCGGACCCTTTGACTCGGACAGCGCGCCCGTCGGGGTGCGCTATGTCTACTGGATGATCTGCGTCGTCGGCGGTGGGCTGATCGGGGTGGCGGCGGACCAGTTGCTTCGTCGATACCTGTTGAGAACCTGGTGGCGAACGGCTGCGGTCTCGGTGCTGATGACGCCGCCGGTGACGCTGCTGGTGCTGGTCACCCAGAATCTGCTCGTGGACCAGCCGGTCAACTGGCCAGCCTACGGGTGGCTGCTCTGGCAGGTGGGGCCACTCATGCTGGCGGTGATGGCGGTCCGGGCCCTTGTGTGGCGGCGCGCCCCCGTCGTCGTCGAGACGCGAACTGTGATCGCTCCACCGCTCCCCGAGGCGGAGGCGACCTTCAGGCGCCGGCTGTCAGCGAAACGCCGCGAGGCACGGCTGATCGCGATCGAGGCGCACGACCACTATCTGAAAGTCCATACCGACGTTGGCGTGGAACTGATCACGTTGCGGTTCACCGATGCCTTGGACGAACTGGTCCTCGCTCACGGCTGGCGGGTCCATCGTTCCTGGTGGGTGGCGGCGGGGGCTGTGGAAGCGGTGCAGTGGCGGCGCGGCGTGGGCGAGATACGCCTTGCCGGCGGGCTGACAGCCCCGGTCAGCCGGACCTATCGTCCGACGTTAAAGGAAGCCGGCTGGTTCTAGACGTCCGCTTTCCACCCATCCCGGACGTTAGGAAGGTCCGTTCTGTAGACGGCTCCAGCCTTGCCGTGACAGGTTCCGCCCATGTGCAACCTCTACCGCATGCGTTCGGGACCCGGCGACATCCTCGCGCTGACGCGGGCGATGGCGAACCAGGCGGGCAATCTGGAGCCGCGCGACCTCTATCCGGACTATGCCGCCCCGATCGTGCGCCACGATGACGAGGGTCGCCGGGTGCTGACGCTGGCGCGGTGGGGCATGCCGTCGTCGCGGAAGGCCATCCTGGATGCGGCGACGAAGCGGGCGGACAAGCTGCGGGCCAAGGGCAAGGCGGTCGATTTCGACGCCCTGCTGAAGATGGAGCCCGATGCGGGGACGACGAATGTGCGCAATACCTCCTCGGCGCACTGGAAGCCGTGGCTGACGCCGGAGCATCGCTGCCTCGTCCCGTTCACGGCCTTCAGCGAGCCGGGCCGCGATGCCGAGGGCCGCTACCGGCCGGTCTGGTTCACCCTGCCGGGCGAGGACCCCCTGGCCGTCTTCGCCGGCATCCACCTGCGCGGCTGGACCGGGGTGCGCAAGATCAAGACCGGCGTCGAGACCGCCGACCTGTTCGCCTTCCTGACGACCGAGCCGTCCGAGCCGGTGAAGTCGGTCCACCCCAAGGCCATGCCCGTGATCCTGACCACCGAAGAGGACCGCGACGTCTGGATGCGCGCGCCGTGGGACGAGGCGAAGGACCTCCAGCGGGCGGTACCGGATGGGGTGTTGGGGGAACTTCCCCCGCGCGAGCGAGACGGATCGACTGACTGATCCTCAGGGGGAACGCATTCCCCGTCATCACCGCCTCTGGCACGCCGGGCAGTAGAAGGTGGAGCGGCCGCCCTGGACGATGCGGCGGATGACGGGGTGTGCGGGGTCGCGGCGGCAGTCCTGGGCTTCGCGGCCATAGACGTCGAAGGCGTGCTGGAAGTAGCCTTGGCCGCCCTCGGCGTTGGCGAAGTCGCGCAGCGTCGAGCCGCCCGCCGCGATGGCCTCGGTCAGGACGTCGCGGATGGCGACGGTCAGGGACTCCAGCCGGGGACGGGACACCCGACCGGCAGGCAAGGTGGGGGAAATCCCGGCGCGCCACAGGGCCTCGCAGACATAGATGTTGCCAAGGCCCGCGACGTTCCTCTGGTCCAGCAGGGAGACCTTGATGTTCTGGGCCTTGCCCCGGAACGCCTCGGACAGATGGGCGGCGGAGAAGGCGTTGCCCAGAGGCTCGGGCCCGATGGCGGCGAACCAGGGGTGGGCCTCCACCGCGTCCGAGGCGATCAGGCCCATGAAGCCGAACCGGCGGGCGTCGGCGAAACCGATGCGGGTCGAGCGGCCGTCGGTGAGGGCGGACAGGCTCATATGCTCATGCTTGCCGACGCTGGGGGCGGCCGTCTCGAACTCGCCCAGCTGATCGCCGTCCAGGGTGAAGCGGCCGGTCATGCCAAGGTGGGTGACCCAGGTCTCTCCGGTCGAGAGGGGGATGAGCAGGTATTTGGCGCGGCGCTGGACGGCCAGCACGGTCGCGCCCTCCAGCCGGTCCGGGAAGCGGTCGGGGAAGGGAAAGCGCAGATCGGGCCGGTTCTGGCGCACGCGGGTCAGGCGCGCGCCCGCGAGCACGGGCTCGAGGCCGCGCCGGACCGTCTCGACCTCGGGAAGTTCGGGCATGGGCCGGGTCTAGCGGTGCACGGGCCGCGGCGCAAAGCGGGAGGGCGGCTATCGTCCTGTCCCGGACCAAGTGAAACCAAAACCCCGTCGAACCGACGTCAGAAGCCCATGTTTCCGTGACGCGGGCGACGCACGAGTCAGGCATCCGCCTCGCAGACGCTGTTCGATTTGGGGGAATCGATGACGTTCGTGCAGGCGCTTGGCGGACGACGCAGGGGCGACGGGCTGGCCGGGACGGCCCGGATGCTGCGCAGGGCGGTCCTGAAGATGCGAGTGTCGCTGGCGGCCGGCCTGGATGGGGCCTCGCCGACCGCCGCCGCCTTCGTGCTGACGCTGGTTCTGTCGGCCTATTTTGTCCTGTTGCCCGGGGTCGATGTGGCGGTGAGTGGCCTTTTCCATGATCCGGCGCTCGGCTTCGTGGCGACGACGGACCCGCTACTGAAGGCGCTTCGCAAGTCCTCGACCTGGGTCATGGGACTGATGCTGCTGGGGTTGGTCGTTGTGGCGATCCGGGGCTGGTGGACCGGCTGGCGCGAGGCGCGCAAGGCGCTCTTCCTGATCTCGGGCCTGGCGCTGGCGTCGGGTCTGGTGGTCAACGGACTGTTCAAGTCGCTGTGGGGCCGGGCGCGGCCGATCCAGATCGAGGCGTTCGGCGGCGAGGCGCAGTTCACCTCCGCCTGGATGATCACGGACCAGTGCGCCTCCAACTGCTCGTTCGTGTCTGGAGAGGCGTCATCCGCCGCCTGGATCGCGGCGGTCGCCGTGGTGATGACCCCGCAGACCTG
The DNA here is from genome assembly GCA_019747095.1 of Caulobacteraceae bacterium. Classification (GTDB taxonomy): domain Bacteria; phylum Pseudomonadota; class Alphaproteobacteria; order Caulobacterales; family Caulobacteraceae; genus Brevundimonas. The sequence goes on along the minus strand of JAIERG010000131.1, from coordinate 30,578 downwards.
GCGCCCCGTCCTGATCCCCGTCGCCTTCGCCTACGCCGCCGCCCTGTCGTTCAACCGCCTTCTGTTCGGCGGTCATTTTCTATCGGACATCGTGTTGTCATGGGCCATCACCGCGCTGGTTCTCTGCCTGCTGCATCGCCTTATGCTCCACTGCCCCGTCGCCGCGCGACGGGCGCGTCGCCGCCGCCGGGTGCGGTCGGGCCCGATGCCGGCCATGGCCTGATCCCTGCCGGACTGGTCGGGGCGGTCGCCGTCCTGACGCTGCTGCGGCTGATCGGGCTTCAGCTATCGGTCACCGATCTCTACGCCGACGAGGCTCAGTACTGGGTCTGGGCCCAGAGCCCGGCCTGGGGCTACTTCTCCAAGCCGCCACTGGTCGCGTGGCTGATCGCGGCGGTTCAGCCGATCTGCGGCAGCGCACCGGCCTGCGTGCGGACGCCGTCGGTTCTGATCTGGGCGGCCATTCCCCTGATCGTCGCGGCCATAGGGACCACATTGGGCGGACGCCGCGTCGGACTGTGGGCCGGGCTGTGCGCCCTGCTCGCACCCGGTGCCGCGTTCTCGGCGCGGATTGTATCGACGGACCCGCCTCTGCTGCTTTTCTGGTCGCTGGCGCTGCTGGCCTTTCTGAAACTCAGGGCAGGGGCCTCGGACCGCTGGTTGGTCGTGCTGGCGGCCGGGATCGGGGCCGGCCTGCTGTCCAAGTACGCCATGGTCTATTTCCTCGGCGGTCTCCTCATCGCCGTCCTGATGGACCGGGCGTCACGCCAGACCCTGAGGCGTCCGGGCGTCTGGGTGGCGATCGCAGGCGGGCTGGCGTTGCTGATTCCAAACCTGCTGTGGAACATCGACCACCAGCTGGTCACCCTGCGCCATACCGGCGAGAACCTGGCGGATGGGGAAAGGTCCTTCGCGCTGGATCAGGCCCTGACGCAGGGGCTGGAGTTCGTCGCGGCCCAGTTCGGCCTGGCGGGACCCGTGGTCTTCGGTGCCCTGGTCGTTGCGGCGGCAAAGGCCCGAGAACTGACGACCGACCAGCGGGTGTTGCTGGCGTTCAGCGCGCCCCTGTTCATCGCCGTGACCGGGGTGGCCCTGGTGAACGGAGCGAACGGCAACTGGGCCGCGCCTGGTCTCATCGCGGCGTTCGTCCTGGCACCATTGACGTTGTCGGGTCGAACCGGCCGCCGATGGCTGGCCGGTGGACTGGCCTTTGGCGCGGTCATTCAGGGGGGGCTGCTGATCCTGGATGCGCGGGCCGACCGGTGGTCCCTGCCGGGCCAGCCTTATGAATCCGTGATGGGCTGGAGCGCCCTATCGGATGGCGTCGCGCGGCAAGCCGGCGCGACCGGCATCTCAACGATCGTGGCGGAGCGCCGGGGCGATGTCGCCCAGTTGACCCATGGTCTCAGGGGGCAGGGGCTGGAGGTCCGGGCCTGGCCCGCCCCGGCGGCAGAAAGCCCTCGAGACTACTTCCAGATGACCCAACCTCTGACGGACGCGGACGGTGGACCGGTCCTGGCCGTGACGGAGTGTTCCGACGTCGCTCGGTTCCGACCGGGGTGGCGTCAGGTCGAACAGATCGCGACCGCCACGGTCATTGCAGGGCCCGGCGCAACGCGGACCTACAGCCTGATCCGGCTCGACCAGAGGATCGGACCGGTGGAGCGACCGCCCGACTGTCCGGGCGCCTGATCCACGCTGGCCGTTGCCGCCGGGTCGGTTTCCGGCTTAGGTCGCGGCGAACGATCAGCAGGATCCCCATGACCGATACGACTGCCGCCGCCTCGCCCAAGGGCAAGCGCGTCGAGTTCACCCTTCGCGCCCTTGTTCTGGGCTGCGTCCTGGCCGTGATCTTCACGGCGGCGAACACCTATCTGGGCCTGAAGGTCGGGCTGACTTTCGCCTCGGCCATCCCGGCGGCGGTCATCTCCATGGCCATCCTGCGGATGTTCAAGACCTCGACCATCTGGGAAAATATGACCGTCCAGACCGTGGCCTCGGTCGGCGGGGCCATGAGCTCGATCATCTTCGTGCTGCCCGGCCTGGTCATGGTCGGGTGGTGGCTGGAGTTTCCGTTCTGGGAATCGGTGCTGATCTGTGTGTTCGGCGGCATCCTGGGCGTGACCTTCTCCATCCCGCTGCGCCGGGCGCTGGTGGTCAACGGTGGCCTGCCCTATCCGGAGGGCGTGGCCGCCGCCGAGGTGCTGACCGTCGGATCGCGCGGGGCTGAACAGACCGAGAGCGCGGTGCGCGAGAACGCCTCGGGCCTGTGGGTCGTGATTACCGGAGCCGTCGTGTCGGCAGGCTATGCCCTGCTGGTCGCGGGGCGCGTGTTCGCGGCCGAGGCGACGAAATTCATCAAGCTGCCGGCGTCGCTGGGCGGCGGTGCGACCGGCATCGGCTTCAGCATGCAGTTCGCCCTGCTGGGTGCCGGCCACCTGATCGGCCTGAGTGTCGGCCTCGCCCAGCTGTTCGGCCTGATCCTGGCCTGGGCGATCGCCGTGCCCATCCTGACCAGTCCCGAGACCATCGCCTGGCTGACCGCCAACGGCATTCCCTCCATCGCCACCACCCTCGAGCCCGGGGTCGCGGCCGAGGAGCTGGCCAGCACCGTCTGGCGGCGCGAGGTCCGGCTGATGGGGGCCGGGGTCATCGGCGTGGCCGCCATCTGGACCCTGATCAAACTGGCAGGGCCGCTGATCAGCGGCCTGACTTCGGCCCTGGCCGCCAACCGTCGCCGTCAGGACGGCGCGGTGCTCGACCGGACCGAGCAGGACATCCCGATCAACATCGTCGCCGGACTGTCGGTCGCTTGCCTGATCGGCATCGGCTTTATCCTGGCCTGGTTCGCGCAGGGCAATCCGACGCTGGCCAGTTCGACGGCGCTGCTCGTGGGCGGCGGGCTGATCTATGTCGTCTTCATCGGTTTCGCGGTCGCCGCCATCTGCGGCTACATGGCCGGGCTGATCGGCTCGTCGAACAGCCCGGTGTCGGGCGTCGGCATCCTGGCGATCGTCATTGCATCGGTGTTGATGCTGGGCGTGCTGTCCCTCGCCGGCCTGCCCGCCGATCCTTCAGTGGTGGCTTTTGCCCTGATCGTGACGGCGATCGTCTTCGCGGTGGCGGTCATCGCCAATGACAACCTGCAGGACCTCAAGACCGGCCAGCTGGTGCAGGCGACGCCGTGGCGCCAGCAGGCGGCACTGATCGTCGGCGTCATCGCCGGCGCCATCGTCATTCCGCTGATCCTCAACCTGTTGAACCAGGCCTTCGGCTTCGAGGGCGGCCCTGCGGGAATCGCCGACGAGCCGCTGGCCGCGCCCCAGGCCACGCTGATCTCGGCTCTGGCGCGGGGTGTCATCGGCGGCGACCTCCGCTGGGACCTGATCGGGCTTGGGGCCTGCATCGGGGCGGTCATCATCGTCCTGGACGCCGGGCTGAACGCCGCGACCAAAGGGCGTATGAAGCTGCCGCCGCTGGCCGTCGGCATCGGCTTCTACCTGCCCGCCGCCGTAACCACCCTGCTGGTGATCGGGGCCGTGTGCGGCTGGATCTATGACAAGGCGATCAAGACCACCCGGTTCGCCGACGTGGGCCGCCGCATGGGCGTTTTGCTGGCGTCCGGCCTGATCGTCGGCGAGAGCCTTTTCCTGGTCATGACGGCCGGAGTGATCGTCTCTACCGGAAACGACGCGCCCTTCGCCATGCTGCCCGAGGGCTCGACCTGGCCGGCCATGATGTCGGGAATTGCCGTATTCGCGGTGCTGGCGCTCGCGCTCTACGCCTGGGTGCGTGGACGGTCTGCGAAGGTGTAAGGGCTTCGGGAAAAGGGCTCACGCTCCCTCGGCCCGGAGCCTCCGGTCCTACGACCGGTAGGCGTCGTGGCAGGAGCCGCAGGTGGCGCGGGCGGCGGTCCAGGCTTCGCCGGCGGCGGCGCTGTCGCCGGCTGCGATGGCGTCACGCAGACGGGCAGTGGCGGCCTGATATTCGGCGGCCTTGGCCTCAAAGCCCGCACGGTCCGACCAGATCTCGGCCTTGGCCTTGGTCGACGGGACGGCGTCCGGACCGGTGCCGGCCGTGAACATGGCGGGCATGGCCGCGGCCCAGCGCGCGAGGCCGCCCGACGGGAAGGCCAGCTGCTGGGTGGGGGCCCCGGCATCCAGGCCTGCCTTGATCGCGCCGAATGTCGCCGCCGACATGGCGAACGCGGCCTGTCGCGCCGCGACGATCTCGGCGGCCGAAGGAGACGGCTCCTGCTGGGCTCCGGCGGCCCCAGCCACGCAGGCGAGGGACAGAGCCCCCGCGATCAGAATACGCTTCATCGACCCGCCTCCTGAAGGTTGAGGCGCGAGGCTGCGCCCGGACCGTCAAGCTGTCAAACCCGCCCCCTATGGTCTTTCGGCCAGTCGCGGTGTAGGAGGCGCGCGCTCCCCGCAATGACGCCCACTGACCGAGCGGCCCGACCTTTCCGGCCGCCCCTATCGTTTGAACGACCATGAACCTCCGCAACGTCGCCATCATCGCCCACGTCGACCACGGCAAGACCACACTGGTGGACCAGCTGCTGGCACAGTCCGGCGTCTTCCGAGCCAATGAGGCGACGACCGAGCGGGCCATGGACTCTAACGATCAGGAGAAGGAGCGCGGCATCACCATCCTGGCCAAGTGCACCTCGGTGCTCTGGAACGGCAAGGCCGGCGAGACGCGCATCAACATCATCGACACCCCCGGCCACGCCGACTTCGGCGGCGAGGTCGAGCGTATCCTGGGCATGGTGGACGGCTGTGTCATCCTGGTGGACGCCGAAGAGGGCGTCATGCCCCAGACCAAGTTCGTCCTGACCAAGGCGCTGAAGATGGGCCTGCGTCCCATCCTGTGCATCAACAAGGTCGACCGTGCCCACGCCGATCCGGACCGGGTGCACAACGAGACCTTCGACCTGTTCGCCGCCATCGGCGCGACCGACGAACAGCTGGACTTCCCCCACATCTACGCCTCGGGCCGTAACGGCTGGGCGACGCTGGACCTGAACCAGCCCAACGACGACCTGGCGCCCCTGTTCGACCTGATCGTGGATCATGTCCCGCCGCCGGCCGTTCAGGAGAACAAGGACAAGCCGTTCCAGATGCTGAACGTGCTGATCGAGTCCGATCCCTTCCTGGGCCGCCTGCTGACCGGTCGCATCCAGTCGGGCAAGGCCGTGCCGGGCATGGCCATCAAGGCGCTGGACCGCGAGGGCAAGGAAATCGAGCGGGGCCGCATCACCAAGGTGCTGGCCTTCCGCGGCCTGAAGCGCCAGCCGCTGGACGAGGGCTCCGAAGCCGGGGACATCGTCGCCATCGCAGGCATGTCCAAGGCGACCGTCGCCGACACCCTCTGCGCCATGGAGCTGACCGAGGCCCTGCCGGCCCAGCCCATCGATCCACCGACCATCTCCATGACCGTGTCGGTCAACGACAGCCCGCTGGCCGGTCGCGAAGGCGACAAGGTGCAGAGCCGCGTCATCCGCGACCGCCTGCTGAAGGAGGCCGAGGCCAACGTCGCCATTCGCGTCACCACCACCGAGGGCGGCGACGCCTATGAGGTCGCGGGCCGGGGCGAACTGCAGCTGGGCGTCCTGATCGAGAACATGCGCCGCGAGGGGTTCGAGGTGTCGATCAGCCGCCCCCGCGTGGTCTATCAGACCGGCGAGAATGGCGAGAAGCTGGAACCCATCGAAGACGTCGTCATCGATGTCGACGACGAGTTCACCGGCATCGTCATCGAGAAGCTGTCGGCCCGTAAGGGCGAGCTGACGGACATGGGGCCGTCGGGGGCCGGCAAGACCCGCATCCAGCTGAAGTGCCCCTCGCGGTCGCTGATCGGCTATCAGGGCGAGTTCCTGACCGACACGCGCGGCTCGGGCGTGCTGAACCGCGTGTTCAGCCACTATGAGCCCTACAAGGGCGAGATCGCGGGCCGCCTGAAGGGCGTTCTGGTGTCCAACTCCGACGGCGAGACGGCGGCCTATGCGCTGTGGAACCTGGAGGAGCGCGGCGTCATGTTCGTCGGGGCCGGCGAGAAGACCTATCAGGGCATGATCATCGGCGAGAACAGCCGCTGGGACGACCTGGACGTCAACCCGATCAAGGGCAAGCAGCTGACCAACGTCCGGGCGTCCGGCAAGGACGAGGCCGTGCGCCTGACCCCGCCGCGCATCATGAGCCTGGAACAGGCCATCGCCTATATCGACGAGGACGAGCTGGTCGAGGTGACGCCGAAGTCGATCCGGTTGAGGAAGCAAATCCTGAACCCCAGCTTCCGCAAGAAGCGGCAGAAGCCGGAGTAGGGCCGGACGCGCGGTTTCGATAAGGATGGAGTTCGGCGGGCCCCGCGGTGTCTCCATCTCTGCTCAGTGAAACGGTGGACGCGTCAGGAGCACACCTTGCACTCCGGTTCCGCCGTGACCGCGACCGTGCGCGTCGTGGCCGATAGTCCGTCGTACAGGAGCAGGCGCCCGGTCAGCGGTTCGCCCGCACCCGTGATGAGCTTGATGGTCTCCAGCGCCGCCATGGACCCGATCACGCCGGCGAGGGCCCCGACGACGCCGACGCGGGCGCAGGTCTCGGCGTCCGGGGGCAGATCGGGAACGAGGCAGCGGTAGCAGGGGCGGCCGGTGAAGACGCCGACCTGACCGCTCCAGCGGCCCAGCGCGCCCGAGACCAGCGGGATGCGGGCGGCGACGCAGGCAGCATTGACCGCATGGCGCACGGCGAAGTCGTCGGTGCCGTCCAGCACGACGGTGGCGCCGGCGATCAGGCGGGCGGCAGTCTCGGCTGTCAGAGCCTCGGGCAGGGCCTCGATGCGAATGCCGGGGTTGAGGGCGGCGAGGCGGCGCTCTGCGATCTCGACCTTGGGCCGGCCGACGTCGGCGGTATCGAACAGCACCTGTCGCTGGAGGTTGGACAGGGACACGGTGTCCGGGTCGATCATCCGAAGCGTGCCGACGCCCGCGGCCGCCAGATAGAGGGCGGCGGGAGAGCCGACACCGCCCGCGCCGATGATCGCTACGGTCGATGCGGCCAGCCTCTGCTGGCCCGGGCCGCCGACCTCGGACAGGACCAGATGGCGGGCGTAGCGTTCGACGTCTTCGGGAGAGAAACCCATGCCCCTCAGTTAGGGGTGTCCAGCGTCGGCGTCACGCCGCCTGTTTCAGTTCAACGATGCGATCGGCATCGTAGGCGGTGACATCGGCCAGGTTCGGCACACCGATGGCGCGCAGCATGGCGGCGGGATCATCGCACAGGGCCATGGGCTCAGCGAAGCGGCGTTCCTCGACCTGACGATCGGAGAGGATGCGAATGTTCACGTGGCGACGATCTTCGCGGATGCGGCGCATCAGGCGATCGACGTCGGTCCGGGAGCCCTCAATGCCCTGCAGGCACCAGCCTTCGTGAAACATCACCGCCGAGGTGATGTTGTCCCGGCGGTTGTTGACTGTGGCCGCGCCCAGGATCTGGGCCACTGAGAGGGTCGAAGACCCGACCGAGCCGACGGTCTCGCTGGCGTAGATCAGTCTGTAAAGCACGACGCGTCCCTTCGGGGCCGATGTAACGATGTAATGTTGTCAATGTAACGGGTTGCAGTGGTGATATTGTGTCCAACTGGGGCCGTTGTATTTGTGGCGGATTTGCTTCCACAGGGCTTGCCGTGCCCCATTTCGGTCGCCATGTCGGCCGCATGAGCGAACAGGCGACGACCGGCCCCGGCTGGCATGGCACGACGATTCTGGCGGTTCGAAAGGATGGCCGAACGGTGATCGCAGGCGATGGCCAGGTCTCCATGGGCCAGACCATCGTCAAGGGCGCGGCGCGCAAGGTCCGGACCCTGGCCGGCGGCAAGGTTCTGGCCGGATTTGCCGGGGCGACGGCGGATGCTTTCACCCTGATCGAGAGGCTGGAGGCCAAGCTGGAGCAGTATCCCGACCAGCTGGCGCGGGCCTGTGTGGATCTGGCCAAGGACTGGAGAACGGATCGCTACCTGCGGCGGCTGGAAGCCATGCTGCTGGTCGCGGACCGATCCAGCATCTTCACGGTGACGGGCGTCGGCGACGTCCTGGAACCGGAGTACGGCACTGCGGCGGTGGGGTCGGGCGGCAACTATGCCCTGGCGGCGGCGCGAGCCCTGCTGGACCATACCGAACTGGATGCCGAGGCCATCGCGCGACGGGCCATGGCGATCGCGGCGGATATTGACGTCTACACGAACGGAAATCTGACGGTGGAGAAGCTCTAGGCCGTCAGGAATGGTCAGGGCGCGCGGGCGCTCATTGCGTCGATTTCACGGGACATCGCAACCGATCCGGGCATGACTGACCGGGCTGGAGACGACCCCATGTTTCGCCGGACCGCCCTCATCGCCGCTGCCTTGCTGTTCGCGGCGCCCACGCATGCCCAGACCGTCGATCCGGCTCCGGTGATCGCGGCCGAGCGGGCGTTCGCGGCCGACGCACTGACGATGGGGGTCGACCGGTCGTTCCTGAAATGGGCCATGCCGGGCGCGGTGCTGATCGCGGGCGGATCGCCCCGACCGGTTGAGGAGCTGTTCGACGCCGAGGCCGCGTTCGATCCGACGGCTCGCCCCCTGGTCTGGTGGCCCAACTGGGCGGGGATCGCGGCGTCGGGTGACCTGGGCTTCACCACGGGCGGGGTCGAGGTGAACGGCCGCCGCACGGGCCACTATTTCACGATCTGGCAGAGACAGGCGGACGGGACCTGGCGCTGGGTCTATGACGGGGGCGTCCCGGCGAGCGCGGCGGAGGTCCCGGGCCCGGACACCGAACCGTCCATCCTGGCGACCTCGACGGTGACTCCGACGTCGGCCCAGGCGGCGCTGGGCGAGCTGAGGGCGGTGGAGGCGGTGCTGGCGGCAGCGGCGGCAGGCGACCAGAAGGCGGCGCATCTGTCCTTGCTGGCTCCGGATGGCCGCATCTATGTGGGCGACTGGCCGCCGGCGATCGGTCAGGAAGCCTTCCCTGCTGCCCTGGACGCCTGGCCCAAGTCGTTTGATTTCAGTCCTCCGCTGAGCAGCGGCGCGTCGGCCGCGGGTGACCTCGGCTGGACCTATGGCCGGGCGCTATGGAAGGACCGCGATACGAACGGCAGCGGCTACTACGTCCACCTCTGGCAGAAGCGCCAGACAGGTTGGGTCCTGGCCTTCGCCCAGCTGATCGTCGATCCGCCCGCCCCTCCCGCTCAGCGTTGAGCCGCCCTATGTGGCGGGGATGACAGACCTTTCCCCTCGCGAGATCGTTTCCGAGCTCGATCGCTTCATCGTCGGCCAGAATGAGGCCAAACGCGCCGTGGCCGTGGCCCTGAGGAACCGCTGGCGCAGGAAGCGGGTGCCCGCTGACCTGAGCGACGAGGTCACGCCCAAGAACATCCTGATGATCGGGCCGACCGGCGTGGGCAAGACCGAGATCGCGCGGCGGCTGGCGAAGCTGTCAGCGAGCCCGTTCCTGAAGGTCGAGGCGACCAAGTTCACCGAGGTCGGCTACGTCGGCCGCGACGTCGATCAAATTATCCGCGACCTGGTCGAGGCGGCGCTGCTGATGGTGCGCGAGCAGAAGCGGGTGGGCGTGCGCGCCAAGGCCGAAGCGGCGGCGGAGGAGCGGATTCTGGATGCCCTCGTTGGGCCGGGCTCGCAGCCGGCGACGCGCGATGCGTTCCGGAAGAAGCTGCGAGCCGGCGAGCTCGACGACAAGGAGATCGAGCTGCACATGGCCGAGGCCGCGCCGGCCCTTCCGGGCATGGACCTGGGTGGGCAGAACGTCGGGCTGATCAATCTGTCGGAGATGCTGGGCAAGCTGGGCGGCCAGCGGACCAAGCCGGTCAAGACGACGGTCAAGGCGGCGCTGGCTCCCCTCGTCACCGAGGAGAGCGACAAGCTGCTGGATCAGGACAGTCTGGCGCGCGAGGCTGTGGCCCTGGCCGAGAACGAGGGCATCGTCTTCATCGACGAGATCGACAAGGTCGCGGCGCGTCAGGACCGGGGCGGCGCCGATGTCTCGCGCGAGGGGGTGCAGCGCGACCTGCTGCCCCTGATCGAAGGCACCACCGTCTCAACGAAGTACGGGCCGGTGAAATCGGACCATGTGCTCTTCATCGCGTCGGGTGCCTTCCACGTGGCCAAGCCGAGCGACCTGTTGCCGGAACTGCAGGGCCGGCTGCCGATCCGGGTGGAGCTGAAGGCCCTGACGCGCGACGACTTCGTGCGCATCCTGACCGAGCCCGAGGCCAATCTGATCCGTCAGAACCAGGCGCTGCTGGCGACCGAGGATGTGACCCTGACCTTCACGCCGGACGCGGTCGAGGCGCTGGCCGACGCGGCGGTGGCGGCCAACTCGGCGGTCGAGAACATCGGGGCGCGGCGACTGGTGACGGTGATCGAGCGGGTGCTGGAGGAGACCTCGTTCAAGGCATCGGATCTGTCGGGTCAGACGGTTGCGTTCGACGGCGACGCGGTGCGGGCGCGGGTGGCCGAGCTGGCCAGGAACGCGGATCTGAGCCGGTTCATCCTCTGATCCTGCCTTAAATCCAGCGCGATCCGTGCTATAAGCCGCTCTTCCCGCCACTCAGGACCTTCGTTTTGGGCCTCACGCTCGACCTCTCGCGCACGCCGGTTTCGGCTCCCGTCAACCTGTCCGGTCTGACGCGCGAAGGCCTGCGCCAGGCCCTGATCGACGCGGACATCTGTCCGCCGGAGAAGGCCAAGATGCGAGCCAGTCAGGTGTGGGGCTGGATCCACCACTATGGCGTGACCGACTTCGCGGCCATGACCAACGTCGCCAAGGACACCCAGGCGAAACTGGCCGCCGCCTTCACACTCGCCCGGCCCGAGGTGGTCGAGCGCCAGGTGTCCAAAGACGGCACGCGCAAGTGGCTGATCCGCACCGCTCCGGGCATCGAGATCGAGTCGGTCTACATCCCCGACGTGGGCCGGGCGGGGGCGCTGTGCGTGTCCAGCCAGGTGGGCTGCACCCTGAACTGCACCTTCTGCCACACGGGCACACAGAAGCTGGTTCGTAACCTGACGGCGGCCGAGATCGTGGCTCAGGTGCAGGTGGCGCGCGACGATCTGGGCGAATGGCCGTCGCCGAAGGAGGACCGCCGCCTGTCCAACATCGTCTTCATGGGCATGGGCGAGCCGCTCTACAATCTGGACCACGTCGCCGACGCCGTGGACATCATCGCCGACAACGAAGGCATCGCCATCTCGCGGCGCCGGATCACGGTATCGACCTCAGGCGTCGTGCCGATGATCCCGGAGCTGGGCGAGCGCACCCAGACCATGCTGGCGATCAGCCTGCACGCGACCAACGATCCGTTGCGCGACGTTCTGGTGCCCCTGAACAAGAAGTATCCGCTGGACCAGCTGATGGCCGCGATCCGGGCCTATCCGGGCCTGTCGAACGCGCGCCGGGTGACGTTCGAATATGTGATGCTGAAGGGCGTCAACGACAGCCCGGATGAGGCCCGCGCCCTGCTGAACCTGATCAAGGGCATTCCGGCCAAGATCAACCTGATCCCGTTCAACCCGTGGCCCGGCACCGACTATCAGTGCTCGGACTGGAAGACGATCGAGCGGTTCGCGGCGATCCTGAACAAGGCCGGCTACGCCAGCCCGATCCGCACCCCGCGCGGGCGCGACATCCTGGCGGCTTGCGGGCAGCTGAAGTCCGAGAGTGAAAAGGTGCGCGCCAGCGTGCTTCGAAAAGCCGAGCAGGCGGCGGCCTGACCTCGCGTCGGCATCGCCTGATCCTTTCGGAACGACAGGCGTTAGCGCCGATCCTCCCACGGAAGTCGAGACAATGAATCAACGCCTTCTCCGCGCCGGTGCGGTGTCCGCCGCCGCGACCCTGGCCCTCGCGGCCTGCCAGACCGCGCCCGAGGCCAACTCGGGGTTCCTTTCGAGCTATGAGGGACTTGAGACGATGGCCGGGACGCTGCGGGTGTCGGTGCGAGACCGGCGCGACGAGGCGGCGGCGCAAGCGGTCGAGCGACTGTATGTCGAGCCGTCGGTGCTGACCGAGGGCGCGGCTCCCGGCATTGCGCCTGCGGATGTGGCGCTGGTGCTGGGCGAGGTGGACCGGCAGGTCTGCTACGAACTGAGCGAACGGTTCACGGTGCTGGCCGAGCCTGAGGCCGATGCGGCGCGCGTGCGAACGGCGGTCACGCGCATCTCGCCGACCGGCGCGGTAGGCTCTGGCGCGTCGGCGGTGGCCAACCACTTCATCCCCGGCCCGATCGGCGTGCGAACACCCGGAACGACCGGCGCCTTGGCGGCGGAGGCCGAGCTGCTGTCGATGAGCGGCGCGCAGGTCGCGGCCCTGGCCTGGGCGCGGACGGCCAATGTGGTGGGCACCGACACGCCATCGCTTTCGGCGGTCGGCGACGCGCTGCAGTTCGCGGAAGTGTTCGGCGATCAGGTCGGCGACAGCTTTTCGCCCGAGGACCGAGAGGTGCGCCCTATCGCCGATCCCGACCCCTGTGCCCGCTTCGGCCCGCGCGACCAGCCGGGCGGATTCCTGCTGCGGGCGGTGACCGGCGTCTATGTGCCCGAAACGCAGGGCGTGCGGCCGCAGGAACGGCAGTAGGCGGCGGTCAGCTGCGATAATCCCCGTTGATCTCGACGTAGCCCTTGGTCAGGTCGCAGGTCCAGACGGTGGCCGAGGCGCGGCCCATGCCGACGTCGACGGCGATGTCGATCTCGTCGCGCTTCATGTAGGCGCTCATCTTCGCCTCGTCGTAGGTCGGGGCGATGGCCCCGTCGACGGCGGCCTGATGCGGGCCGAAGCGGATGGCCAGGTGGTCGCGGTCGACCGGCTCCTCAGTCTTGCCGACGGCCATGACGATGCGGCCCCAGTTGGCGTCCTCGCCCGCGATGGCGGTCTTCACCAGGGGGCTGTCGGCGATGGACTTGGCGAGCTTGCGGGCAGACGCCGGGCTGGCGGCGCCCTCGACCGTGATACGCACGAACTTGGACGCGCCCTCGCCGTCGCGGACCAGCTGGTGGGCGAGGTCCAGCATGACCTTGTCCAGCGCGGCCGAGAACTCCTTCAGGCGGCGGTCGCCGACCCGGCCGATGCGGGGCGCGCCCGAGGTGCCGGTGGCGAACAGCAGGCAGGTGTCGTTGGTCGAGGTGTCGCCGTCGACCGTGACGCTGTTGAACGTCGTGCGCACGTGCAGACCCAGCAGGGCCCGCAGCACAGTCGGATGGATGTCGGCGTCGGTGACGATGAAGGCCAGCATGGTCGCCATGTCCGGGGCGATCATGCCCGAGCCCTTGGCGATGCCGGCGATGCGGACCGTGTAGCCGTCTATCTTGCACTCGGCGAACGACCCCTTGGGGAAGGTGTCGGTGGTCATGATGCCGCGACCGGCGGCCGCCCACTGCTCGGAAGGCGGCGTGTCGGCGTCGAGCTTATGCTCGATCTCGCCCAGCCTGGACGCGATCTTGCGGTCATCCAGTAGCACGCCGATGACGCCGGTCGAGGCCAGCATGACATCGCGCTGGCGACAGCCGAAGCGCTTAGCGACCTCGGAGGCCGTGCGGCGGGCGGCGTCGGCCCCGGCCTTGCCGGTGAAGGCGTTGGCGCAGCCCGCGTTGACGACCAGGGCGCGGACGTCCTGGCCACCACCGGCCGAATCCAGCTGGCGCCGACACCAGTCGACCGGGGCCGAGCCCACCTTGTGGCGGGTGAAGACGCCGGCGCAGCTGGTGCCCCGGGCGAAGCGGAAGACGACCAGGTCATCGCGCTCGTGCTTGTAGAAGCCGGCCCGGGCCGTGGTCATCTCGACGCCCCCGACGCCGGGGATGGTCGGGAAAGGGACGGCGAGCGGGGAGACCTTCAGGCCCGGCTTGCCCGGCGCCGCCGGGGTCGCCGTGGCGGGGGCCGCAGGCGAGCCCTGGGTAGCCTTGCGCAGCGCCGTGGCGAGCGGGTCCAGCGCCTTTCCGACGGCCTGTTCGATAGCCCTGCCGGTCGACCCGGGAGCGCGGGGGGCGCGGCTCACTGGGCAGCCGCCTTGGCGGGGGACGCAGCCGGTGTCGCGGCGGGAGCAGTTGCGCGAGCGGGCGCGGCAGGGGCCGAGGCCGGTTCCTGGGCGCGGCCCTCCTCGGCAGAAAGCAGGACCTCGACCTCGGCCTTGCCGCGCAGCTCCTCGAGCAGCTGGCGGACGCCTTCATAGGTCAGGTAGCGCACGATCTGGGGCCGGGCCTGTTCCAGCGTCGGCGGGCTCTCGCGGCGACGGTCCTCGACCCGCAGGACGGCCCAGCCGCCCTCGGTCTGGAAGGGGCCGACCGTCGAGCCCGCCGCTGCATCCCGCAGGGCATTGGCATAGGCCTGGGGCATGACGTCGACGGTGGAATAGCCGAGGTCGCCGCCCGAGAAGCGGGTCGCTTCGTCGATGGACCGTTCCATCGCCACGGCCTCGAAGGTCGCGCCCTGGCCGAGAATGCCCAGAACGGCATCCGCCTCCTGTCGCGTGCGCGACAGGATCAGACGCACGCGGATCTCCTCCGACGTCTGGGCCAGGCGCAATTGTTCCCGATAAAGGGTCTCGACCGCCTGGTCGGAGATGGCCCCGTTGACGACATTCTCGACAAGCATGTCGCCGAGGATGCGTTCGCGCGTGGCTTCCAGCCTGCGTTGGGCGAGGGGAGAGTTGTCGAGGCCGCGCCGTTCGGCTTCGCGGGCCAGGAGCTTCTGGTCGATCACCTCGTCCAGAACCCGACGGAAAAGGTCCGATGTGACGTCCAGCGGCTCACCCTCGCCGATCAGACCCTGGGCCACCGCCTCGCGCTTGACGTCGGAGGCCCATATCGTCTGGTTCTGGACCTCAGCGACGGCCCGATCGCCGGGTTCGGGTGGCCGGTCTTCGCCGCCGCTGCCACCGCAGGCTGCGAGGCCCAGAACGCCGGCGAGGGCCAGCAACAGGAGGGAGTGGCGCGTGCGCCGCATCGGACGCTCCATGTCGTTGTAAACAGGCCCAAACGCAGGGCTGGAAATGCCCCTCGCGTTGACAGGGGTATGACCGGTGCTTAAGTCCCGCCTGCGCCCAAGTCGAGGGGTTTTCGAGCGAACGCGCGGCCGTTGGCCGCCCCGTCCGGTGGCCTCTCTCGCGGCGTCCTATCGCCGCCCCCCCAAGGGTCATTCCTGAGCTCTGAACCGCTCGTCCGTTTCCGGATCCTCCATGCTCGGCTTCGCCAAGAAACTCTTCGGCTCTTCCAACGACCGCAAGGTCAAGGACTTCATGGGCCGGGTCCAGAAGATCAATGCACTGGAGGCCAAGTACGCGGCCCTGTCCGACGACGAACTGCGCATGATGACCGATGCGTTCCGGGATCGGATCGCGCAGGGCGAAACGCTCGACAAACTGCTCAACGATGCCTTCGCCGTCGCGCGTGAGGCTTCGAAGCGGGTGCTCGGTCAGCGCCAGTACGATGTCCAGTTGACGGGCGGCATGATCCTGCATGAGGGCGGCATCGCCGAGATGCGGACCGGCGAGGGCAAGACCCTCGTGGCCGTGGCGCCCGTGTATCTGAACGCGCTCCTGGGCAAGGGCGTCCATGTCATCACCGTCAACGACTACCTGGCCCGGCGTGACGCCGAGTGGATGGGTCGGGTCTACCGGTTCCTGGGCCTGGAAGTCGGCGTGATCGTGAACGGGCTGTCGTCGGGCCAGCGGCAGATGTCCTACGCCGCCGACATCACCTACGGCACCAACAACGAGTTCGGGTTCGACTATCTGAGAGACAATCTGGTCTATGACCGACGCGAGATGGTCCAGCGCGGCCACCATTTCGCGATCGTCGACGAGGTGGACTCCATCCTGATCGACGAGGCGCGCACGCCGCTGATCATCTCGGGCCCGACAGAGGACCGGTCCGAGCTCTACAAGATCGTCGACGGGCTGGTGAAGACGCTGATCCAGGACAAGTCGACCTATGACCTGGATGAAAAGCAGCGCCAGGCCCTGCTGACCGAGGAAGGCTCCGAACGCATCGAGCAGATGCTGGAGGAAGGTGGCCACTTCGCCGAGGACACCACGGGTCTCTACGACGCCGCCAACATCAGCCTCGTGCACCACGTCAATCAGGCGCTGCGAGCCAATACGCTGTATCAACGCGACAAGGACTACATCATCAAGGGTGGCGAGATCATCCTGATCGACGAGTTCACCGGCCGCATGATGCAGGGCCGTCGTCTGTCCGAAGGGCTGCATCAGGCGATCGAGGCCAAGGAAAACGTCAAGATCCAGCCTGAGAACCAGACCCTGGCCTCGGTGACGATCCAGAACTACTTCCGCCTCTACGAGAAGCTGTCGGGCATGACCGGCACGGCCGCGACCGAGGCACAGGAGTTCCTCGACATCTACAAGATGGACGTGCTGGAGGTGCCGACCAACCGGCCGGTGCAGCGTGTTGACCACGACGACGAGGTCTATCGGACCTACAAGGAAAAGAACCAGGCGATCGCCGAACAGATCGCCTCGTGCCACGTTAAGGGCCAGCCGATCCTGGTCGGTACCGTGTCGATCGAGAAGTCCGAACAGCTGTCTGAACTGCTGCGCAGCTTCGCCTATGAAGTAGAAATCTCCCGGACCCTGAAGCCCGAATACGCGGGTCGTGAGAAAGAGGCCCAGAAGATCGGCGATGCCGCCTATGACATCCAGACGGTCAAGGGCAAGGGCATCCCTCACAGCGTCCTGAACGCGCGCCAGCACGAGCAGGAGGCCTATATCGTCGCCGACGCGGGCCTTCCCGGCGCGGTCACCATCGCCACCAACATGGCCGGCCGCGGCACGGACATTCAGCTGGGCGGCAACCTCGAGATGCGGATGCAGAAGTGGCGTCTGGATCAGAGGAACCTGGCCATCGAGATCACGCCCGAGGCTGAAAAGGCCGAGGAAGAGCGGATCAAGGCCGACATCGCCGTCCAGAAGGAAAAAGCGCTGGCCGCCGGAGGCCTGTTCGTTCTGGGCACCGAGCGCCACGAGAGCCGCCGCATCGACAACCAGCTGCGCGGTCGAACCGGCCGTCAGGGCGACCCGGGCGTGTCCAAGTTCTTCCTCTGCTGCGAGGACGACCTCTTGCGCATTTTCGCCGGCGACCGGCTGGACGCGATCATGAGGAACTTCGGCGTGGCCGAGGGCGAGGCGATTTCGCACCCTTGGCTCAATCGTGCCGTCGAGACCGCGCAGAAGCGTGTCGAGCAGCGCAACTACGACATCCGCAAGAACCTGCTGAAGTACGACGACGTCGTGAACGACCAGCGCAAGGCCGTGTTCGAGCAGCGCCAGGAGTTCATGGATTCCAACGACCTCTCGGAACTGGTCGGGGAGTTCAGGAACGACGTGATCGCCGACCTGGTCGAGCGCTTCATGCCGCCGAAGGCCTATGCCGAGCAGTGGGATATCGACGGCCTGGACGAGAAGGTGAAGTCCACTCTGGGCTTGACGCTTCCTCTGCACGACTGGGCCGCCGAGGAAGGCGTGTCCAACGAAGAAGTCGAGGAGCGCATCCGCGAGGCCGCGGACAAGCGCGCCGCCGAGCGTCTGGAACAGCTGGGCGAAGGCCAGATGCGGGGGCTGGAGAAGCAGTTCCTGATGCAGATGATCGACATGCAGTGGCGCGAGCACCTCGTCCATCTGGACCATCTGCGCGGCGTCATCGGCCTGCGCGGCTATGGCCAGCGCGATCCGCTGAACGAGTACAAGACCGAAGCCTTCAACCTGTTCGAGACCCTGCTGCACGAGCTGCGGCACAATGTGACGCGCTGGCTGATGACGGTGGAGTTCCGCTTCGAGGCCCCGCCGCCGATGGAGATGCCCGAGTTCCAGGAAATTCACCTGAACCCCGGCACGGGCCAGAACGAAATGGCCAACCCGATGGCGCAGAACCCGGAAGGGCAATTGACGGGCGACGACCGCTCCAAGCTGCCGGTCGAACTGATGCCAGTGGGATGGGAGCGGACACCGAGGAATGCGGACTGCCCCTGTGGATCGGGCCGCAAGTTCAAGCACTGCCACGGGGCGCTGGTTTAAGGGCTTTAACTCGCGCGACGCGGTCGCGTGCTGCTTGACCGCGTTTCGAGTTTGAGTTCGGGAGAGTTCGATGAGCTACAAGCCCCTCTTCTCCCGCGCGCTCGCGCTCGACCCCGAGCGGCTGCATTTCGCGGCGCACAGCCACCACCTGTGGCCGGACGCCTCGTTCGACGGGCAGGTGAGGGCCTGGGTGGAGGCGAACCACTTCGCCGACCGCAAATGGGACCTGATTTTCGGCGAGGTGGTGCCGGAGGCGCAGCGGCATGTGGCGAAGGAACTGGGTCTGCCCGATCCCGAGACGGTGGTCTTCGCGCCCAACACCCATGACTTCCTGATCCGGGTGTTCTCGGGCATCGAGACCCGGCCCATCCGCATCCTGACCACGGACGGAGAGTTCCACGCCTTCCGCCGCCAGGCCGAGCGGTGGGAGGAGGCCGGCGAGGCGGTGGTCACGCGCGTCTCGCTGGAACCCTTCGACACCTTCGATCAGCGGTTCGTCGCGGCTGCCAGGGGCGGGGCGTTCGACGCCATCATGGTCAGCCAGGTCTTCTTCAAGACAGGCCAGGCCATCGGCTGCATCGACGATCTGGCGGCGCTGGCCAAGCCCGTGGGGCCTTGGGTAATCGTCGACGGCTATCACGGCTTCATGGCCACGCCGACGGATCTGTCGGCTGTGGCGGACCGGATCTTCTACGTCTCGGGCGGCTACAAATACGCCATGACGGGCGAGGGGGCTGGCTTTCTGCATGCGCCCGCTGGCTTCTGCGAGCGGCCCGTGGTGACGGGCTGGTTCGCCGAGTTCGGCAATCTGATGGGGCCGCCCGAGGGAGTGCAATACCGCGCCGATGCCGGCCGGTTCTGGGGCGCGACGTTCGATTCCACGCCGCTTTATCGCTTCAACGGCGTGCGACGGATGCTGGACGAGAACGGGTTGAGCACCGCAGATGTCTCTGCCCATGCGGACAGGCTGTCGTCACGGTTCTTCGAGGCGCTGAAGGCCGGAGAGTGCGGTCGGCTGGGGGAGGCGGAGGTGCTCAACCCTCCGCCGGGCGACAACCAAGCGCGCGCCCGGTTCCTGGCGCTGAAGCACAAGGATGCCCAGCGGTGGCGGGCTGAGCTTTTGTCCGCCAATGTCGTCACCGATGTTCGCGACGAGGTGATCCGCTTCGGCTTTGGCCTGTATCAGGACGAGGACGATGTCGATCGCCTGATCGCGACCTGCAAACGGCTGTTCTGACCACTGCCATTCCCGACAGGCGAGACGCGCGGCGGCCTTGATGTGGGGCTGCTCGGGTCGAACGGCCCCGGACCCTCAGAAAAACGTCGCGTCTTCCTGCTGGCTCGGCTGGGGCGGGGCCGGCGGCGTGGTGGGTCGCGCGGGTTCGTTGCGCGGCGCTCCAGATCCTTCGGCCGCAGGTGAGGGCGGCGCGGTCGGGTCGGTCTGTGTCGCCCCACCCTCCAGCGGCGGGATAGGCCCGAGGTTCGGATAGGGCAGGGCCCCGTCGGCCCCGACGAGCGGCGGTGCCCCGGGGGCGACATCGACCGGATCAGGCGGTGTCGGCGTGGACAGACCGTCGGGCGCGCCGACGTCATCGCGCACGAACACCCAAGACCGTCGGTCGGCACAGGCGCAAGCCTTCAGGAAACCCTCGCGGTCGCGCCAGATCACAAGGGGATAGCCGGTCGGAACCCCCGCATCGCGGAGCAGGTCGTTCAGCCGGATCGTGAACTGGTGACTGGCCTCGACCACAGCCGTACGCGCCAGATTGCCATCCGCGTCGGGGATGCCCGCGGCCATCCAGTTGCTGGCGGGGGTGGCCATCCAGCGTTCATACAGGCTCCAGTCCCGGCTGAGCCAAAGCTCGGCGATGGTGGAGCGTTCGCTCGGCGTGGATTGGGGCGCGCCCTCGCGGTCGGGCCGGGCGAAGACAACGATGCGCATCTCCACGCCACCGGCGCGAAGCCGACCGCCCTCCTCGCGCTGGTAACGCTGGAACGAGGCCGAGTCGCGATAGCCGATGACATAGAGCGGTTCGCCGCCCCCGCCGCCCGAGAGCCAGGAGGCCTCGTCCAGCAGGCGCTGGATGTCAGCCTGGTTGCGCGTGACGGTCACAGGCTGGAAGCGAGCGTAGAAGTTCCAGTAGGCCCAGTAGCCTGTCCCGGCGATGGCCAGTCCGATGACGACGGCCAGAGCGGACCAGATCAGAAAGCGACGCATGGGGGGAGGCGCTCCAGCTTCGGCCAGTTCATTGCTGCCCTGCTTAACATCGAATTGGGCCGCCAGGTGAGGCAGAAGCAGGACAATTCAGTCTGTCAGCCTGCGTTGAGCGGAACGATCTCCGCGCCGCCTTCTGGCGGAGGGGGGGGACCGGTTCGGGCGACGGGCATGCGGACGGTCACGGCCGTCCCTTCACCCAGAGTGGACTCCAGGCTCATGCGTCCGCCATGCAGTTCCGACAGGGCACGCACCAACGACAGGCCAAGTCCGGTTCCCTGGGCCTTCTGATCGGACGCGCCCGCCTGTTCGAACGGCCGGCCGAGGCGTTTCAGGTCCTTCTTGGCGATACCGACGCCCGTGTCGGCGACGACCAGCTCCAGATAGGGGCCAATGGTTTCCAGCGTCAGGGTCACCGAGCCGCCGGACGGTGTGAACTTGATGGCGTTGGACAAAAGGTTCAGCGTGATCTGCTTGAGCGCCCGACGGTCCGCATCGACCATCAGGGCGTCGTCGGGCAACAGACTGTTCAGCACAACGCCCTTGTCGGACGCGGTGACGCGCACCAGGGCCACGGCGGCGGAGACCGCGTCGCGGGCGTCAAACACCTCACGCGACAGTTCGTAGCGCTCGGCCTCGATCTTGGCCACGTCCAGCACATCGCCGATCAGCTCCAGCAGGTGACCGCCCGCCTGGTGGATGCTGTCGGCATAGTCGGCGTAGCGGACGGGCAGGGGGCCGAAGAGGCGTTGGCGCATCGCATCGGAGAAGCCGATCACAGCGTTGAGCGGCGTCCTCAGCTCGTGGGACATGTTGGCGAGGAAGCGGGTCTTGCCCGCGTCGCGCGCCTCGGCTTCGGCGCGGGCGGCCTCCAGCCCCACCTCGATCGCGAACTCCCGGGTGGCGTCCAAGGCCTGGGCGACCACCAGTGGCGCGGACGACTCATCGCCGATCCGGCGGATCGCAAGACTGACTCGTCGATCGAGCGCCTGGCGCGGGGCGAACCGGACACGACCTTCCGCCCCTGCCAGGGCCGCGTCGATGGCCGCCAGCACGGCGGGCCGATCCGGCGCGTGAATCGCCGCGATCAAGCCCTGGGTCCGCAGCGCCGTCAGGTCGAGGGCGGGCGGAGGCGTGCCATAGTCTGCGACGATCCGGCCTGTCGGCTCCATGACCAGCGTCAGGCCGGGCAGGGCGTCGAGGAACGTGCGGACGCGCCGCGCCTCGCTCTCGGCGCCGGCCAAAACGTGCTCGCGCACCCGCCAGGACAGACGGACGGCCAGGACCGCGGCTCCGGCCGCAATGAGGGCGAACAGCGCGGCGGTGATGTCATGGGGTTGCGGTGGGCCGATCCACCAGGCTGATAACTGACCGGCGAGGACCGCGACCGCAGAACCCGCGGCTCCGGCCTGGGCCAGCCGCACGCCGTGTCGGGGCCCGCCGACGGCGAGGCCCGCCACGAAGGGCATGATGGCGAAACCCACCAGGGCACCGGACAGGCCGCCCGAAAGCACCTGGGACGCCAGCGTCGCCAGCGTCCAGACCATCAGCACGAGCGATCGCTCGCCAGGCCCATCGCGGCCCAGCAGCGCCAGGCCGCCCAATCCCGGCGCAATCATGGCCAGCGCCCCGAAGGCGGCTGGTCCCGACAGCCGGTCCAGCCACAAGGCCGCGATGGTCGAGACCACCACCGCGGCCGCCCAGCCGCCATGCCACGCCGCGACCGCGCTGCGGCCCGCGAACAGCCGCTGGCCCGGGCGGGCGGCGTTCTGTGGCGTATGGTCGGCGGCTGGCGTCACGCGCTTTCCGGAGGGCCGGGGCAAGGGCCGGGAGTAAGGAGGCTGCGCCCAACGGACAAAGTTAGCCGTGCGCACGAGTCTCCTAAAGCCCGCTCCCGCGAAAGGCGACTTCGATCGGGCGGAGTCCGCGCCTTCGTTGGTGAACGATGTCGCGGTTGTCCCTGTTCGGCACGCGGCCTATGTCGCGCGCATGACCGCTGCCGCAAATCCGATCGAGGACACCCTCGCAGACCTGATCGAGGACTTCGAGGTGCTGGAGGACTGGGAACAGCGCATCGCCTACGTCATCGACCTGGGCAAGGGGCTGGAGCCCCTGCCCGACGCGGACCGGATCGAGTCCAACAAGGTGCCGGGCTGCGCGGCGCAGGTCTGGCTGGCAAGCGGACGGGACGGCGACCGGCTGACATTCCGGGCGGATTCGGACAGCGCCATCTCCAAGGGTAATGTCGCCCTGCTGCTGAAGCTGTATTCGGGCCGCGCGCCCGCCGACATCCTGGCCTTCGACGCCAAGGCCGCGCTCGACCGGCTGGGCCTGCCCCAGGCGTTGACGCGGCAGAGGGCGAACGGGCTGAATAGCATGGTTGGAAGGATCCGGGCGGAGGCGATGGCGGCGGGGTAGTCGCGCGGGCCAGATCTTCACGCTCTAGGGAAGGGCGGCGAACCGCTCGACGTTGGCGGTCGGACCCGCAATGATCAGCAAGTCTCCATCGACGACCTGGGTGTCGGGCTTGGCATAAATGAAGTCCTCGCGGGCGCGCTTGAGCCCGACCACGGTGATGCCATACCGGCTCCGTAAGGCCGATTGCGCGAGGGTCTTGCCGAGCGCATCGCGCGGTGGGCGCGTTTTGACGATGGCAAAGTCGTCGTCGAACTGAATGAAGTCGATCATCTGGCCGGTGACCAGATGGGCGACCCGCTCTCCCATCGCGGCTTCGGGATAGATCACATGGTGGGCCCCGGTTTTTTCCAGGATCTTGCCGTGGTTTGCGGTCACGGCCTTGGCCCAGATGTCCGGCACGCCCAGTTCGCTCAACGCAAGCACGGTCAGGACGCTGGCTTCGATATCGGAGCCGATCCCCACGACAGCGTGAGGAAAGTCGGGCACCCCGAGCTTGCGCAGGGCCTCGATGTTGCGGCTGTCGGCCTGGACGACGTGGGTCAGTTCGTCGGACCAGTCTTGGACCAAGGCCAGGTCTTCATCGATGGCGAGGATGTCGTGCCCCAGGTGCCTCAGGCTTCTCGCCACCGCCCCGCCAAACCGGCCGAGGCCGATGACGACGACACTGTTTGCCTTGGATTTGGATGATCTAGCCAACGATGGGGCGCTCCAGTGGGTGGCGGTAAGGGACGTGGCGGGTTCTGAGCGCCAGCGATGCGGCCACGGTGGTCGTGCCGACGCGGCCGACGAACATCAGGACGACGAGGATGATCTGGGCTGCCGGTGGCAAGTCGGCCGTGATGCCTGTGCTGAAACCGACGGTCGCGAATGCAGAGACCACCTCGAACAGCACGCGGTCGAGCGGGAAGGGGGTCATCGAGAGGATGGCCAGTGTCGCAACTCCGACCAGGCCGACAGCCAGAAGTACGACGGTCAGGGCCTGGCGCTGCGCATCCGGACAGATGCGCCGGTTGAAGACCGTCACGTCGGATCGTCCACGGATCTCGGCCCAGACCACAACGCCAAGGACAAGGAAGGTGGTGATCTTGATCCCGCCTGCCGTTCCCGCGCTGCCCCCGCCGATCAGCATGAGCCCGTCGGTCAGGAGCAGTGACTCTGAGCGCATCTGGCCGACATCCACCGTGTTGAACCCGGCCGTCCGGCTCATCACCGAGTGGGTGAAGGCGTTGAGAATCTTGCCGGCTGTCGGCATGTCGCCCATCGTCCCGGCGTTGTTCCACTCCGCGACAAGCACGGCGAGGAAGCCGATCAGCAGCAGCGCCACGGTGCCATAGACCGTCAACTTGGCGTGGACGGACCAGCGATCGGGCTCCCGCCATCTTGCCTGCAGTTCGTTGATGACCGGAAATCCCAGGCCGCTGACAATGACGGCGGCGGCCAGCGGCAGCAGGATCAGCGGGTCCAGGGCAAACCGCACAAGACTGTCGGAGTAGGTCGAGAAGCCCGCGTTGTTGAAGGCGGAGACCGCGTGAAAAAGGCCGCTCCAGATCGCTGCGTCCGAGGGCTCGCCGTAGGTGAAATGGAGCCGCAGGGCGATCACGAGGGCTATGCCCCCCTCAAACAGCAGCGTCACGACAAGCACTGTGCGGAGCACGTTTTTGACATCGGCGAGCGTCAGGCTCTTGGTCTCTGCCTGCACCACCAGTCGTCGCCCCAACGGAATGCGCCGGGAGATCATGAGGCCCAGAAGGGTCGCTCCGGCCATGATGCCGAAGCCGCCGACCTGGAACAGGGCCATGATCACGCCCTGTCCGAACGGCGACCAGTATGTGGCCGTATCGACCACGATGAGCCCGGTGACGCAGACCGCCGATGTGGATGTGAACAGGGCGACCAGCACCGGCGCGACCTGTCCGTCTGCGGACGCCCACGGGAGCATCAGCAGAAGGCTGCCGATCAGGATCGTGGCCAGGAAGGCGAGCGGGATGATCCTCTCGGGATGATCCAGAATGGGTCGTCGCAAGGTCGCCTCCGGCGCTTCGAGGCGGACTACACGCGTTTTCCGGGACGATGAAGAGCGATCGAGTGGTCGCAATCCGGTTCGGTTCTCTGGTGCCTGAACTCACCCCTGGTGCCTCGCCAGCCGGGCTGCTGACGCCGAACCGTCTGCGGCGACCCGGGAGCGTGGCCTCTATCGCCTGACACTGTCGATAAAGGGGATCAGGCGGTCGCGCCAGGCGCGGTAGCCGGCTTCGTTGGGATGAACGCCGTCCATGAAGAAGGCTCGGTTCTGCTGACCGTCCGCGCCCAGAAACGCCGGATGGAGGTCGAGATAGCGGACGTAGGCGGCCTGGGGACCGTCGGAGGCGAAGGCCGCGAGCGCTGTGTTCACGGGCCCCACGATCTCGGCATTGCGTGCAGGCTCATTGGTCGGCAACAGCGAAAGCAGCACGATCCGGGCGCGCGGCTTGCGGTCGTGAACCGCCGTCACGACAGCGCGGACGCCCTGGACGATGCTGTCCACGGCCGGTGTCTCGGCCGCCCAGCTGTTGTTGATGCCGATGAGCAGGACGATCACGTCGGGGTCGAGATCGGGCCGGTCGAGCTGGCCTAGGCCACCCTCGGTGGCGGGACGGATCCGATGAAGTACATGCTCGGTCCGGTCGCCGGAGATGCCGAGGTTCAGACCTGCGTAGTTCGGGTTCGAGCCGCCGAAGGTCTCGTCCCAGACGACGCGCCCCCCCTGGGTGCCCGGAAACCAGGGGTTCTCTCCCATGGTCCAGAAGTCGGTGATGGAATCGCCAAGGAACAGCAGCCTGACCTGCGCGAGCGTCTGAGGGTTCGACAGGCGGCTGTCGATGTCGTTGAGCCGCTGCTGCCAGTACTCGATCCGCGGCGTCGGCTGGGTCGAGGCGAAGCCGCCCGGGGTCTGGGCATGCGCCGCCCCGGCGAAGCTCCCCAGAAGGAGCGCGAGAATGAGGGCTGCGAGCGGCACACCGACGGTCTTGCGGTCGACATCGGTCATCAGAAACACCCGTTGCGATCCGCGAGGGTAGTCCCGTTATCGGCAGGCGATCAATGTGACTGGATCACCCGGCGTGCGCGCGGGTCCGCTGAAGATCACAGGATTCCATAGTGCCGGGCCAAGGCCGCCAGTCCGCGCCTCAAGGCCTCGCGTCCCGTGCGGCGTCGCATGCCGCAGGCCTGTTCCGCGAGTTGCAGCGTCTGACCCCGGATGCAGATGTGGTCCAGCACGGCGCGGGTGTCGGGTGGGCAGGCGGCGAGGGCTCGCCGGACCCGGTCAGCAGCGTTCAGGGCGCGGTCGCCGGGCTCGACGCGAGCGGCGGATCCTGCGCCCGAGCGCGGCAGGGCGTCCCAACGCATCGTCAGGGACGGCCCCGACAGGGCGATCTCTGCGTCCGATCTCAGTCGTTCGCCGCTGGCGACCTCGACGGCGGTCAGCAGGGGGCGGCCCTCGGCATCGCGGCGGCTGGCCAGCCATTGGATGGGGCTGTGGCCCAGATTGGCGCGGACGGGGCGCAAGCGGCCGTCGGTCTCCATCAGAAGCCGCTTGCCCTCGATCCTGCCCGGCGACCCGACGCCTGGCGTGCTCTCAGGCAGCGAGGTGGTTCGCGCCTGCCATCCACCGTCCGGGCGACGGCGTAGACCTGGCGCTTCGATCAAGATGCGAAAGGTGGCTTCGTCCAGCGTCAGGGCCCGACGACGACGGCGGTCCGGTGTCAGGCGAAGCGCATAGGTGCGATCGGGCGCGACGGCCTCGATCCAGGCCCCGGGGCGCGCCAGAATGCGGCGCGCACGGTCGACCGAGGCGCTCATGCCACTTCTCCCAGGCCCGACAGGTCCGGCGGCGGGGCGTCGACGATGGCGTGAATGGCGTCCTCCAGCTCCTCCAGCAGCTGGTTCAGGGCCTCGTGCTCGCGGGCGTCCTCGATGCGGGTCGCGGCGTTCGACGCCGTCTGGCGATTGACGCCGAAGGCATGGCTGACCCGTTCCAGCTGCCAGCCCAGGGCGACATGGGCCAGATACATTGCCACCCGACGGGCCCTGAGCGCAGGGACGGGCAGGCGGCTGGTCCGGCGGATCGTCTGGGTCGGCACCCCCAGCCGCACGGCCACCAGCTGCATCACCAGGTCGGCATGCAGCCGGTCCTGCTCATTGACCTCGACCCGATAGGGTTCCCTCACGCACGCCTCCCTCGCTGAACTCGCGATAGGAAGATAATCCTGCCGTGCGTCAGAAACGGACGCATCCGTGAACGCGGTGAAAAAATTCGAATCGTTGACTCCCCAGACTCTCGACGCCGATTCGCAAATCAGCCTACGAATCGGTCATGGGGTCGCCATTAACCGTTCTTAAGGTTTTGGCCGGTTAACTCGCGAACAAGGTTACCCATGCGTACGTATGGGTTCACATGGTCAAGCTTTGCCTGGAGGGGCATGAATGCGTGTTCTGCTGATTGAAGACGATCACGCCACGGCGCAAAGCATCGAGCTGATGCTGAAGTCCGAAGGCTTCAACGTCTACACGACTGATCTGGGCGAGGAAGGCATCGATCTCGGAAAGATCTATGACTACGACCTGATCCTTCTGGATCTCAACCTGCCGGACATGAGCGGCCTTGAGGTTCTGCGCCAACTGCGCGTCGGCAAGGTCAATACCCCGGTGATGATCCTGTCGGGCTCGACCGAGATCGAGACCAAGGTGAAGACCTTCGGCGGTGGCGCCGACGACTACATGACCAAGCCCTTCCACAAGGACGAGCTGATCGCGCGCACCCACGCCGTGGTCCGCCGCTCCAAGGGTCACGCCCAGGCCATCATCCACACCGGCGAGATCGCCGTGAACCTGGACGGCAAGACGGTCGAGGTGAACGGTCACCGCGTCCATCTGACGGGCAAGGAATACCAGATGCTGGAGCTGCTCTCGCTCCGCAAGGGTACCACGCTCACCAAGGAAATGTTCCTGAACCACCTTTACGGTGGCATGGACGAGCCCGAGCTGAAGATCATCGATGTCTTCATCTGCAAGCTGCGCAAGAAGCTGGCCACGGCCGCCGGCGGCAAGCACTACATCGAGACCGTCTGGGGCCGGGGCTACGTTCTTCGCGACCCGTCGGAAGGGTCGCAGAGCGCCGCAGCCTGAACGACGACCGATCGCTGAGATCTTCTAGAGGCCCGTCGGGAAACCGGCGGGCCTTTCCGCATGGCGCGGGCCCCGTTCCAGCGCCCTCAGGACTTCCTGCGCCAGCAGACCCGTCGGACCGCCCGCGCCGCCCGCGATGACCAGGGCGATCTCGCTGTCGGGCAGGGGCGGCAGGGGCGCGCCCACCGCCACGAGATCGCGCGGGATCATGGCCGCCGGCAGGACGCTGACGCCCAGTCCTGCTCTCAATGCCGCCATCTGGCCGGCAAGACTGGGGGAGGTGAAGGCCGGGCGAAAGGCGATGCCCGCGGTCTGGAGCGCCGCCAGAGCGCGCTTGCGATAGATGTCGGGCGCCGGAGCGACGATCAAGGGCAGGGGCGACTGGGCGCCGAGCGAGGCGTCCTGGGCCACCCACACCAGGGGCTCGCGCCAGACACTGGCCCCGACTTCCGGCCCGACCGGCTCGCGCTTGATCAGGGCCAGGTCCAGCATCCCGCGCGACATCTGATCCAGCAGGTTGGCGGTGAAGTCGCACGTCACCGACAGGCGGATGCGCGGATGGCTGCGGGCGAAGGCCCCGAGGATGCGGGGCAGATGCTGGGTGGCGATGTCCTCCGGTGCTCCGAAACGGACCTCGCCCTCCAGATCCCCCTCGCCCAGCGTCGACACGATCTCGTCGTTCAGTCTCAGCAGACGCCGGGCCTGGGGCAGGAGCGCCGCGCCCTCGGTCGTCACGGCCACCGAACGTCCGGTCCGGTCTATGAGGGGGGAACCGAGCTGGGTCTCGAGCCGGCGGACCTGAAGGCTGACAGCAGGCTGGGTCCGCCCAAGAAGGTCCGCCGCCCGGGTGAAGCTGCGGGTCTCCACGACGGTGACGAAAGTCCGCAGGAGGTCGATGTCGAGATCGAGTGTACGGCTGCCCATCTCATGAGCATCCGTTATGGCCCCTATCAGGTCAATAAACTGGAATGGTCAAGGTGACGCGGGCACACGGCGGCGCCTTTCCGACAGGACCTCCCCTTCCGATGCCCGATCTTTCCGCCAGCCTGGCGCTGCTGACCTCGCCCGCCATCCTGTTCTTCTTCGTGGGGGCGCTCGCGGCCTTCCTGCGGTCGGACCTGGCGATCCCGGAGCCGGTGACCAAGGCGATCTCGCTCTATCTGATGATGGCGATCGGCTTCAAAGGCGGGGTCGAGGCGCGGGCGGCGGGCCTGAACGGCGATTTCGTGACGGCCGCGGTGATCGGGCTGGCCATGAGCGCCCTGATGCCCCTGCTGGTCTGGCTGTGGCTCAGGGGCTCCAAGAAGCTGGATCGTCCCACCATCTGCGCGGTGGCCGGGGCCTACGGCTCCGTGTCGGTGGTGACCTTCGCTGCCGGCCAGCAGCATCTCGCGTCGATCGGGCTCGATGCCGGGGGCTACATGGCCGCCGTTCTGGCCCTGATGGAGACGCCGGCCATCCTGACGGCGCTGATTCTCATGGGCGGTTCCGGAGCGGACAAGCCGGTCGACCGGGGTCTGGTTCTCCGCGAGGTTCTGGTCGGGGCCGCCTCGATGATGCTGCTCGGCGGGTTCGCGGTGGGCGCGATTTCAGGTCAGGCGGGGTATGAGCGGCTGGAGCTGTTCGTCGGTCCCCTGTTCCAGGGCGCTCTGTGCTTCTTCCTGCTGGATCTGGGCCTCGTCGCGGCGCGTGGACTGATGAACGGGGCGCACAAGCTGAGCGGCCGGGTGGTGACGTTCGCCCTGCTGTTCCCGGTCGTCTCGGCCAGTATCGCCCTGGGTCTGGCCAGGGTGGCTGGACTGGAGGTCGGCAATGCCGCGCTGCTGGCGGTGCTGGCGGGTTCGGCCTCGTATATCGCCGTGCCGGCGGCCATGCGGGTGGCGGCTCCCAAGGCCGATCCGGGCGTGTTCGTGACGGCGTCGCTGGCCATCACCTTCCCCTTCAACCTGCTGGCCGGCATCGCCCTGTACACGGCCGCGGCCCAGTGGCTGTGGCGATAGATGGCAGGCGTTTGGACTGCGGCGTCTGCCGACCTGTCGCGGTCGATGAAAGCTGCTAGAGGAGCGCATTCGGAACGACGGCCCCAGCGGCGGCGTTGCCGCCTCGACCCCCAATGCAAGGCCGTCCATGAAGATCCGCGTCCGCGCCGAGCTCGTCTATCGCTTCGATCCGCCGACGGATGCGATCTACAAGATCCATGCGGCGCGCTGGCCCGGGCAGACGATCCTGGAGGAGCGGCTAGTCGCCACGCCGGTGCAGGATTTCCATGAGGATGTCGATCCCGATTTCGGTGCCCGCACGCTGCGGGCGCGTCTGTCGGGTGAGGTGGCGCTGATCTACGAGGCCCTGGTCGACAACGGTCGGCTGATGGGCCTGCCGCCTGTCGCGACGCAGCAGGACTGGAACGACCTGCCGGCCGATGTGCTGACCTATCTCTGGCCCAGCCGATACTGTCCGTCGGATCAGTTCGGAAGGTTCGTGGAGCGACAGTTCGGCGGGACCGAAGGGGGCGAGCGGGTTCTGGCGATCCTGGACTGGATCTTCGCGAACATCGACTACGAGCGGGGCGTTTCGGACAGCGAGACGACGGCGGCGCGGACCTTCATCGACCGGGCCGGGGTGTGCCGCGACTTCACCCATCTGGGGATCACGCTGTGCCGGGCGTCTGGCATTCCGGCCCGGGCGGTCCGCGCCTATGC
>JAIERG010000018.1 GCA_019747095.1 Caulobacteraceae bacterium | reverse complement strand
GACCGCGTCGAGAGCGGTAGCCCACTAGAACGACTGATACTGCCCGTTGATCGAGTAATTGAACCCGATCGGCATGGCGTTTCGGAACTGGGTGAAGAAGTTGGCCAGCTCGCCGAGCGTCGAGCGCGGCACATAAAGGATGTCGTTCCGACGCAGCGCCACGATCTCGCCGTGACGGGGCCGCAGGTCTACCACCCGCATCATTCCGCGCCCTCCTGGCCCGCGCCGGATCAGGGCCACCTGTTCCGGTTTTGCGGTGGGCAGGAAATCTCCTGCCTGGATCACGGCCTGAAAGGCGTTGATGTCGCCCGTCATCGAGAAGACTCCAGGCGTCCGGACCTCGCCCGCGACCCAGACCTGGATCGGGCCAGCCTGCTTCAACGTGACCTCCACCACGGGCCGCACCAGTTGCGACGCGTAGGCCTCACTCAGGGTATATTCCAGTTCCGCCAGCGTCCGGTCCGCGGCCATCGCCTGGCCGATCAGAGGGAGGGCGATGCGGCCATCGGGGCCAACCCGCAGGGTCCGGTTCAGTTCAGATGCGGTCGGCAGGGCG
Organism: Caulobacteraceae bacterium; assembly: GCA_019747095.1. Classification (GTDB taxonomy): domain Bacteria; phylum Pseudomonadota; class Alphaproteobacteria; order Caulobacterales; family Caulobacteraceae; genus Brevundimonas. The sequence continues at coordinate 47,335 of JAIERG010000018.1, read as the reverse complement.
ACGTCGATCTCATCGCCCGGGTAGAGGACGTATTCCGGTTCGGCGTCGGTCCAGTCGGCGAAGGCGATGTCGGAGAAGCCGCCGCGCTGCACCCGGTTGGTCGGCCGACTCTGGCCCGAGGCGCACGCGCCGGTAGACGCGGCGACAGCCGCGCCAAGAACACCCCACAGAATCCGCCGCCGATCCATCATGAGCGCGAGGCTCGCCGAACATGGGTAATCAGTGGTTAACGCCGACCGGCGAAGGATCGGGGACGTTCACGATTCCCCGGAACTCCGTCCGCCCATGCGTTCCACGGCCACCGCCTATGTCTCGGCCCGCCCGCGCTACGGGTTCGGCGATGTCGTCGGCCTGCTGTTCCGCGAGCTGTGGGTCATGGTGCTGGTGTTTCTGTTGGTGCTGGCGATCGGCGCGGCCGCCGTTCTGACGCTCAAGAAGACTTATACCGCCGGAGCCAGTCTATTCGTCGGGGCCGGTCAGGAATACGTCTACCAGCCTCGCGTCGGCGGCATGCAAGACCGCCAGTCCCAGCCGCCGGCCCCCGGCGAGGTGGCCCAGACCGAGGCCAACATCATCGGCAGCCGCGAGGTGAAGCTGAGGGCCGTGCGCGCGCTGGGCCTGCCCTTCTTCCAGAAGCCCGGTCGCGTCTCGACCGACCCGGTGGAGAAGCAGGAAGGCGACGCGATCAAGTTCATCAACGACAACCTGTCGATCTCCACGACGCCGCAGGGCTCGACCATCGGCCTGGGCTTCGAGAGCGACAGCGCCGAGAAGTCGGCGCGGGTGCTGAACGCCATTATCGACCAGTATCTGATCTATCGCCGTGAGGTGTTCCAGGACCGCTCGACCTCCGCCATCGCCAGCCAGCGTCGCGCCTTCGAGGACGAACTGGCCGACGTGGACCGGGCCTATGAGACCTTCCTGGCGTCCAACGAGATCGGCGACTTCGCCGCGACCAAGACAGCGCTGGCGGCGGTCTATCAGTCGACCCTGACCGAGAAGCTGTCGGTCGAGAACCAGCTGAACCAGGCCGCGAGGCGGCTGGTCACCATTGAGGCGCAGCTGGCGCGGGTGCCGGCCGAGATCGCGCTGCAGCAGGACCTGAACGTCTCGGCCCAGGACCAGATCCTGACGCTGCGGACCGAGCGCGAGCAACTGCTGGCCCGCTATCAGCCCGACAGCCAGCCCGTGCGCGACATCGAGGCACGGATCGCCCAGCTGCAGGAATACGTCGCCTCGGGCACGACCGTTGGGGCCAAGGAGGTCCGCCTGGGCCCCAACCCGATCTGGACCGAGCTGGAGACCACCCGCATCACCACCCAGGCCGAGCGCGACAGCCTGACCGCGCGGCTGTCGTCCGTGAACCGGCAGCTGGCCGACATTCTCGAGCGGCAGGCCCGCCTGACGCGGCAGGAGTCGGAAAACGCGACCTTGGCGTCCAACCGCGACGTCCTGACCGCTTCGATCCGCGAGTTCCAGCAGCGTGAGACGCAGAGCCGGGCAGATAACGGCCTGGTCCGCGCCGGAGCCGACAATGTGCGGGTGATCGAGAGGGCCGCGGCGGCGACGCGGGGCACCAGCCTGAAGGCGCCCCTGCTGGCGCTGGTGATCCTGTTCGCCGGCTTCACCGCCCTGTGCGTAGGTCTGCTCAGGGTGTTCACCCGGCGCGGTCTGTCGACGCCCGGCATGGTCGGGCGCACCTTGGAAATGCCGGTGCTCGCCGTCGCGCCGGTCAAGGCCAGATGACGTGTTAGCCTTAGCCGGTTCAGTCAGCGCGTAACCGATTCGATGGTCGACCTAACAAGCGAAATGGCCGGCCTCTGGGCGGCTCTGGGACCGGCCCCCGCCCATCGTGGACGGGTCGTCCAGATCGCCTGCGCCACAACGGGCGAGGGGGCCTCCACCGTCGCGCGCGAGTTCGCCCGGCTTGCGGCCGTGCGGGCGAGAAAGCCCGTCTGGCTGATCGACGCCGACCTGGCCCAGCCCGGCCAGCAGGAAGCCGTCGCTGCCGACTTCGACCGTTTTGGCCGTCTTGGAGCGCCCGCCGCGTCCTCGCCGAACGGCGCGAGTTTCTTCGCCGTCAGCCCGCCGGTGGTCGGTCGCGACCGCAAGCCCATTGCCCATGCCCGGCTGATGACGGCGCGGCCGTGTCTGGGCGGACGCCTCTGGATCACCCGTTTCCGCGCCGAGTTGCTGCGCTCGGGGCAGAGGGCCGAGCCGCTGGCCGATCCCCGCTATTGGGACGCGATGCGGAAGTTCGCCGACACGGTCGTCATCGACGCGCCCGCCGCGGACCGCTCGGACACGGCGATCACGCTGGCACCGTTCGTGGATGCGACGGTGCTGGTGGTGGCGACCGAGGCGACGTCTGCGGCCGAGCCGGTGATCCTGAGGGACGAGATCGAGGCCGTCGGCGGCCGTATCGCAGGCGTGGTCGTGAACCGCTCTACCTACGCCCCGCCGCCCTTTCTCAGGCGGCTGACGGGCTGACGGTGTCCAGCCGACGCAGTTCGCGCGCGCCGTAGAGTTGGGGCTCGAAGCCTCTCATCCAGAAGATCTTTCCGAGACCGCGCGCGGTGCGGTCCATCAGGTCCGCGCGGCGGGGATGAGCCACGACGGCCAGTGCCAGCGATACCGTGCCCCACACCACCGTCTGCGCCGCGCCGATCAGCATCCAGCGGATCACGCCCGGCCAGTTGCGGGCCTTGGCGGCGGTCTGGCTCGGCCCCTGGCCATAAGCGAAGGCCCGCGACAGGGCGTAGCGCATGGTCGCCCGATGCGGCGGGGCGAACTCCTCGACCCAGGCGTCATGGGCCCAGCCGAAGCGGCCGCCGCGCGCCTGAAGCGCCGCGAACAGGGCGTCGTCCTCTCCGCCCGTCTGGTCGGCGGAAGCGTCGAAAGGGGCAGGGCCGGGCAGGGCCGTGGTCCGAACCATCAGGGAGTTTCCACAGCCGTATCCATGATCGATCAGGCCAGTGGATACAGGTCCTTCGCGCCCGAAGAACCGCTGTAGATAGGCGGCCGCCCATCCGCTTTCGTGGGGAATACGTCCGACAATGGGGCCGAACACCGCGTCGGCGCCGGTGGCCTCCTGCGCGCGCAGCAGGGCCGCCAGCCATCCGCGCGAGGCGGCCTCGTCGTCGTCCAGGAAGGCGATAAAGGGCGCGTCCGTCGCTGCCAGACCGGCGTTCCTCGCCGTGGCCACGCCGGGGCGTGGCTCATGACGATAGGCGAGCGGAAAGGGGCATTCCGGCCGCACCGTGTCGACGGTCGCCCGCGCCGTTCCGGCCGGGTCATTGTCCACCACGACGATGCTGACCGGCCGACCGTTCAGGCCCTCCTGCACGAATACAGACCGCAGCGCGCGGGCCAGGCTTTCGGGACGGCGCATGGTCGGGATCAGGACGCAGACCGCCTGCATCACACCGCCTCCGCATAGAGGGCGGCGCGATAAAGGCGCAGCGAGAAGGCCCGCGCCTTGGTCGGAGCCCAGGCCGCGAGCGCGATCCGCTTGATGAGGGGGCGGACCTGCCGCAGCGCCGGCACGCGCTTCAGGGCCTTGGCGACGCGATAGCTAGGGTAGGCGCTGACGATGTCCGGATGGCGGGCGACCACGCGGGCGAAGTTCCCGGCCGACTGCTCATACTTGCCGGCCAGCTGCTCGACCGTGTCCAGACCCATGTGAGTCGCGGGATTGTCGATGTGCAGCACGGGCCAGCGGCGCGAGACGCGCATGGCCCACTCCACGTCCTCCCAGCCCCAGCCAGTGAAGGCACCGTCGAAGGCCTCCGCCTCGAACACGTCGCGGCGGACCAGCAGGTTGGAGGTGTAGACGTATTTCTCAGGGGCCTTGGCCCGTTCGTTGGCCTCGACGCATTCGCCGCGCGTCGCCATGGCCCGATGTACCGAGAAGCGCGGCTCGTTCGGGGCTTGAAGAAGCGAGAAGCCGCCGAAGGCTACGGCCGGAGCTTCTTCGCGGACCAGTTCGGTCCAGGTCTGAAGGAAGCGATCGCTGTCGGGCCGCATGTCGCTGTCGAGGAACAGGAGCGAGCCGCCGCGCGCCGCTCCCGCGAGACGGTTGCGCCCTTTGGAGCGGCCTTCGTTGGCCAGCAGTGTGATCAGTCGCACGGGCAGCGCCATCGCCTCGGCCTGCGCCGTCAGGCGCACGGTCAGGGCCGCGTCGCCGGTGCCGTCGTCCATGACGACGATCTCGACCGCGCCGCCGAGCGCTTCGGCCTCCCGGTCCAGCAAGGCCAGCAGATCGGACGGGTCGTCGCGCAGGAAGGGGATCAGTACCGACACGCTGGGTCGCGCCTTGGCCCAGCGGGCGTTCTGAATCGTGGACGAACCGCTCATGCCGTGGCCCTCCGGTTCAGCCGGGCACCGATCAGCCGAGCAACGAGATCGCGCACACCGGCAGCATTCAGCGCCAATACCATCCCGCCATAGACGGCAGCACCAACTGCCGCCTTGGCAAACAACTCAGACGCGCCGCCCCACGGGGGGACGAGAACCACCGCTCCAGTCATGGCCAGGCAGGCGATGGCGCAGCGGCCCAGCGTTGCCCATGGAATGGGCATGGCCACACCGATCCGGCGGCCCATGGCGATCGAGGCCAGAACGCCGATGCCGAAGCTGATCGTCGTCGCGATCGCCGCGCCCATGACGCCCATCGTCGGGACCAGCGCGAGATTCAGCAGCACGTTGGACGCCGCCGGAATGCACAGCGTCAGCAGCAGCCGGTCGGTGCGTCGCCCCAGCACGAAGCTCTGGCTCAGATAGTAGGACGTGATGCCGGAAAGCAGCGCCGACACCGCGATCAGCGGGGTCACCGAAGCCGCGAGCGCCCGTAGGTCCTCCCCGATCATCACATCCGCCAGCGGCCGGGCGACCAGCGCCAGGCCCACGGCAGCGGGCAGGCCGATCAGAATGAAGGTCGAGGCCTGCTCGCGCGCGGCGGCCATGAAGCCTTCGCGGCTGGATCGCTCCCAGGCCATGATGAGCGCGGGCGTGCCAGCCGCGCCCAGCCAGATGAACAGCACGTCCAGCGTCCGGCTCGCGAGGCTGTAGCCCGCATGATAGGCGCCGACGGCGGCGGGCCCCTGGAACAGCTCCAGCAGGAAGCGGTCGGTCGAGTTCATGACCAGCGTCAGGCTCAGTCCCGCCGCGATGGGATAGCCGTAGCGAGCGTAGGACCACAGGCGATCCCGGTAGAGGATGCCGCCCTTTGCTCGCCGGAGCTCGCCCGGCAGTACGAAGGGAAGGGTCAGCAGCGGCGCGAGCAGCAGGCCGATGAAGGGCGAGGCCGAGCCCAGGCCAGCGAACGCCGCCGCCACGCCAAAGCCGAAGCCCCCCAGGCTGACAAAGATGTCCATGGTCGCGGACTTGCGGACCTCTCCGGCCGCGCGGAAGCGTTCCTGCGCCAGCTTGGATAGGCAACGGATCGGGATTCCGGCGAGCGCAATGCCGATGGTCAGCTTCATTCCGGGACCGATTGGCGCGAGCCACAGCAGCAGCGCCATCAGCGGCAGGACAGCGGCCGTGACGACGGCGGCGGTGCGGTAGAGCGTCAGGAAGTGGTCGGCCAGCGACTGGCCCCTCTCGGCCGCCCAGAAGCGCGCCATCGCCGCCTCCAGCCAGCTGAAGGTGGCGACATGGAACAGGGTCATCACCGAGAAGGCGATGGCGTAGCGGCCGAAGTCCTCGGGGCTTAGCAGCCGCGTGAACACGACGATGGAGCCGAAACCCACCAACCCCTGGACGATGTTGGCGGGCAGATAGCCCCAGACCCCGCGCCAGAACATCAGGGCACTCCCTTCACCGCTGGGCCGCCCGGTCGCCGAGCAGCACCGGCACGGTGACGAGCATGATCCAGAGGTCGAGCCATAGAGACTGACGCTCGATATATTCGATATCCAGCCGCACGCGGGCGCGGACCTCGGCGGCGGTGTGCAGCGGCCCGCGTGAACCCTTGATGGCGGCCCAGCCCGTCATACCTGGCTTCATGCGATGGCGATGGGCATACTCGGCGACGAGGCGCGCGCTCTCGACCGCGCCCGTCTTCATGCCAATGGCGTGAGGGCGTGGGCCGACCAGCGACATCTCGCCCCGCAGCACGTTGAACAGCTGGGGCAGCTCGTCGAGGCTGGTCTTGCGGATGAACCGGCCCACGCGGGTGACGCGGTCGTCGTCGGCCGTGACCTGACGGCTGGCCGTGGCGTCGGCGGCCTCGTGGCGCATGGAGCGGAACTTCCAGACCACGATCTCCTCGTGATTGAAGCCATGTCGGCGCTGGCGGAAGAAGATCGGGCCGGGGCTGTCGAGACGAATGGCAAGCGCCGTCAGCGCAATGACCGGCGAGAGCGCCAGCAAGGCGATGGTGCCAATGACCAAATCCTGGATTCGCTTGTTGAAGGCACGGCGATCGTCGTCGATCGGCCCATTGAGAGAAGCGAGCGGCGCTCGTGCCAGACGATCCAATGCCGCGCCACGTTCAGACGCATCCACCGGATCGACCAGCAGGGTCACTTCATTGGGCAAGGTCGTGAGTCGAGCGGTCAGTTCACGCACCCGCGCCTCGGCGCGAGGATCTAGCGCGAGCACGATCTTGTCTATGTACGGCAGCATGCGATGGTTCATCAGCGCCTCTGCGTCACCGAGCACCGGCACGCCAGCCAGACTGTCGGGTGACCGGGCAAGTCGGTCATCAAAAACGCCCAGGACATTGATGTCCCTACGCTGTAGCGCGTCCCGTATGAGACGTTCCGCATGACGGGTGGCACCGACCACCACAATGTTGGGCGTCAGTGCACCCATGGCCCGCCACTGCGCCACCATCGATCCCCAGACCATGTGGGCTCCGTAGAGTGAGAGAGCGACAAAGGCTGACCACAGGATGGGAGTCGAGAATCCATGCTGACCCGGCGAGAGCCCCGCCTGGAACACGACCGCCACCACTCCGCCCCCGACCGCGATCGCACTCACGGCAGCCAGGTGGATTTGCAGGTGTTGGCCCCGCTCGAAGCGGTAGAGATCGAGCGACCTGAGCGCGCCCAGGACGACGAGTGTGCTGACCATCAACGGAAGGATGTCAGCCAAGGTAGCCGAAAGCAGGCTTCCACGCGTTGTCGCGGCAAGAACCGCGACTGTTATGAGGCCAACGAGCGTGACATCGGTTGTGCGAAACCAGTGCACGGCGAGGCGCGAAGCATGGCGTTGCCGGACGTTGAGCCAGACTTCGGGACGGAACGGCCCTCTACGGGGCTCCTGGGACTCGCCTCGGGTCCGCAGCGTTTTCTTGGCAAGCGCTTGCAGGGCTGACGCGTCCAGCAACGCATTTGCGTCGCGCTTGAGATCGAGAGCGGTGGTCATGACAAATGAGCATGCACACCCGCCGTGGACTTCACGTTAACGGCCGATTTGGGCGCTCAGTTGTTTCGCGACGAAAGGCAGCTTGGCCGCTTCGTCATTGCATGGTCAAAAGACGATCAGGGGTCGCAGACCCGCCGACCGGGAGAGTATTTGTTGCAGAAGTTCGCCTCATCCATCCGCAAGCGCCTCGGGGCTTCGGCCGCTGTCGCTGTCATGCTTTACGCGTCGGGAGCGCTCGCGCAGCAGGCACCCATTGTTCAGCCCGGCGCCCCCGGTCAGGCCAGTCGTGCCCTGCAGGGTGCTGAAGCCTCTCGCATAGCGGACAACCGTTTTTCCGACGATGATGTGAAGTTCATGCAGGACATGATCGTCCACCATGCACAGGCTGTTGAGATGGCCGAGCTTGTGCAGGCGCGAACGAACACCCAGGCCATCCGAGATATCGCCGGCAGGATCAACGCGTCTCAGGCCGACGAAATCGAGTTCATGCGTGGCTGGTTGGTTGAGCGTGGTCAGACGGCACCGGATCCAGCCGCCGGCCACACGATGGCCAGCATGGATCACTCTGGCCATTCTGGCATGGATCACTCCGCTCACGGTGGCCATGCCCAGATGGCTGGGATGGCAACTCCAGCTCAGCTCGCGACGCTGCGCGCGGCGTCCGGCGTCGACTTCGACCGTCAGTTCCTGAGCCTGATGATCGCCCACCATGAAGGTGCTGTGACGATGGTGTCTGACCTTCTGGAGCGACCCGGCTCAGCCTACGACCCGGTTCTGTTTCGCTTCGTGAACGACATTACGAGCGAGCAGACTTCCGAAATCAATCGCATGTCGGTCCTGTTGCGCGAGCAAGTCGGTGACCCCCGCAGCACGCTCACCGCAGGTTTCCGTGACGCCGGCCAGGCGGCAGGCAATCTGACGCTGGTTGCCAGCCTGCCCAAGCCGGCGGGCTTTTTCGATCCGGCCAATCCCGAAGGCCTGCCGCCGCCAGTGCCTTCGGCGAACGACAGTGACGACACGGCCGCTTCTCCGTCGGGGCAGTTCGGGCGCCGCTCCCCTTTCCTGAGCTTCGCCAATACGGATATGGCCTTCTCCGGCGATCTGCTGGCGGTTGGCAACTATCACGGCTTCAATCTGTATCGCCTAAGCGATGCCTCTCCGGAGCCGCAGCTGATCAGCTCGGTTGTTTGCCCTGGTGGTCAGGGTGACGTCTCGATCCACGGTGATCTGCTGCTCATGTCGGTCGAGTCGAACAACGGCCGCGTGGATTGTGGCCGCCAAGGCGTCGAGGATGGGCCTCAACCTGACCGTTTTCGAGGTCTGCGCATCTTCGATATCTCGGATCGTACGAACCCCGTCCAGGTCGGTCAGGTCCAGACCTGTCGTGGATCGCACACCCATTCGATCGTCGCGGCCGATGAGCGTCGGCTGATCGTCTACAACTCCGGCACCGCCGGGGTGCGTGATGATGAGGAACTGGCCGGCTGCGTCGTCGGCCTGCCGGGTGACGACAACACGGCCCTGTTCAGCATCGACGTGATCGAGATCCCGCTGGCCGACCCCTCGCGGGCACGGATCATCGACAGTCCGCGGGTCTTCGCCGATGACGCAACCGGCGCGGTCGCCGGCCTGTGGCGCGGAGGCGATCACGGCGAGGGTACCCAGACCACCAGCCGTACCGACCAGTGCCATGACATCACCCTGTTCCCGGATGGCAACCTGGCCGGCGGGGCCTGTTCGGGCAACGGTATCCTTATGGATATCTCGAACCCGGCGGCTCCGCGCCGGATTGCGGCTGTGAACGATCCCGGCTTCGCCTATTGGCACTCGGCGACGTTCAACAATGATGGTACCAAGGTTGTCTTCACCGACGAATGGGGCGGCGGTGGCCGTCCGCGCTGTCGCGTGCAAGATCCGAAGACCTGGGGCGCGAACGCCATCTATGACATCGTCGACAACCAGTTGGTCTTCCGGAGCTACTACAAGCTGCCAGCTCCCCAGACGGCACGTGAGAACTGCGTGGCTCACAATGGCTCGCTGATCCCGGTCCCGGGGCGCGACCTGTTCGTGCAAGCTTGGTATCAGGGCGGCCTGTCGATCAGCGATTTCACCGACTCGGCCAACCCGCGCGAGATCGCCTACTTCGATCGAGGCCCGATCAGCGACCAGCACGACATCCTGGGCGGCTTCTGGTCGGTCTACTGGTACGACGGCCGTATCTACGGCACTGAGATTGCACGCGGGCTGGACGTGCTGGAACTGACCCCGAGCGAACATCTGTCCGAGAACGAGATCGCCGCAGCCCGCATGGCTCAACAGGGCGAGACCGTTAACCCCCAGCAGCAGTTCAGGGTCACCTGGCCCGCTCACCCAGTCGTGGCGCGTGCCTACCTCGATCAGTTGGCGCGAGATGGCGGGCTGGCCACCGACGCGATTGCCCGCATCAACTCGGTATTGGACTCCGCGTCGCCGGTTGTGGAGGCGGCAGGGCGTGATGACGCGATCGCTCAGCAACTGCGGGTTCTTGCAGAGGGTATGCCGACCGCCAGCGACGAGCTCGCGTCGCGGCGCCTTCGGCAACTGGCCGTGACGCTGACGGGTATTGCGGCACGGATCGGGTAGTTCAGGCTTTCGGGAGCCGGGTCTGTTCGCCCGGCTCCCGAAAACTCGACCGGAAGCTCTCCTGCCAACCGGCAAGATGGAGCAAACGGCTGGGCGGGCCTCGTCGTCCTTTGGTCGGCGAAGCTACGGTTAGCCCTTCAGTTTGAGCAAGGCCGCCAGGGCGGCTGCATTTGCGGCCCCGGTCTTTTTTAGAATTCGGGCCCTGAACACCTCGACCGTGCGGTGGCTGAGGCCTAGGTCGAGCGCGATCTGCTTGCTTGTCTGGCCTTGGCAAACAGCGGTGGCGATCTGCCGCTCTCGCGACGTGAGCCCGAGTGCGTCTGAGATTTCGGTAAGGTTCAGGGCAGCGGCCCTGACGATGGATACCATCGAAGCCGGATCAAAGGGTTTTTCGATGATGTCGAACGCGCCCAGCCGCATGGCTTCTACAGCCATCGGAACGTCGGCATGGCCGGTCATGACCACGACAGGACCTTTCTGCATCCGGGCATCCTGACGCAGACGCAAAAGCTCGAGGCCGTCCAGGTCAGGCATGCGGACATCGGTGACCAAGACCCCCGCCGGTAAGGATGGCGCGACCTTCAGATAGTCCAGCGCGCTCCCGAACGGGTGAACTTCGAACTCGGCACGACGGAGCAGCATGCTGACTGCCGAAAGAACTGCGACATCGTCGTCGATCAGGAAAACGGGTGTCATTCAAGCGTACCGTAAGGCAACTGAAAGCTGACGCGAGCGCCGCCTTCAGACATGGTCGACGCGGTGATGCTACCGCCGTGAGCCTCGACGATCCGCCGGCAGATGGCCAATCCAAGCCCCATGCCGGTACCCCCATCCATGGGTGGCTGAGGATCGAAGCTCGGCCATCCATTAACGAATCCGGGTCCGTTGTCCGTGACCTCGAAACGATAGGCATCCGCGCATGCTTGTCCGAAGATCGAGACCGCCGGGTTCCGCTCGGCGCGCCCATGCATGAGCGCGTTCCTGACGAGGTTCAGCAGAACCTGGTGGATCTGCACAGCGTCGCAGCGGAGCGAGGCCTCCTCTACATGGATCGTCAGAAGAAAGGTCGCATCCCGGGCCTGAAGCTGCAGCAGCGGTTCAATATCGGCCACCAGCCTCCGGGCAGGCACATCCGAATGGTATTGCGTCTCCCGCGAGAGAAGGGCGCGGAAGCGGCGAATGATGTCCGAAGCGCGATGAGCTTGAGCGATGGAGCCTTCCAGGGTCTCCAGAACCTCCGGACGAATGCTGGCCGACTGAAGCTCCTCCCGGGCGATATGAAGGAGGGTGGTCATTGCAGCAAGCGGTTGACTGATCTCGTGTCCCACCAGCGCCGCCAGCTCGCCAAGGCTGTTGAGCTGCCAGTTCACGAGGACTTCGTTCCTGAGCCTCTCAAGAGTATGCTCTGTCTGGACCCGTTCGGTTTCGTCGCGAATGAAGAGGGCGGTGAGGTGGCCCTGCGGTGAGTCGAAAGGGACAGAAAAGACGACAAGGTCTTTGTCGTTGCCGCCAATGCTGGCTCTCAGGGAGACCGGCTCATGACGCCGCTCCCCGGGAACCATGGTCTCGAGTTCAAAGCGGGGAAGGAGCGACCATAAAGACGTCGCTCCGACGACCAGGTCGTCTTGCCAGAACCCAAGGGCGGTCGGGTTCGCGAGACAAACAGTTCCCCCAGCATCGACAGCCAGTATGCAGACCGGAGCCGCCTCCAGGACTGTTCTTGCCAGACTGGCTTCCACCTTGGCTCCCGACCATTGCTCTCGGCTACCCCGTAACCTGATTCAGAACCGGTCGTCCGCATTCCCTTAGGGAAGCCGAGCCTTACGTAGGAATGCGTAATTTACGGTCTGCAAACGTTACCACCTGAATAGGGGTAGAGAACGTCCATCTTCGCTTCCTACTGATCGAGGCCAAGCCCATGCTGAAGCGCACCTTCCTTGTCGGCGCAGTGATCGTCGCCTCTCTTGTCGCCATTCTCGCAACCGGCATTGGTCTGTCGATCACCGATGTTCGGGTCGGCGGGCCTCGTTACGCTGACATCGTGCAGAAGAAGGATCTGGTGGCCGATATCCTGCCGCCACCGGTCTTCGTGATCGAGGGCTATCTGATGGCCTATCAGATGGCCAACGAGCCGACCAAGGCTGGCGAGCTGACGGAGCGTATCGTCGAACTGCATAGACAGTATGACGAGCGGCAGACCGTGTGGCGCGATTCCAACCTTCCGGAGGATCTGAAGGCCCAGGTTCAGGGCGATGTCGCCGTCACAGCCGATCGATTCTGGGCTATCGCCGAGCGGGAGCTCGCACCCGCGGCGGCTCGGGGCGATCAGGTGGCCGCCCAGGCGGCACTTGTACGCGCAACCGAAGCCTTCCAGGCGCACCGGACCGCCGTCGATACCCTTGTGACTGGGGCGGTGGAAAGTCAGGCGGGAGCCGAGACTGCCGCACTGTCTTGGTCAAACCAGGTCATGGTGGGTGGTGCGATCGGCGGGCTCTTCATCCTTGCGGCCTTGATCTTGGGAACCGCCTTCCTGATGCGCCGGGTGTTCAATCCACTGTCTGGCATGACGGCGGCGATGGAGCGGCTCGCCAACGGGCACACCGATGTGATGGTAGTGGGAGAGGATCGCAAGGATGAGATTGGTGCCCTGGCTCGGGCGCTGGCCCAGTTCAAGCGAAACGCCGAGGCCCTGGATGTCGCATCAGTCGAGGCTCGGTCCAAACAGGCAGAAATTCTAGACGCTACGGCCCAACTGGCCGCCGCCAAACGCAACCAGGCTGTCATTGAGTTTGATCTGCAGGGCAATGTTCTTGAGGCCAATGACAACTTCCTGAAAGTCATGGGCTATCAGGCTGACGAGATCCGCGGTCGGCATCATCGGATGTTCTGCGAGCAGGCGTTCGTCTCTTCGCCCGACTACGCCGACTTCTGGCGGCGTCTGAACAATGGCGAGTTTATCGCGGGTCGCTTCGAGCGAGTCGGCCAAGGTCAGAAACGTGTCGTCATTGACGCCACCTACAACGCGATCCTGAATGCCGAAGGTCGTCCTTACAAGGTGGTCAAGTTCGCCACCGATGTCACGGCGGCAGAAGTCGCCAAGGAGCAGCGCGAGGCTGCCGAAAAGGCGATCGCCGAGCAGCAGCGTCTCGTCGTGCATTCGACGGCTGAGGGCCTGGAAGCGCTCTCCAACGGCGACCTGTCCTTCCGCATCCGAAGCGAGTTCCCGGCCGATTACGCAAAGCTCCGCGAGGACTTCAATGCCGCCATGCAGTCTCTCGAAGACGCCATGGGGGTGATCAACAACAATGCCGCCGCCATGCAGACCGGCGCGTCCGAAATCTCGACGGCTGCAGATGACCTGTCGCGGCGCACCGAGCAGCAGGCCGCGACCCTCGAGGAGACTGCAGCGGCGCTCGACCAGATCACGGCGACCGTCCGCAAGACCGCCGAGGGAGCTCAGCGCGCCAATACGGTCGTCGTCGAGGCTCGTCGCGATGCCGAGCGCAGCGGCGAAGTCGTCCAGTCTGCGGTCGCTGCCATGGGTGAGATCGAGGCCTCGGCCCAGCAAATCAGCCAGATCATCGGCGTCATCGACGAGATCGCTTTCCAGACCAACCTGCTGGCGCTGAATGCGGGCGTCGAGGCTGCGAGAGCGGGTGATGCTGGTAAGGGCTTCGCCGTCGTGGCCTCTGAGGTCCGCGCTCTGGCGCAACGCTCGGCTGACGCCGCCAAGGAAATCAAGGGCCTGATTTCCGCCTCCTCCGCCCAGGTGAAGGACGGCGTGACGTTGGTCGGTCAGACCGGTCACGCTCTGACCGGGATCGTCGAGCGCGTCGGCGAGATTACGGGCCTGGTCCAGGAGATCAGCGCCTCGGCCCAGGAGCAGGCGACCGCGCTCAGCCAGGTGAACACGGCCGTCAATCAGATGGACCAGACGACCCAGCAGAATGCGGCCATGGTCGAACAGTCTACCGCTGCCAGCCACAACCTGAGCCAGGAGGCCGGAGAACTGGCCGCGTTGGTCGGGCGTTTCAGGACGAGCGGGTCAGCAGGCAAGGCCGCCGCGCAACCGGCTCGCCGCGCCGCGCCTGAGCCTGCCGTGCGTCAAGCCCAACACCGCGTCGCCGAGTTCGCGGCCCGCTTCTCCGCGCCCCCGCGTCGCTCTGCCAACGGGTCAGCAGCCGTCGCCGTGGATGAGTGGGAGGAGTTCTGATGGCAACGCTCGCGTTTCCAGCGCGCGTTGACGCCACATCGATCGCGGATCTGACCCATTTGGTCTGCGGTCATCGCGGTGAAGATTTGACCATCGACCTGGCCCAGACGGAGCGTTTGGGCGGCCTGGGAGGTCAGCTGCTTCACTCTGCTTTGAAGACCTGGCGCGATGATGGGCGTGTTCTGACGCTCTCCAACTCGACCGACCAACTCACGGTCGCCCTCGAGCGACTGGGTCTGGTGTCCGCAATCTCCACCGAGGAACCCCGCTCATGAGCCAACTGGTTCTTGTCGTCGATGATTCGCGGACCATGCGGGACATGGTGCGGATGGTGTTGGTTCAGGCCGATTACGAGGTCGTGCAGGCCGTCGATGGTGCTCACGGCCTGGAAGTCCTGTCTCAGCATACGCCTGACGTCATCATCACCGACATCAACATGCCCAACCTGGACGGTTTCGGCTTCATCGAGGCCGTGCGAAGCGAGGACCGGGCTACCCCGATCCTTGTTCTGACCACCGAAAGCGATGACGCCAAGAAGCAGCGCGCTCGTTCGGCGGGGGCGTCGGGCTGGATCGTCAAGCCATTCGACCCGGACAAGCTGGTCGGCGCTGTCCGTCGCGTCGCGGCCTGAGGCTTTCCCATGGACCCCATGGAGGCGATCAAGGCGACTTTCTTCCAGGAGTGCGACGAGCTGCTCGTCGACCTGGAAGGCGGTCTGCTGGCCATGCAGGGCGGCGATACCGATTCCGAGACGGTCAACGCGGTCTTTCGCGCCGTGCATTCCGTCAAAGGCGGGGCCGGGGCCTTTGGCATGGACGCCCTGGTGCGCTTTGCCCATGTCTTCGAGACGACATTGGATGCCGTTCGGAATGGCGAACTCTTGGCTGACGCAGCCGTCGTTTCCGTTCTCTTGAAATCAGCGGATCGCCTTACGGACCACATCACTGCGGCCAAGCAAGGTTCCGAGCTTGATGGCGACGATGCCGATCTGGTGGCAGAACTGCAGGCCTTCACAGGGACCGCTGTCGAGGAAGACATCGAGGATCCTGGCGTGGGATTTGTCCCGCAGGCAATTTCGCTCGGCGATTTTGCTCCGTCACCCCAGCTGCCTCAGGTGCCCAAGCCGGAGTCGTCTTGTCGCTGGATCGTGAGCTTTCGTCCCTACTCGCAGCTCTACAGGAACGGTAACGATCCTCTGACGCTGCTTCGCGAGTTGGAACGGCTTGGGCCCATCGAGCACTCCCTCGACGCTGATGTCCCCAGCCTCGACGATTTCGACCCCCACGGGGCTTATCTGACGTGGACGGTCCAGCTTGATGCAGACGTATCCGAAGCGACGGTTCGCGAGGTGTTTGAGTTCGTCGAAGGCCAATGCGACCTGACGATAAGTCGTGCGACTGGCGACTCAGCGTCCGACGGAGGACTCTCCCTCTCTGGCCTGCTCGCTCCTGCCCGAGCCAACGAAGGGCAGGCCGATGACGGCGCGGCACCTGCCGAGCTGTCCCTAGAGGCGCTGCTCGCACTCGCGCACGGTGAACCCGCCGCGGCCATGCCGTTGGGCGCACCACCAATGCAGGCTGGGATTGCGCCAACTGCACAGTCGGCCACCGCCCCTTCCCCGGCACGCCCGACGGACACCGCGCCGGCTCAGGCCCGCGCACCGGCGGATCGGGTCGACACTCCGGCTCAGCCCACCATCCGGGTGGATCTCGATCGCGTTGATCGCCTGATCGATCTGGTCGGCGAGTTGGTCATCAACCAGGCCATGCTCGCTCAGCAGATGCATGAGGCCGGTCTGGCAAGGACCGACGCCCTCGCTCTGTCGCTCGACGATCTCGAGCATCTGACGCGCGACATCCAGGACAGCGTCATGGCCATTCGGGCCCAGCCTGTGAAGTCAGTCTTCCAGCGCATGCCGCGGCTGGTTCGCGAAGTCTCGGCAATGACAGGAAAGTCCGCGCGCCTGGTGACGGAAGGCGAGGGTACTGAGGTCGACAAGACCGTGATCGAGCGCCTGACCGATCCGCTTACTCACATGATCCGCAATGCGATCGACCATGGCCTCGAAAGTCCCGAAGAACGGCTCGCGGCCGGTAAGCCGGCTGAGGGCGTCATCAGCCTTTCCGCGCAGCATCGCTCGGGCCGCATCGTCATAGAGGTTTCCGATGATGGCCGCGGCATCAACCGGTCCCGAGTGCGCCAGATCGCTGTTGAACGAGGGATCATCGATCCCGACGCCTCGCTGACGGATGAGGAGATCGACAACCTGATCTTCGCTCCGGGCTTTTCCACCGCGTCAGAGATCTCTGACATCTCCGGCCGCGGCGTCGGCATGGACGTGGTCAAGCGCTCCATCCAGGCCCTGGGCGGAAGGATCACGATCAACTCGACTCCGGGGATCGGCTCTCGTTTCACGATGAGCCTGCCTCTCACACTGGCCGTTCTGGATGGCATGGTCGTGATGGCCGGTCATCAGACCTTGGTCGTTCCGATCAGCGTGATCGTCGAAACTCTCCAACTGAGAACGGCAGAGACGCGGGCGTTGGGCCCCACAGGCACTGTGCTACTCGTGCGAGGCTCGCACGTTCCGGTCATCGACATCGCCTCTGAGCTTGGTCTCGGTCCGTCCTGCGATGCGGGTGTGATCATCCTCGTGGAGAGTGAACTCGGCGGTCTGGCCGCCCTCCGCGTCGATGCGATCCAAGGGCAGCGCCAGGTCGTCATCAAGAGCTTGGAGACGAACTACGGGCAGGTGCCAGGGGTGGGGGCCGCCACCATCCTTGGCGACGGGCGTGTCGCACTCATTCTCGACGTGGACGCTGTCATCGCCCTTCGGCGCGCCAACGCCACGCATTCCATTCCCCTGGCCCTAGCGAGCTGAGCCATGACCCAGCAGACCCAAGATCGCCGCGAATTGATTGCCTTCCGGGTGGGGGATCAGGAGTTTTGTGTCGACATCCACGCTGTTCGTGAGATCCGCGGGTGGGCCAAGGCCACTCCGCTTCCTCACGCGCCCGCCTACATCCAAGGCGTGATCAATCTGCGCGGGACCGTTCTGCCCATCGTTGATCTTGGGGCCCGCCTTGGATTCGGGCCGACGCTCGCCACGCCGCGCCACGTGATCATCGTCGCTCGGATTGGCGCCAAGACGGTCGGACTGCTCGTCGAAGCGGTCTCCGACATTCTCAACATCGCTGACGCCGTCATTCAGCCAACGCCTGATGTGGCTTGTGATGTTGTGCGCGGCTTCCTGCGGGGCGTGATCGCCCAGGAATCCGGCATGATCAGCCTGCTTTCGCTGGATGGCATTCTGCCAGAAGAACATTCCCAGGAGGCGGCATGACCGCGCTCGCACAGGCGACGCCTCGTGCTGCCGGGATCGCCGTCGAGGGCGAGTTCGCCTTTACCTGGCAGGATTTCGAGGAAGTTGCTGCCCTTCTCTACGAGATGTCGGGCATCTGCCTCTCCGAAGGCAAGGCGACGCTCGTCTATTCGCGACTGGCCAAGCGGGTTCGTGCGCTGCGCCTAGCCGATTTTGGTGCCTACCTCGATCTTGTTTCGTCGGACCGAGGCGAAAGCGAGCGTCGCGAGATGCTCAATGCCCTGACCACAAACGTCACAAGCTTCTTCCGTGAGGCCCATCACTTCACGGATCTAACGGATGTCGAAGGCCCACGCCTTGCTGCGAAGGCGCGAGCGGGAGGGCGGGTCCGTCTCTGGTCAGCAGGTTGTTCCGCCGGGCACGAGGCCTATTCCGCTGCCATGGCGCTTCTGGCTGTGCTTCCGGAAGCCGGACAACTCGACGTCCGGATTCTCGCGACGGATATTGATACCGGTATCGTCGAGCGCGCGAAGGCCGGGCGTTACAGCGAAGCCGATGTCGCCCCGGTTCCCGCAGCGTATCGCTCAAGAGGCTTGCGCCGGGACGGCGATGCGTGGTCGGTCAGTCAGGAAGTTCGCGATCTGGTCGCTTTCAAGCCGCTGAACCTTCTTGGTCCATGGCCAATGAAGGGCAGGTTCGACGTCATCTTCTGTCGCAATGTTGCGATCTATTTTGATGACAAAACCCAGGCCCAGCTGTTCTCGCGCTTCCGTGACCAGCTTGAGCTCGGCGGACGACTGTACATCGGACACTCGGAGCGGGCCTCGATCGACGGTCTGCGTCCAGACGGTCTGACAGCCTATCGGCGAGAGGGCTGATGGCCTCTCAGCCTATCCGTGTCCTCATTGTCGATGACTCGCCGACCATGCGGGCGCTTCTTCGTCATCATCTGACCTCTGATCCCGATATCCGTGTGGTCGGTGAGGCGGCTGATCCGCTGGAAGCGCGCGAGGCCATCAAGAGCCTCGATCCGCATGTCGTCACGCTCGACGTCGAAATGCCCAACATGAATGGTCTGGAGTTTCTCTCGCGACTGATGCGGCTGCGACCGACCCCGGTGGTGATGGTTTCGACCCTGACCCAGAAGGGTGCTGACGCGACTCTGGCGGCGCTTGAACTCGGTGCCATCGACTGTGTCGGCAAACCTACCGGTCACGAGGCTGGCGGCTTTTCGCTCTTGATCGAGAAGGTCAAGGTTGCGGCGAGCGCTCGGGTCAGACCCGTTGATCGGCCGGTCACGACACCAGCCGAGGTCGGGTTTTCAAGCGCGGTTGAAGTTGTGGCTCTCGGCGCGTCCACGGGCGGCGTTGAGGCCCTGCTGACGATCCTGCAGACATTTCCGGGCAACTGCCCTCCAACGGTCATCACCCAGCATATGCCCGCTACATTTACGGCGAGTTTTGCCGCTCGGCTTGATCGTTCCTGTGCACCGAAGGTGGCGGAAGCACGCGATTCCGAGCCCCTGCGTTCAGGCCACGTCTATCTCGCGCCGGGCGGCGATGCGCATCTCAAGGTCATGCGCGCTGGGCCAGCGCTCGTCTGTCGCTTGGATGCCGGTGACCCCGTCACCGGTCACCGTCCCTCGGTGGATGTCCTGTTCTCGTCGGTCGCCCGTTCTGCGGGCGCATCTTCTGTGGGGGCCATTCTCACTGGAATGGGCCGCGATGGGGCTGCCGGATTGCTCGAAATGAGTCGTGCCGGGGCCCGGACACTCGGCCAGGATGAGGCTTCCAGTATCGTGTACGGCATGCCCCGAGCCGCGTCGGAAATCGGCGCTGTCCAGATCCAGGTCCCGCTTGAGCGAATGGGTTCTGCAATTCTGCGCGCGGCCAGCCGCCGAGCCCCGGAGATTGCCTGATGCCTGCCGCTTCTGACCTTCGCACTTTGGTGGTCGATGACCAGCAAACCATCCGCGTTCTGGTGCGCAATGGTCTGCGGGAGATCGGCGTGCAGATGATTGAGGACGCAGTCGACGGCGAGGACGCGCTGCGCCAGCTGCTCCATGGGCGCTTCAACCTGATCATCTCAGACTTCAACATGCCCAAACTGGATGGTCTGGCGCTGTTGCGCGCGGTCCGCGCGACGCCACAGTTCCGGTCAATCGGTTTCATAATGCTGACCGGGCGGGCCGACAGTGATCTGATCACACGGGCCCAGCAGTTTGGGGTGAACAACTATCTCGTGAAGCCCTTCACCGTGGCCTCGCTTCGAGAAAAACTCGAAGCTGTATACGGACCCCTCCAGTGACCGTTGCGCTCCTGTTACCGAGACGGCGCTTGCACGTCATCCAAGGCACACACGAGGTCACTGACGATCCCGAGGTGTTGTTGACGACAATCCTTGGGAGCTGTGTGGCCGCTTGCATTCGCGATCCGTCCACAGGCGTTGGCGGGATGAACCACTTCCTTCTGCCGGAGGCCCCGGATCCTGGCCAGGGCCATCGGAGATATGGGGTTCAGGCCATGGAGTTGCTCATCAACGGGCTTCTGGCCTTAGGCGCTCGCCGGCATCGTCTGGAGGCAAAGCTATTCGGCGGGGCCCGGATGAGCGCCACCATGGCTGATATCGGTCTGAGGAACGCTGAGTTTGCGCGACGTTTTCTGGCAGACGAACGCATTCCGCTGATCGGCGAAAGCCTCGGCGGATCCAAGGCTCGTCGTGTTCAGTACTGGCCCGCCATGGGCCGCGCGCAGCAGCAGCTGGTGACCGACCCGTCCATCATGGCGCGCGAGCGCTCTTCCTCGAAGGAACTCGTCGTCAAGTCGGGTGAGGTCGAGCTCTTCTGATGTCGTTCGGGCCCGATCAGGATCGTATGTCTGTACCGGCCGCCCTGGTGGCGCTTGGGCGTGAGTTGGGGCATTGGGCGTCGTCCGCCAGACGCATTGAAGACGATCTGGGTGCACACGGCCTGACGCCGTTTGTCCGACAGGAAACGGACCTGCTGCGACAGCATTTGGAACAGCTTGAGCAGTTCGTGTTGGAACTGGCGAAGCATTCTGAAGGCTCTGCGGACGTGGCGGGCGCCGTTCGCTCCGTTAATCTTGCGGCTCTTGCGGAGCGCTTGCAGGGCGGCGAAGCCAGGAATGGTTCGTCTGAGTACGAGCTATGGTAACGCGGACTGGCGGTGAGGGCCGTGTAAACCTCAGACAGGTCAAGGTTCTTTGCGTCGACTCCAACAGCCAGGGGCTCGAGATCCTGGGTCAGATGCTCATGGGCTTTGGTGTGGAGAAGATCTCCCGCTGCCAAAGCGGACGCGAGGCACGCGAAGCCCTTCGGGTCAACGAGTATGACCTGGTTCTTCTGGACGCCCACCTCGCCGACGACTCCGGCTACGATATCGTCCGTTGGCTGCGAGAAAGCGCGAGCGAGCCTGCGCGCTTCATGCCGGTCATAGTTGTGACCGGCCACACCCGAGAGAGCCAGGTCATGAGCGCCCGTGATTGTGGTGCCAACTTCGTGGTCGCCAAGCCGACCTCTCCGACGGTGTTGATGCAGCGCATCCTATGGGCAGCCAAGGGCGGTCGGGTCTTCGTCGAGGCTCCAAACTTCATCGGCCCTGATCGGCGCTTCAAGTTCGATGGCGTGCCGGCCACCGGGGGGCGACGATCAACGGATCTGAGCGGTGACCTGGGCGAACCCCAGAAAGCCAACATGTCACAGGACGAGATCGACAACGTGTTTCGTCCGCAGAAGGTCAGTCTCTGATGTCCGTGAAGTTTCGCATTGTCACCACCTCACTCGAGGTGAAGTGCCGCAAGCCCGGGGGCAAGACCGTTCGCGAATGCATCGAAGACGC
The DNA here is from genome assembly GCA_019747095.1 of Caulobacteraceae bacterium. Lineage (GTDB taxonomy): Bacteria > Pseudomonadota > Alphaproteobacteria > Caulobacterales > Caulobacteraceae > Brevundimonas. The sequence continues at coordinate 25,951 of JAIERG010000018.1, read as the reverse complement.
CAGTGCGCGCCTGACTGAACTTGAGCCGACGATATTGCCGCTGATCGCGGAGCGGGTGACGCAGATCGAGGCGTTGGTTCAGCCGTTCAAGAAGCGCCCGTCGCCTGAAGCCCTCGATCAAGTCCATCGGCTCGCTGACGAGTGCCTTGGATACTGCGTGGCGATCAAGCGCCCGGGATTGGCGGGAAGCTTGAGGACAGTGTGCAAGCTGGCGGACCTGCTTGAAGGAAAGGCTGTTTGGAAACCCGGCGCATTTCTCCCGGCGATTCACATGATTCGAGCCTCTCTGCAGGGAGGGCTGACATCAACTGAAGTTAAGGTTCTGGTCTCGGAGATGGAACAGGTGATGCAGCACCTCGCGGCTGCGAGCGAAACGCCCGCGTCCGCAGAACGCATCCCCGTGTCACCGGCGGCCTGACTTCTTGCTTTGCCAAGTTTGCTTCGGGTTAGCCGCTCTAGCGTGCCACAACCTGCTCACGTTCCGCTAAAGCGGTTTTTTCCACTCGCAGGCTGATCAGCGCCGGGCTGGCGGAGACGGAGGGATTCGAACCCTCGGTACCGGTTACCCGGTACGACGATTTAGCAAACCGTTGCCTTCAGCCACTCGGCCACGTCTCCGGCAGGAGGCGTCGATAGCGGAGGCTGCGCGGCGGCGCAATCGGGTCCTCGCTAACTTTCCCCGACGTGATCTTGTGGGGCGGAGCGGGCGGCGCTACGCCTTCGCCTCCACCGCTTGCAGGGAGAGCGACATGGCCGATCTTCAACAGGTCACCGAACACATCCGCGGCGCCGTCGGCGACAACTCCGGTCTGGGCAAGACCGTGAAGCTCGACCTCGGCGACGCCGGCAAGATCTTCATTGACGGGGCTTCTGTGCCGAACACCGTGACCAACGAGGACAAGCCCGCCGACGCCACGGTGTCGATGAACTGGGATGACTTCATGGCCCTGTCGAATGGCCAACTGGATCCGATGATGGCCTTCATGCAGGGCAAGCTGAAGATCGCCGGCGACATGATGATCGCCCAGAAGCTGGCGCCGCTGCTGAAGCGCTGAGCTTGAGCTGAGTGAAGACATCAAGCGGCGCGGGGTCGGGCTCGATCTCGCGCCGTTCTGCTTTCAGACCCAGGGACATACCTCATGGATTTCCGGCACTCCGACCGCGGCCTTCACTGGCAGGAGCGGGTCACGCGGTTTCTTGAGGACAAGGTGCTGCCGCGCGCCGCAGACTACTACGCCGAGGTCCATGCCGATCCGAACCGCCAGCCCCGAACGATGGAGGCGATGAAGGCCGAGGCGCGCGAGGCGGGGCTGTGGAACATGTTCCTGCCGGGCGAGCACGGCGCGGGACTGACCAACCTCGAATACGCTCCGCTGGCCGAGGCCATGGGCAAGGCGGGGCTCTGGACGCCTGAGGTGTTCAACTGCAACGCACCCGACACCGGCAATATGGAAGTACTCCATATGTACGGGAACGCGGAGCAGCAGGCGCGCTGGCTGAAGCCTCTGATGGCCGGGGAAATCCGGTCGGCGTTTCTGATGACGGAGCCGGAGGTCGCATCGTCCGACGCCACCAACATCCAGACCCGCATCGAGCGCGACGGCGACGACTACGTCATCAACGGCCGCAAGTGGTGGTCGACCAACATGGCGCACCCGAACGTCGCCATCACCATCGTCATGGGCAAGACTGACACCGGCGCGGCCACCCACGCCCAGCAGTCCCAGATCCTGGTGCCCGTCGACACGCCCGGCTTCCGCGTCGAGCGGATGTTGAGCGTCTTCGGCTATGACGAGAAGCCTATCGGCCACGCCGAGGTGGTGCTGGAGAACGTCCGCGTCCCGGTCGAGAACCTGATCGCGGGTGAGGGCCGGGGCTTTGAGATCGCGCAAGGGCGGCTGGGACCGGGCCGCATCCACCACTGCATGCGCGTGATCGGCTGCGCCGAGCGGGCGCTGGAGTTGATGTGCCGGCGGCTGCTGAGCCGGACGGCGTTCCGGAAGCAGATCGCCGAGCATTCGGTCTGGGAACAGCGTGTGGCTGAGGCGCGCACCAACATCGAGATGTGCCGCCTGATGGTTCTTAAAGCCGCCTGGATGATCGATCAGGCCGGGGCCAAGAACGCCAAGTCCGAGATCGCCCAGATCAAGGTCGCTGCGCCACGCATGGCCCTGCAGGTCATCGACGACGCCATCCAGGCTTTTGGCGGCGCGGGGGTTTCCGGCGATACGCCGTTGGCCGAGCTCTACGCCACCGTTCGGACGCTGCGCATTGCCGATGGTCCGGACGAGGTCCACAACCGGACCATCGCCCGGCTGGAATACGCCAAACACGGTGGCAAGCCGGTTCGCTGATCGGCTGCTGCCATTCGGCGTCGGCAGTCGCCACCAAACCGCGTGATCCAAGCAACGAAACCTCGGGCGGCGTGTTAGCGTAGTCCGGCTGGCAGCCTTGCTGGACGACGTCACGGAGCCGCCGATCATGCACGACACCGCGCGAACCGTTCCCGCGCAGAGTGCGGCGACCGAGGTCGACATGCTCGCCCGCTACCGCGCCGTTCGCGCCTCCATGCCTGCCCTGGCGGAGGGCCTGTCGCCCGAGGATCTCGCCGCTCAGGCCATGGCGGACGCCAGCCCCGGCAAGTGGCACTTGGCACATACGAGCTGGTTCTTCGAGGCGATGATCTTGGCGGCTGAGGACGGCTACGAGCCTGTCGATCCGCGCCTGCAGACCCTTTTCAACTCCTACTACGAGAGTCTTGGCCATCGGGTGGAGCGGCATGAGCGGGGCCTGATGACCCGGCCGTCGCTGGACGAAGTGCTGGCCTATCGCGCCGAGATCGACCGCCGCATGGAGGCGCGGATCGGACAGAGCTTCGAGACGCAGCTGGAACAGTATCTGTTTGTTCTGGGCCTGCATCACGATCAGCAGCATCAGGAACTGTTCCTGATGGACCTGCTGGCGCTGATGGCCCGCTCGCCGCTGGACCCCGCCGCCTACGCCAAAGAGCCGCGTCCGGCGGGGCCGCGTCAGCCTGCGAGGGGAGGGGCGACCCGGTTCGAGGGCGGCCTGGTCGAGATCGGGCACGGCGCGGACGGCTTCGCCTTCGACAACGAGGGGCCGCGCCACAAGGTGTGGCTGGAGCCCTTCCACCTCGACCACGACCTGGTCACCAACGGTCAGTGGATCGAATTCATCGCCGACGGCGGCTATTGGCGGCCCGAGCTATGGCTGGCCGACGGCTGGGCGACGGTGAAGGCCGAGGGCTGGACCGCGCCGCTCTATTGGCGCGAGGACGAAGACGGCTGGACGACCATGAGCCTGACGGGCCGCGTCGCCGTCGACCCGGGTGCCCCGGTGCGCCACATCAGCGCCTGGGAGGCCGAGGCCTTCGCCGCCTGGGCCGGCAAGCGCCTGCCGACCGAGGCCGAGTGGGAGAGCGCGGTCGCCACCGCCCCGGCCGTTTTCTCCAACCTGTTCAACGAGGTGTGGCAGCACACGTCGTCGGCCTATGCCCCCTATCCGGGCTTCAAGCCCACCGAAGGTACGGCGTCGGAGTACAACGGCAAGTTCATGGCCAGTCAGAGGGTCATGCGCGGCGGGTCGTTCGCCACGCCCTCCGGCCATGCAAGGCGAACCTATCGCAACTTCTTCTATCCGCACCAGCGTTGGGCGTTTCTCGGCCTCCGCCTCGCCTCGGACGCCCCCGTCATGTCGAAACCGCGTATCGAATCCGTCGAGACCGCCCGCTTCCGCGCCGAGCTGATCGCGGGCCTGTCGCGCCCGCAGAAGGCGGTGTCGCCCAAGTGGTTCTACGACGCGGCCGGATCCGATCTGTTCGAGGACATCACCCGTCTGCCGGAGTATTACCCGACCCGCCAGGAGGCCGCCCTGCTGCGCGTGCTTGCAACGGACCTGACCGCCCGCTTCGGCGACGACGCCGTCCTGGTCGAGTTCGGTTCGGGGGCCAGCGAGAAGACCCGCATCCTGCTGGATGCGGCACCGACGTTGGGCGCCTATGTGCCCATCGACATTAGTCCGGACGCGCTGAACGCCGCCGCCGCATCTATCGGGGAGGCATATCCGCATCTGCAGGTCGCGCCGATGGTCGGGGATTTCCTCAACCTCGCGCCCTTACCCGAGCTGGGTCGCGGTCGGCGGATCGGCTTTTTCCCCGGCTCGACCATCGGTAATCTGGAACCGGATCAGGCGGTCGCCTTCCTGGCCAATGCGCGCGAGCGGCTGGGACCGAATGGGCTGTTCATCTTGGGCGTCGATCTGGTGAAGGACGAGGCGACGCTCGTCGCCGCCTACGACGACGCCCAGGGCGTGACCGCCGCCTTCAACAAGAACGTACTGGTCCGGGCCAACCGGGAGCTGGGGGCCGACTTCGCCCTCGACGCCTTCGCGCACGAGGCGCGCTGGAACGCTGAGGCCTCACGGATCGAGATGCACCTCCGCGCAGAACGCGACATGACCGTTCGGATCGGGGGGGAGACCTTCGACTTCGCAGCCGGAGAGACGATCCACACCGAGAGTTCGCGCAAGTTCACCCAAGGCTCGGTGGCGGCGATGGCCGAGGCGGCGGGCTGGCGGGTGGCCGAGTTCAGGGCCGGTCCGTCCCCATCGGTGGCGCTCGCGGTCCTCGCCTGACGTCAGCAAGACAGATACGAAAAGGGCGGCCGACGCATTCGCCGACCGCCCTTCGCTTCCAACCTGATCGAGATCTATTCGGCTTAGTCGGCGATGTCTCCGGGCTTGCGGGGCCCGTGCGAAGCTTCGCCGCCCTTGCGGCCGGCCTAGGCGGCCAGGCTGCGGTCCTGTGAGAAGCTGCGCTTTTCGCTGGGCACACTGGCACCGCCCTTTCGCGCGATCTCGCGCTGGCGGGCGGGGTCCATGGAGGCGAAACCACGCTTGGAGACTCCGGAGGGACGGGGGGTTTGTCCTTCGGCCATATGATGATCCCTTTACTGAACTGGTGCTGCCGGTTGAATGACAAACCCCGCCGCCCCGCCAAGGTTCCGAAGGTCCGCGTTTTCAACAGGCTGCCAATCAACCACAGCCTTACTGGACGCCGGGAACGCTGACCTCGCCGTCGTTCTCGCCAGGCTGGGGCGGGACCTCGTCAGGGGTGCCCGCTGGATCGATCTCGGGCTGGGGCGGGACAGGGTTCAGCGGCGGGATTTCCGGTTGGGGTGTGGGCTGGATCGGATCGGTCATGGGAGCCTCGCTTGAGAACGGTGATCCCTTCGGAACCGCTCGCGGGGCGTCGGGTTCAATCGGTCAGGACCCATGCCCTGCCTGAGGAGCTTTCCATGACCGATGTGAACCACGCCCCGGATGCCGATGACATGGTCGACGACGGCGACCCGACCCGCACGCTGGATGCCGAGGGCGATCGGCTTCTGGTGGAAGGCGAGCAGCGCGCCTTCGCCCGCGAGCAGGGGCTGCGGCAAGCCTTGCGCAGCGACATCGAGACCGGCCGCTACTGGGCGCGCGACCGGGCGACCCGCGCGCGCACGGCCATCGAGGAGCAGCCGATGAAGGCGACGCTCTATGCCCTGGGCGTCGGCATGCTGATAGGCATCCTTCTGCGCCGGTAGGGCCTTAGGACGGACCGGACGACGCCCGCGTCTGCGGCGTTCCCGCGACCGCCCGATCCGACACGAAGGGATTGGTCCGACGTTCCTCGCCAAAGGTCGAGTGCGGGCCGTGCCCCGGCACGAAGGTCACGTCGTCGCCGAGCGGCCAGAGCTTGTCGATCACCGACCGGATCAGGGCGTCGGGGTTGCTGCGCGGGAAGTCGGTGCGGCCGACGGATCCCTTGAACAGGACGTCGCCGACCTGGGCGAAGCGCGCCGGCTCGTTGAAGAAGATAACGTGGCCGGGCGTGTGGCCGGGGCAGTGGCGGACGGCCCAGCGGGTTTCGCCCAGCGTCAGCTCATCACCCTCATCCAGCCAGCGGGTCGGGACGAAGCCTCGCGCCTCGGGTAGGCCGTACATCTGGCCCTGGGCCTCGATGCCGTCGATCCAGAACTGGTCGTCCGGGTGCGGGCCGATGATCGGGGCACCGGACTTCTCCGCCATCTCTGCCGCGCCGCCTGCGTGATCGAGGTGGCCGTGGGTGATCCAGATCTGGTCCAGCGTCAGCCTCCGCCGCGCGACCTCGCCAAGGATGGCGTCGACCGATCCGCCGGGATCGATCACGGCGGCCTTCATCGTCTTCGTGCACCAGACGGTGGTGCAGTTCTGCTGCAGCGGCGTGACCGGCGTCACGAACACGCCGACGGGGGAGGGGGTCGAGGTCATGGCTGAGCACATAGCGATGCATGGCCCGCGGGGAAACCGCGCCGCGTTGACCTTTTGGCCCTGTCTCGACATAAGGGCGGGCTTCGAGACGCCGCTCCGGATGGGGCGGCCTCTTTTCGTTTATCCCTCCCGCCGCGCGCGCCCGATCCGGCGCCGCCCCAGAGCGTCAGATCCGTCCATGCAAGTCGTCCAGAAATCCACCGAAGGCCTGAGCCGCGTCATCGCCGTGACCATCCCGGCCGCCGACCTGACCGCCCGCCTGGACGCCAAGGCCGCCGAGATCGCGCCGAAGATGAAGCTGAAGGGCTTCCGCCCGGGCAAGGTGCCGGTGTCGCACGTCAAGAAGTCGTTCGGCCGCGACATGATGGGCGAGATCGTCAACGACGCGATCAACGAGTCGAGCCAGAAGGCGCTGGACGAGGCCAAGGTCCGTCCCGCCGCGCCCGCCGAGATGAAGCTGACGTCGGACATGGACAAGGTGCTCGCCGGCTCCGACGACCTCGCCTACGAGATGGCGCTGGAAGTCATGCCGGACTTCGAGCCAGTCGATCCCAAGACGCTGAAGCTCGAGCGTCCCGTTTATGAAGCCTCCGACGCCGACATCGACGAGGCGCTTAAGGAGCTGGCGGGTCAGGCCAAGTCCTACGAGGACAAGAAGGGCAAGACGGTCAAGGCCGCCGAGGGCGACCAGTTGACCATCGACTTCCTGGGCAAGCTGGACGGCGTGCCGTTCGACGGGGGCGCCGCCGAGGACGCGGACCTGGTGATCGGCTCGGGTCGCTTCATTCCCGGCTTCGAAGAGCAGCTGAAGGGCGCCAAGGTCGGCGAGGAGAAGACCATCGAGGTCACCTTCCCCGAGGACTATCAGGCCAAGAACTTGGCCGGGAAGCTGGCCACCTTCGACGTCAAGGTGAAGGCCATCAAGGCCGAGGCCGAAACCAAGGTCGACGACGAATTCGCCAAGCGCATCGGGCTGGAGAGCCTGGACAAGCTCAAGGACCTGCTGCGCCAGAACCTCAACCAGCAGTACGCCGGGGCCGCCCGCTTCAAGCTGAAGCGCTCCCTGCTGGACGCTCTCGACGCCGCCCACAGCTTCGACCTGCCACCCAAGATGGTCGATGCCGAGTTCGATGGCATCTGGAAGCAGGTCGAGGCAGACAAGGAAGCCGGCCGCCTGACGCCCGAGGACGCCAAGAAGTCCGACAAGAAGCTGAAGGAAGAATACAAGAAGATCGCCGAGCGCCGCGTGCGCCTGGGTCTGGTGCTGGCCGAGATCGGCCGGGCCAACAACGTTGGCGTCTCTGATCAGGAACTGAACAACGCCATCATGCAGGAAGCCCGGAATTATCCGGGTCAGGAGCGGGCGGTGCTGGACTTCTACCGCCAGAACCCCGGCGCGGCCGCCCAGATGCGCGCCCCGATCTATGAGGAAAAAGTCTGCGACCTGATCTTCACCATGGCTGCGGTGAAGGACACGCCAATCAGCAAGGAAGAGCTGCTCAAGGACGAAGAAGAGGTCTGAGCCTTTTGAACATTTCAGCTCCCAACCGCTGTGTGACGTCGTCGTAATGATGCGCCCAAAGGTTGTCATCAAGTGCCTCTAGGGGTGGCGTCTTGGAGTGGTTGGGCCTGCAACGGGCCTTCGCTGGGAGGTGATGATGCCCGTTTCTTTCGCCCTTATGGCTGCAATGGCGGTCCTTCAGGCCACGCCGCAACAGAGCGGTGCTGAAGATGCCCTGCCGGACATCGTGGTCCAGGGCCGTTCGCTCGACGAAGCGACCCGCGATTTCGTGGGTGAAGTGGCAGCACCCGCTCGCGGACGCGGACTTGCTTTGTGGCGGGGTCGGGTCTGCGTTGGAGCGGTCGGATTCCAGCGGGACGCTGGGCAGTATCTCGTCGATCGCGTTTCGACTGTTGCCGAGGATCTTGGGGTTGAGGTCGGCGATCCCGGCTGCACGCCGAACGTCGTGATCGCAGGGGCCGAGGACGGTCAGGCCATGGCTCGTGAGTTGGTCAGCCGCGAGCGTCGCGCTTTCGATACCAATATCTCTGGCGCCAATCGTTCCGACGCTGCGCTTCAGGATTTCATCGGTTCAGCTCGCCCGATCCGGTGGTGGCATGTCAGCCTGCCGGTCGATTCCGAGACCGGAGCGCCTGCCGTCCGTATCCCTGGGCAGTGCACCGGAAGCTGTAACAGCGTCTACGACTATGCTCCTACAATCAACGTCAACGCCGCTTCGCGCCTGAACAGTCAGATTCGCGATGACCTGCAGAAGGTTATCATTGTGGTTGATGTTGATGCTCTGGGAGACGCCAGCTTCACGCAGATCGCGGACTACGTCTCGATGATCGCCCTGGCACAGGTTGACCCAGAGGCTGATACGCGCGGTTTTAACACGATCTTGAACCTGTTTCGGGCCGACGTCGCAACCGACGAGTATTTGACCGACTGGGACATCGCCTACCTCCGTGGCGTGTACTCCGCCGACCAGACCGAGAACAATGCTCGCCGTAATGCGCGAGCGGTTGCGGACTCCATGGCTGACGCCCGTCTCGAGACACCCGATACTGAACCGCCGCTGTAGGCAGCAGGGTGCGCCGGGTTATCCTCGGCGGCCCTACTGAAGGCTGCGTTTCTGACATGCGGCATGCGCTTGATGCTTGCTTGCGCACGGGGAGGCGACGGTCGCGTTCCGGTCCGCAGGGAGCAACCACGCTTGAACCGAGGCGCTGACGGGCCACATACTGTCCCGAACACCGTCGGAATCGACGGGCCGGTCGAGGGTGTCGCTGCATATCGCGGGGCGTTCCGGCCGGCGGGCCGGAGATCGTCAAAGGCCCAGGAGCGCATTTATGTCCGAGAGTAAGATTCTCCCCGTCCTGCCGCTGCGGGACATCGTCGTGTTTCCCCACATGGTCGTGCCGCTGTTTGTGGGGCGCGAGAAGTCCGTGCGGGCGCTCGACGAGATCATGAAGGGTGAAAAGCAGATCCTGCTGGCTACCCAGAAGAACAGCGTCGACGACGACCCGACGCCCGACGCAATCTATCCCATCGGCGTCATCGCCACCGTGCTGCAGCTGCTCAAGCTGCCCGACGGCACCGTCAAGGTGCTGGTCGAGGGCAAGGGCCGCGCTCGCCTGACCCGCTTCACCGACCGCGAGGAGTACTTCGAAGCGGAGGCCGTCGAGATCGAGGACGACCTGGGCGACCCGGCCCAGGCCGAGGCCATGCTCCGTGCCGTCGTCGAGCAGTTCGAGAACTATGTGAAGCTGAACAAGAAGGTGCCGCCCGAGGCCCTCAGCTCCATCCCTCAGATCACCGACGCGTCGAAGCTGGCCGACAGCGTCGCCGCCCATCTCTCGGTCAAGATCGCCGACAAGCAGGCCCTGCTGGAGACCATCACGGTGCCAGAGCGACTGGAGAAGGTCTACGGCCTGATGGAGGGCGAGATCAGCGTCCTTCAGGTCGAGAAGAAGATCCGCTCGCGTGTGAAGCGCCAGATGGAGAAGACCCAGCGCGAATACTATCTGAACGAGCAGATGAAGGCGATCCAGCGCGAGCTGGGCGAGACCGACGACGCCCGTGACGAGATCATGGAGCTGGAAAAGCGCATCCGGAAGACGAAGCTCTCCAAGGAAGCGCGCGCCAAGGCCGAGGCCGAGGTCAAGAAGCTGCGCAACATGAGCCCGATGTCGGCGGAATCCACCGTCGTGCGGAACTATCTCGACTGGCTGCTGTCGATCCCCTGGGGCAAGGCCAAGACCAAGCCCATCGATCTGCAGAAGGCCGAGGATATCCTCGAGGAGGACCACTACGGGCTGGAGAAGGTCAAGGAACGCATCATCGAGTATCTGGCCGTCCAGGCGCGCACCAACTCGCTGAAGGGCCCAATCCTGTGCCTGGTCGGCCCTCCGGGCGTCGGCAAGACGTCGCTGGCCAAGTCCATCGCCAAGGCGACGGGGCGTGAGTACGTCCGCATGTCGCTGGGCGGGGTGCGCGACGAGGCGGAAATCCGCGGCCACCGCCGGACCTACATCGGCTCCATGCCCGGCAAGATCATCCAGTCGATGAAGAAGGCGAAGACCACCAACGCCTTCATCCTTCTGGACGAGATCGACAAGCTGGGTGCCGACTGGCGCGGCGACCCGTCCTCGGCCCTGCTCGAGGTGCTGGACCCGGCGCAAAACAACACCTTCGGCGACCACTATCTGGAGGTCGACTACGACCTGTCGAACGTGATGTTCGTGACGACGGCCAACAGCCTGGACATGCCCCAGCCGCTGATGGACCGGATGGAGATCATCCGCGTCAGTGGCTACACCGAGGACGAGAAGGTCGAGATCGCCAAGCGTCACGTCCTGCCCAAGGTCACGGCCGACAACGGCCTGAAGCCCGCCGAGTTCGTTGTCCCGGACGAGAGTATCCGCGAGCTGATCCGCTACTACACCCGCGAGGCCGGCGTGCGCTCTCTGGAACGCGCTCTTGGCGGGCTGGCGCGCAAGGCCGTGCGTGAGATGGCCAAGGAGAAGACACTGTCGATCACGGTCGATAGCGCCAAGCTGGCCGACTACGCGGGCGTCCGGAAGTTCCGCTACGGCGAGACCGAGGAGAACGATCAGGTCGGCATCGTCACTGGCCTTGCCTGGACCCAGTTCGGCGGCGACATCCTGACCATCGAGGCGATCAAGATGCCGGGCCGCGGCCGCATGACCGTGACGGGCAACCTGAAGGACGTGATGAAGGAATCGATCTCGGCGGCGGCGTCCTACGTCCGGGCCCGGTCGCTGGCCTTCGGCGTCAAGCCGCCGGTGTTCGAGAAGACCGACATCCACGTCCACGTGCCGGACGGTGCCACGCCCAAGGACGGGCCGTCCGCCGGCGTCGCCATGACGGTGGCCATGGTCTCGGTTCTGACTGGCACCCCGATCCGCAAGGACATCGCCATGACCGGCGAGATCACCCTGCGCGGCCGGGTCACCGCGATCGGCGGGCTCAAGGAGAAGCTGCTGGCGGCGCTGCGCGCCGGTGTGAGGACCGTCCTGATCCCGCAGGAGAACGAGAAGGACCTCGCCGACGTGCCCGACAATGTGAAGGGCGCGCTGGAGATCGTCCCGATCTCGACGGCCGACGAGGCGCTGAAGTGGGCCCTAACGGGTGCCTTGGTACCGGTGGAGTGGGACGAAACAGCAGAGCCGCTGAACCCTGCGCCACTCGCTGGTTCTGGTGACGGCTCAACGGTGATCAGCCACTGAGCGGGTAGGCCTTCCTCCACTGCCGAGTGGAGGAAGGCCAACTCAGATCAAGAGCTTTAAGCCCATCGTCTCTGCGAGTGCCTTTGCGCGCCTTCGCGTCTGCTCGCCGAGCAGCACGTCCGCGTATCCGGGAGCGGCGCTTAGGCGTAGCGCACCCGCGTCGACCGTGATCCACGCGTTCGCAAGAAGCTGCGGTGATCGGCCAGACAGATCGCATCCCAGTCGAAGGGCGAGACCCATGGCGCGAGCAGCCAGTCTCGCTTCCTCTGGCAAGAGGCGCTCAATCAGCTCTGGTGCTGGTGTCGACACCGCTCCGCCATAGCGGGCACCCAAAGCCGCCGCGAGCCAGGCTCGTTCGGCGTGCGTCTGGCCCGGAATCGGGGCGCGCAGGACCTGATCGAAAACCAGATCGACCCGATGATCGGGATGGAGGCGGGCACCAAGGTCGGCCAACCTGCAGGCAGCGGCTGCCAGCAATCCATCGCGTTCTGCGTCGAAGCTTCGAGGCAAGGCTTCGATCACATCCGCCAGCCAGGCTTCAAGCGCCGCTGGAAGGCCGGGGGAGATTCCCTGGCGTCCTCCAAGGGCTGCGCAGCCGGCAATCAGCGGATCGACCGGTCGTTCGTCCCGATCCAGCGTTTCGTAGAGCAGACCTTCGCGCAGCCCCCACGCGGAGAAAACAATCGTGCTCAAACCAAGCGCCTCGATGAGGCCATCCAGAACAAGGGCGGCATAAGGCAGGGTCTCGGACCGCCTCTTGGATACTCCTGGCAGACGGTCCAGTGACGCCCGTGACTGCTGGGCGACGAAACGTGCGACGTCTCGTGCATCGCTAGCGCTCATGGCGTATTGATGCACAATCCGCAGAGGATAACCGCTCATCTCCATGTGAAGTTGAGCGAGCGAGCGCCAGCCACCGCCGACGGCGTGAAGTTCGGTCGTATTGAAACGCTGGGCCACGGGCTTCAGCCGAGATGCCACGGTGCTACGGAGCCGGTTGACGTCAAAGCCACCGGGTTCAGCGAGACTGAAGGGGCCCAGTGGCAGCGTGATGCCCGGGTCTCCGCTGTCCACCCCAACGCGGATCAGCTCAAGGCTTGAGCCCCCCATGTCGGCAGCGAGGCCATTGGCGCGCGGGTTGCCCGCGGTAACGCCGAGGGCGGCAAATCGAGCTTCGTCCTCGCCAGTCAGGACCCGAATCTGCAGACCCGTCTCTGCTGCCACGCGCTCGCAAAAGGCCGGGCCATCCTTTGCCTCCCGCACCGCAGCGGTTGCGGCGACAAAGACGTACGCTGGCTTTACCCCGTCCAGCACCGCAGAAAACCGGCGAAGCGCGGTCATCGCGAGTGCCACGCCGCTTTCGGATAGTTTGCCGGTAGCAGGCAGGTCGCGGCCTAGCCCGGCCTGAACCTTTTCGTTGAAGACCGTCCAGATGGCTCGGCCCTCCAGCCGGTATAGGACCATACGGACGGAGTTCGAGCCGACATCAATAACGGCTGCCTCGCGCGGTGCGAGCCACGGATCCTTCACGCGTAGACACTCATCGTTTGGGCCGATCGTAACGCAGCCGTGCAGGGAGTGTCTTCACACCTCGACCGCGGCCGGAGAGACTGGGGTTGGTCATGAAGTACTGGTGCGCCGAGAAAGGGCGCTCCAGATCAGCCGGCGTGACGCGAACGTAAGTGCCGTCCGGTTCGAGCACCCAGCTCTGGGCGTCGTCCTTGAGATTGGCGACCATGATCTGGTCGAGCACCTGGTCATGGACGGTTGCGTTGGTCACCGGCGTCATCACCTCGACACGGCGGTTGAGGTTGCGTGTCATCCAGTCGGCCGAGGAGATAAACACCTTAGCCCGGTCATGGGGCAGGTCGCGGCCGTTGGCGAAGCAGATGATGCGGCTGTGCTCGAGGAAGCGGCCCACGATGGACTTGACCCGAATGTTCTCCGACAGCCCTAGAACACCCGGACGCAGGCGACAGATGCCGCGCACCACCAGTTCGATGCGTACGCCCCACTGGCTGGCGCGATAGAGGGCGTCAATGATCTCGGGGTCGACGAGGGCATTGAGCTTGACCCAGATCGCGGCCGGCTTGCCCTTGGCAGCGGCCTGCATCTCCTTGCCAATCAGTTCGATCAGGGTCGACTTCATGTTCAGCGGCGAGACGACCAGGGCCTCCAGCTCTTCAGGCTGGGCGTAGCCGGTGATGTAGTTGAAGACGCGAGAGGCATCGCGGGCCAGCACGGGGTCGCAGCTGAACAGGCTGAGGTCGGTATAAACCCGGGCCGTGATCGGGTGGTAGTTGCCAGTGCCGAAGTGGCAGTAGGTCTTCAGCCCATCGCCTTCGCGGCGGACGACAACGCTGAGCTTGGCGTGGGTCTTGTACTCCACGAAGCCGAAGACGACGTGGACGCCGGCCCGCTCCATCGCCCTGGCCCAGCGCAGATTGGCCTCCTCGTCGAAGCGGGCCTTGATCTCGACGAGCGCCACGACGTTCTTGCCGTTCTCGGCGGCCTCGATCAGGGCGGCGACGATCGGGCTGTCCTTGGACGTCCGATACAGCGTCTGCTTGATGGCGATGACGTTGGGGTCGCGCGCGGCCTGGCGCAGGAACTGCACCACCACGTCGAAGCTCTCGAACGGGTGGTGGATCAGGATGTCCTTCTCGCGCACCGCGGCGAAGACATCGCCGCCCTGGTCGCGGACGCGCTCAGGATAGCGCGGCTCGTAACCGGGGAACTTGAGGTCGGGATGGCCCGGCGGGATCAGCTCCGACAGCTGGGCCAGCCCCAGCATGCCGTCGATCATGACCACGTCCTGGGGCTCGGCCTCCAGTTCGCCGACGATGAAGTCGCGCAGGTCGTCGGGCATGGTGGCCTCGATCTTCACACGCACGACCGAGCCCAGGCGGCGCTGTTTCAGGGCCTCCTCGAACTCAAGGACCAGATCTTCGGCCTCTTCCTCGATCTCGATGTCGCTGTCGCGGATCAGGCGGAACACGCCCTTCTCCAGCACCTCATGGCCGGGAAACAGGTGCTCGATGAAGAGGAGCAGCACCGTCTCCAGCGTCACGAACCGCCGCCGCCCCTTCACCGACCGGCCGTCGCCGGGCAGCTCCCAGAAGCGGCGCACCTGGGTCGGGACGGGCACGAGGGCGTAGAGAGTCTTGTTGTCTCGGTTCCGGCGCAGCTTCAGCGCCAGCGAGAAGCCCAGGTTCGGCAGGAAGGGAAAGGGGTGCGCCGGGTCGATGGCGAGCGGCGTCAGCACGGCGAACAGCTGGCTGAGGAACTCTGGCTCCAGCCGGTCGCGGTCGGTCTTGGTGATCTTGGCGGAGCGGACGACCTCGATGCCGGCGGTGGTCAGTTCGTTCCGTAGCTGGCGCCAGCGCTTCTGCTGCTCGGCCATCAGCTCGCCGGCGGCGACGTTGACGCGCTCCAGCTGCTCGGCGGCCGTCAGGCCGTCGGCGGACAGGGTGCGCACCCGCTCGCGCACCTGACCCTTCAGGCCCGCGACCCGGGTCATGAAGAACTCATCGAGATTGTTGGCCGAGATCGACAGGAAGCGCAGGCGTTCCAGGAGGGGGTGGGCCGGGTTGGCGGCCTCCTCCAGCACGCGGGCGTTGAACTTCAGCCAGCTGATCTCGCGGTTGAAGAAGCGCTCGGGCGACGCCATCAGCGCCTCGTCCAAATGCAGCTGGGGCGCGCGGGAGGAGGGGACCTCTTCTCCGGTCGTGGTGTCGGCGATGGCGGCGTCGGACATGGGTTGGTTGTGGGGCCGCAATGTTACGGCTGCAACCCTTCAGGCGGCTCTTCGAACAGATCGGCGCTGGCCCCCAAAACCTGGCGGGCCAGTGCTCGCGTCACGGGACGGTGTTCGGCGTCCAGACGCTCGACGATGGCGGCGGCGGCTTCGGCCGAGCGGTCGATGCGCAACACCAGATAGTCGATGACGCCATCGCCCGGCGTGATGCTGCGCTCGGCGAAGCGGGCGGCGAGGATGGCGGACAGGACCGCGTCGTCCGGAGCCTCCATGGCGACGACGCGGACGGCGTCCAGGCGGCTTCTGAGATCGGGCACGCCCACATGCCAGCGGCGCGGCGAGGGGCGGGAGACCATCAGAAGGGCTCCGCCGTCCTGCTGGGCCAGGTTGATGAGGTGGAACAGGGTTTCATCGTCCGCGTCCTGGGCGATGTCGAGCAGGACCGGGCGGCCCTCAAGCTCCAGCGGATCGGCTAGGGCCGCTTCCGAGCCGTTCAGCGGGACCGCGCCGACTCGCTCAGCCCAGAGGGCGGAGAGGTGGCTCTTGCCGCAGCCGGCGGGGCCGCACAGGGCCATGACCCGTCCGGTCTCGTTGGGCCAGGCGGCGAGGGCATCGTAAGCAAAGGCGTTCGACGCCGACCGCACGAAGGCGGTGGCGCTGGGAGCCACATCCCGGGTGAGCGGGAGGCGCAGCTGGTCTGACGAGGATCGCCGGGCGGACATGGCTGCCAACATAGCAGATCGGCGTGACTGTCCGGACACGGTTCCATTTGTCATGGTGGACAGGCGATCAGGGCTGTGGACGGCGAATCCTTGACTTTCCGGGGCGCGGATGCGCCATAGCGCGCTTCTCTTTTCCGCTGTCCGACAGCCGTTTTCAGACGAACCCGACCATGCACGCCTATCGCTCCCACACCTGCGGTGCCCTTCGAGCTTCGGACGCCGGATCGAACGTGCGCCTGTCGGGCTGGGTCCACAGGAAGCGCGATCATGGCGGCCTGCTGTTCATCGACCTGCGTGACCATTACGGCCTGACGCAGCTGGTGCTGCACCCCGAGACGCCGGGTTTCGAGATCGTCGAGCGGGTGCGGGCCGAGAGCGTCATCCGAATCGATGGCGAGGTCGTCGTGCGCGAGGCTGGCACCGTGAACGCCAACCTGCCCACCGGCGAGGTCGAGGTGCGGGTCAAGGCGGTCGAGGTGCTCTCCGAAGCCGCCGAACTGCCGCTGCCGGTCTTCGGCGAGCCTGAGTATCCGGAGGAGATCCGGCTCAAGCACCGCTATCTCGACCTGCGGCGCGAGACGCTGCACAGGAACATCGTCCTGCGGTCGAAGGTCATTTCGTCGATCCGCCGCCGCATGGTCGATCAGGGCTTCCTGGAGTACCAGACGCCGATCCTGACGGCCTCGAGCCCTGAGGGCGCGCGCGACTTCCTCGTGCCCAGCCGCCTGCATCCGGGCAAGTTCTATGCGTTGCCGCAGGCACCGCAGCAGTTCAAGCAGCTGCTGATGGTCTCGGGCTTCGATCGCTATTTCCAGATCGCCCCCTGCTTCCGAGACGAGGATCTGCGCGCGGACCGGAGCCTCGAGTTCTATCAGCTCGACGTCGAGATGAGCTTCGTCACGCAAGAGGATGTTTTCGCGGCCATCGAGCCCGTCATGCATGGGGTGTTCGAGGAGTTCGCCGACGGCAAGGCGGTCGATCCCTATCCCTTCGTCCGCATCCCCTACCGTGAGGCCATCGCCAAGTACGGCACCGACAAGCCCGATCTGCGCAACCCGATCGAGATGCAGGACGTGTCCGAGCATTTCCGCGACGGCGGGTTCGGCCTGTTCAACAAGATCCTGGCCGCCGACGCCAAAAACGCCGTTTGGGCCATTCCGGGGCCGAAGGGCGGCAGCCGTGCCTTCTGCGACCGGATGAACAGCTGGGCGCAGGGCGAGGGCCAGCCGGGGCTGGGCTACATCTTCTGGTCCGACGACCAGGGCGGTTGGGGCGGGCCGATCGCCAAGAACCTGGGCGCGGAAGCCACCGACGCCCTGATGAAGGCCGTCGGCATGGGCGAGGGCGACGCCTGCTTCTTCGCCGCCGGCGATCCGGCCGTGTTCCACAAGTTCGCCGGCAATGCGCGGACCAAGCTGGGCCAGGACCTGGGGCTGATCGCCGACGACGCCTTCCGGTTCTGCTGGATTGTCGACTTCCCGATGTTCGAGTGGTCGGAGGAGGAGAAGAAGGTCGATTTCAGCCACAACCCCTTCTCCATGCCGCAGGGCGAGCTGGAGGCGCTCAACACCAAGGACCCGTTGGACGTGCTCGCGTACCAGTACGACATCGTCTGCAACGGCTATGAGCTGTGCTCGGGCGCGATCCGGAATCACAAGGCCGAGATCATGCTGAAGGCCTTCGAAATCGCGGGCTATGACGCCTCGGTGGTCGAGGAGCAGTTCGGCGGCATGTTGAACGCCTTCCGCTATGGCGCGCCGCCGCACGGGGGCCTGGCCCCGGGTATCGACCGCATCGTCATGCTGCTGGCTGGCCAGACGGCGATCCGCGAGGTCATCGCCTTCCCACTGAACCAGCAGGGCGAGGACCTGCTGATGAACGCGCCGACGGAAGCGCAGGAGCGTCAGTTGAAGGACGTCCACATCCGCACGGCCTTGCCGATCAAGGTCTGAGGCCCCCGGGTCCGGAAACCAAAAGGCCCGGGGCGGGGACGCTCCGGGCCTTTTGCTTGTCAGTTCGCGTCGGCGATGACGATGTTGCGCCGCGGCTGAGGCGGAGCAGGAGGTGCCGGGGCCCGCGGTGCGCGGACTACGACGCGGGTGCAGGTACGGGCCGTCAGGTTACGCGGCAGGCGCGTGGTCGAGTCGCCGCAAGCGGTGGAAATCTGGGCCTGGGTCAACCCGGTGGCCCTCGACAAATCCGCACCGCGAATGTCGGTTCGGTTTAGTGAAGCACCGGAGAAGTTGGCCCGGTCGAAGCTTGCACCGGACAGACGGGCTCCGTCCAGCTCGGCATTCGCGAAGCTGGCTGAGCCGAAGTCGCCATTGGCCATGTTGGCGGCGTTCATCTGGGCTTCGGCGAAGTTGGCGCTGCGGGCGTTGACGTTGGCCAGCGTCGTGCCGAACAGTTCCGCGCCTGAAAGGTTGGCGCGAGCCAGGATGGCTCCGTTCATATTGGCCCCGACCAGTTCGGCACCCGACAGGTTGGCTCCCGTGAGATTGGCGCGCGAGAAGACCGCTCCTTGCGCCTCCGCCCCGTTCAGGACTGCGTCGTTGAACACGCCGGCAGTGAAATTCGAGCCGACCAACTCCGCCCCGTGCAGATCGGCCCGGCTGAAATCGGACGACGAAAAGTTCGAACCGACAAGCTCGGCTCCACGGAGATTGGTACCAACCAGCGTCGCGGATACGAACGATGCCCCGGTAAAGGTCGCACCCGACAGGTTGCGCCCCGATAGCTCGCAGCGGTTGCACGAACCACCCAGCGACACCATCCGGGCCACATCGCGGTCTTGCCATTGAAGCTGCATCTCCGCGGAGGCCGTCCCGGCGGCGAGCATAGCACTGCACGATGCGGCAATGGCGAGGAGGCGAGGGCGGAACAGGTTCGGGTTCTGGGTCACGCGTCCTAGATGATCCCTCTCGCACCGGAATCCCACTTAAATCGCCGTAAGGTCAGTTGGATGTCAGCAGAGCGGTATGGTCAGCCGGCTTGGCAGAGTGGTCGAGGCGTCACCGCACGCTGTATTCAACTGACGTTGCGTAAGGCCGGTCGCTCGGGCCAGTTGAGCGCCAGAGAAGTTCGCACCGGCAAGTGTCGCACCTGAAAAGCTGGAACCCTCGAGGTAGGCTCCTACCCAGCTGGAGTTCGTCAGATTGGCACCAGAAAAGTTTGAAGAGGAGAAAACCCCGCCGTAGGCCTCGACGTCCCGAAGGTCGGCGTTGGAGAACCGGGTGCGGTTCATGGTGGCCAGGCTCAGATCTGCCTGGCGGATGCGAGCGCCTGACAGGTTCTGGCCCCGTGCTTCGATCCCCGAGAAGTCGCCCTGGAACAGATTGCAGCCCGGGCAGGACCCGCCGCTCCGCACTCGCTCAATCTGATTGGCGTTCTGGGCCTGGACCGGCACCGCCAGCAGGCACAGGACAATCACGGTGAGAGAAGGCTTGATCACGGATGCGGTCCCGGAACGGTGAGAACGCGGCAACACTCTTATTCAGGCCTTACGATCTTCTGAACTTTCTCCGGCAGCCATCGTTGCCTCGAGTGCGAGGCGAAACGCCTCAGAGAGGGGGGTCGATGTGCCATCCACCGCCCGGACATAGGTCAGCCAGACCTCGACCAGCACGGTGCCATCCCGCATCACATCGATCCTGAGGGCGTAGCTCGAGCGCCCGATCCGGTCGACGCGAACCCCGATGTCCAGCAGGTCGTCGAAGCGCGCGGGAGCCCGGAAGCTGGCTCGCGCGTCGACCACATAGCTTTCAAGAAGGTCTGGCGTGGTCGTCTGCACCACGCCGAGCGCCCGCAGGAACTCGGTCGCCGCGACGTCCGCGTAGAGGAAATAGTTCGGGTTGAAGACCACGCCCTGGGCGTCCACCTCGGCCCAGCGCACCCGCAGCGGGTGAGAGAAGGCTCTGGTCATCCCTGCATCGACGGGGCGATGCCGCAGGCGTCGCAGACGAAGGCTCCGCCGCGCCGCTGGAGTGTGAAATCGCCGCAGGCGGGGCAGGCGTCGGCGTCGTGGATCAAGGTGGGAGGCGGATCGGGTTCGGCGCGGCGGGCGAACGGCAGGACAACGAGATTGTCAGGGGCCGCGCCCCGGGCGAAGCCGCGCGAGATGAAGTGGGAGGCTGGCACCAGTTCGTCGGCCTTGCCTCCGCCCAGGCCGTCGGCGTCGAGCGGCTCGGCGTCGGCGTTGGCCAGTTCGTGGCGACCCAGATAGGACACGCCCAGTTCGCGGAAGATGTAGTCGAGGATCGACGTCGCCGAGCCGATGGAGTCGTTGCCGGTCACACGGCCCGCGGGCTCGAACCGGGTGAAGACGAAGGCGTCCACGAATTCGTCCAGTGGCACACCGTATTGCAGCCCGATGGAGATGGCGATGGCGAAGTTGTTCATCAGGCTGCGGAAGGCGGCGCCTTCCTTGTGCATGTCGATGAAGATCTCGCCGAGCTCGCCGTCGTCGTATTCGCCGGTGTGGATGTAGACCTTGTGGCCGCCAACAGCCGCCTTCTGGATGTAGCCCTTGCGGCGGTCGGGCAGCTTGCGGCGGGTGCGGTCGCGCTCGACGACGCGTTCGACGACCGTCTCGATGGGAGGCACCGCCGGCTCGGGCACGCGGCGGGTCTCGGGTTCGGAGAGGACAAGCACGGGCTGCGCAGGCGCAAGGGTCGGGATGAGGCGAATCGGCTGCGCAACGACGGCGGCTTGCCGGATCAGGGCCTCGACCTCATTCAGGGTCGATGTCCATGGCAGCACCCGATCGGCGACCACCGGGAGGTCTCCAAACGCAGCCAGCGACTGGGCCATTGCGGCCCCCACGGTGGCCGGATCAGCGCACAGCTCGGCCAGATCGGCTGGCGTGCCGGTCCAACCCGACAGGTCGTCTCGCCCGAAGACGTAGGCGCGCGTGGCCGCCAGGGCCTCCGGAGGAGCCAGCGCGGCCAGAAGTGCGTGCGGCGGGGTCGCCTCCGGGTCGAGGCCCAGAACGTCGTGGATGAAGCCCGCGTCCAGCACCGGCGGAACGAAGGCGTTCTCGAGCGTCCCCACCGAGGCCAAGGCGCGTTCGACGGCCTCGAGTTCGGCATCGGTGAAGCCGAGGCCGCGCAAATGGTCGTGATCCAGTCCGGGCGCGCCGACCAAGGTACCACGGCCCAGCACCCAGCGTTCCGCCTCTTCGGGATCCCCGCCCGATGCCGCGATGGCAGCGTGGAAGGCGGGGTGCAGTCGGCGCAAGGTCTCGCCCCACTCGGTCTGCACCGTCTGGGCGGGGGTCAAGGCGCCCAGGCCTAGCCGCAGGGAGGTCTCCGGATCGGGGGGCACCAGGGCGATCAGGGTGTTGCGACGGCCAGAGGTGCGCAGGGCGGACACCGCCGCGTCCAGCGCGGTCCGCACGCGATCCGACACGCTGCCTTCGCCGAGACGCTCGCGGCAGGCTGTCAGCTCGGCCTCGATGGAACCCGCGATCCGGGACCAGCCGCCGGCGGGGTGGAGGGCGTCGGCCAGTTCGCTGGAGGTCAGCGAGGCCTGGGCGACGACGAGCGCGGCGAGCCCGGTCATGTCGGCCTGAGCGTTCGGCCCGCGACCGGCCAGAAGGAAGCCTTCCAGCACTCCGTCCAGCCACAGGCGGATCGGGCGATGGACATGGCGCAAGCGGCTCGTTGCGCCGTCCGTGCAGAAGCCGGCCGCGGTCTCGATCTCCAGCGCCGTGGTCCACAGGCGGACGAGCGCCTCGAGCGATCCGATTACGTCGCCGCCGAGCGCGCAGAGGGCGGGCCAGGACAGGACGGCGCACGGGGCGTCGGCCGCGAGGGCGAGGCGGTCGGCCGCGTCAGGATCGAAGGCAAGGGTGAGCGGGCCGGCCAGGGCCGCGCGGGCGGCGGCGACGACCGCTTCGTCCGAAGGCTCGTCCGACAGCAGCGCCCGTCTGTCGGGTGCGGCCGACGCGGGGTCGGGGGCGAGGAAGGTCTCTCCGGAGATGGCGCGCAGGATGGTCGCGTCGTCTGCGCCGGCCTGTCTCGCGGCCCAGGCGGCCCGGGCGAGCGCTGGATTGGCGGCCGGATCGGCGCAGTCGGCGGCGGGCCCTTCGCAACGCGCGACCGCGTCAGCGACGGCGTTCAGGGCGGCGCAGACCCGGCCGAGGGAAGCGGCGGCGATGGCTTCGCCCTGACGGCGGCGAGTCCCTGCGTCGAAGGTGGCGCGCGCCGTCGCATCGTCGAGGCGGGCGACGGGCGGAGAGGGCGTCTCGCCCTGGGGGTCGTCGGCCACCGGATGAACGCGCGCGCCGTCGGGCCTGGACGCGCCCGGGGCCGCGAGCCCCAGGATCACGGAGGCGGCGAGGTCGTCGGCGAAGGCGCGGGCGTCCTTGTCGGAGGCGAACACCCCCACCGCCCGCCCCCACGCCGCGAGCCGGCCGGCCCAGCGATCGACTGCGCCTCCCAGCACCGGCGACGGCGAGGCGGCGATCTCGCTGAGCCTCGGAAGGTCGGTCGGCACGGCGTCGGCCCAGTCCAGCCAGGCCTCGACTTGGGCGTCGGTCCAGCCCGAAGGGGTGACGGCGTCCACGACGCGGTCCGCCCGTTCCACCGCGCGTCTCTCCAGCCGCAGCTCGCGGGTCAGGGCGTGGAAGCGGGGCGTGAAGCGCATGCGCGGGGCCTTCGACGGCGAACCTGCTGATTCTAGGCCTCGCCCTGCGGTTGTCGCAATAGATATGGCATACGGAGCGCGGGTTACCCCCAAGATGTTGACGTGAGACCGTCTATCACTGCGCTGGACGCGGCGCGGCGCGGTTTCTATGATTGGAGTCTGTTGGACCGGCCTCCCCGCCGGCGTGATTTCGGACTGGACCGCCTGTGCTCGGCAAGATCTTCGGTTGGACCTCGGGCGCGACGCTCGGGACCCTGTTCACCATCGCCAAGCGCGGCGAACTGATCGGAACAGACGAGTTCGGCAACCGCTACTACCAGTCGAAAGACACCGTCAGCTACGACGGGCGCCGTCGGCGCTGGGTGGTCTACAACGGCTATGCCGAGGCCTCGAAAGTCACGCCGGACTGGCACGGCTGGCTACACTACACCTTCGACGAGCCGCCGACCGAGGCGCCGCTGCCGCGCCGCCGCTGGGAGAAGGACTATCACCCGAATCTGACGGGTACGCCGATGGCCTGGCGTCCGCCTGGATCTCTGGCCGCCGAAGCTTCGCGCCCGGCCGCGACCGGCGACTATGAGGCATGGAAACCCGAATGAACCGTATGCGTCTGCTCACAGTCGGCGCGGCGACCCTGACCCTCGCGGTCGGAGGCGGTGTGGTCGCCGGCGGGATGCAGGACGCACCCCCGCAGGACGCCACCCCGGCTGTCGATCCTGTTGCAGAGGAAATCCGTCGCCAGCTCAACGAAGAGGTGGCGCCGGCCGCCGATCCCGCGCCTTCCAATCCTATTGCAATCGTCCCGCCTGCGCCCTCTATCGAAACCGCCGCCGTCGACGATGCAGTGACGGCTGACGAAGACGAGGAAGGGGCGACCGACGAGGAGGAAGAGGGCGAGAGCGAGGAGGAGAAGGCTGAACGTCTCGCCGCCGAGTCGCCTACCCCTCGTCAGCGCCGCCGCGTCGCCATTGTTGAGGCGATCGACAAGATCACGGCCGAGAGCATGCGTTTTGAAGTCGAGGTTGGTGGGCGCCCTGTGCGCTTCAACCAGTCGCTGATCTTCACCGCCCGTGCTTGCGAAGTCAGCGCCGACAATGAGCCGGTCGCGGACTCAATCGCCTACTTGGAGGTGACGCTGCAGCCGCGCGGTTCAGTGCGAGCAGAGCCCCGCCAGATCTTCCGAGGCTGGATGTTCGCCTCGACCCCAGCGCTGAGCGGCCTGCAGCACCCGATCTACGACGCGTGGGTGGTCGGCTGTAAAGAGTAGGCGACGGCCTCAGCGCCCGTGTGGGGGCGCGTCAGCGCAGACGCGTCCGGTTGAGCGGTCAACGCCCGCTCCAGTAGCTTCAGATAGACGAACTGTGGCGTCTCGATCAGGCCGAACTGGTCGAGGTGCGGGGTGCGGAACTGTGCATCCAGCAGTCGCCAGCCGCCCCGATTTAGCCGGGCCACGAGGTGGACCAGCGCTACCTTGGAGGCGTCGGTCGCGCGGCTGAACATGCTCTCGCCGAAGAATGCGCCGCCGAGCGTCACGCCATAGAGACCGCCGACCAGCGCCTCGTTCTTCCAGCATTCGACGGAATGTGCGCGTCCCAGCGCGTGGAGCTCCAGGTAGAGCCGTCGGATCGGTGCGTTTATCCAGGTATCCTCGCGGCCGGGGGCGGAGGCCGCGCAGGCGTCGATGACGGCTCCGAAGGCGGTGTTGATACGGACCTCGAACGGCTCGGAGCGCACGGTGCGGCGCAGCCGGGTGGGGACGTGGAAGCCGTCGAGGGGAATGACGCCTCGCATCTCTGGCTCGACGAGAAAGATGCGGGGGTCGTCGCGCGCCTCGCCCATGGGAAAGACGCCGCGAGCGTAGCAACGGAGCAGGTCCTCGGCGGTGAAGGCGTCCACGCGCTAACGCCGCGCCGTCCCTATTGCGTCCGCTTCTTGGCCCACTGTTCCAGCCAGTGGATGTCGTAGTCGCCGCTCAGGATGTCCAGCTCCTGCAAAAGGCGCTGGAAGAGGGGGATGGTGGTGTCGATGCCGCCGACGACCATCTCGTTCAGGCTGCGCTTCAGGCGGGCGACGCACTCGGCGCGGTCGCGGCCGTGGACGATCAGCTTGCCGATCAGGCTGTCGTAATAGGGCGGGATCGAATAGCCGGCGTAGATGGCGCTATCCAGACGCACGCCAAGGCCGCCCGGGGCGTGGAAGTCGTTCACAGTGCCCGGCGACGGCGCGAAGGTATCGGGGTTCTCGGCGTTGATCCGGACCTCGATGGCGTGACCCTCAAAGTGGATGTCCTCCTGGGCGAAGCTGAGCGGCAGGCCGGCGGCGATACGGATCTGTTCGCGGACCAGGTCGACGCCGGTGACGGCCTCGGTAACGGGGTGTTCGACCTGGAGCCGGGTGTTCATCTCGATGAAGAAGAACTCGCCGTCTTCCCACAGGAACTCGATGGTGCCGACGCCCAGATAGCCGATCTCGCCGATGGCTTTGTTGACGATCTCCCCAATCTTTGCACGGCCTTCGGCCGACAGGGCAGGCGAGGGAGCCTCTTCCAGCACCTTCTGATGACGGCGCTGAAGCGAGCAGTCGCGCTCGCCCAGATGGACGACGTTGCCGTGGCTGTCGGCCACCACCTGGATCTCGATGTGGCGGGGCTTCTGAAGATAGCGCTCCATGTAGACCGCGCCGTTGCCGAAGGCGGCCTTGGCCTCGGTCTGGGCCGTCTGAACGGCCTCGACGAGGTCATTCTCGGTCAGCGCCACCTTCATTCCGCGCCCGCCGCCGCCGGCCGCCGCCTTCACGATCAGGGGAAAGCCGATGGACTTGGCGGCTTGAACCGCGGCTTCCACCGTCTCGACCTCGCCGTCCGAGCCCGGGACCACGGGAATGCCGGCGTCCTTGGCTGTCTGCTTGGCAGTGATCTTGTCGCCCATGATCCGGATGTGCTCAGGGCGCGGGCCGATGAAGGTCATGCCGTGGGCTTCCACGATCTCGGCGAAGCGGGCGTTCTCGGACAGGAAGCCGTAGCCGGGGTGAATGGCCTGGGCCCCGGTGATCTCGGCGGCGGCGATGATCGAGGGGATGTTCAGATAGGATTTCGAGGCGGGAGCGGGGCCGATGCAGACGCTCTCGTCGGCCAGGCGCACCCACATGGCGCCGCGGTCGGCCTCGGAGTGAACGGCGACGGTGGAGATACCCATCTCCTTGCACGCCCGGTGGACGCGCAGCGCGATCTCGCCGCGGTTGGCGATCAGGACCTTGGTGAACATGG
>JAIERG010000065.1 GCA_019747095.1 Caulobacteraceae bacterium | reverse complement strand
CATCAGGGCCCAGGCATTGGATTTCGTTCCCGCCGATGTCGCGAACCCGGGCAGGGTGAAACCCAGGATGTTCGTACGCGGAAGCCCCAGTCGGTCGAACGCGGTGCAAGCGGCCAGCAGGGCCTGGGTCGAGTCCAGTCCGCCAGACACTCCGAGGACGATGCGCTCGCTGCGGGTCGCCTTCATCCGCCGCATCAGGCCCTGGACCTGGATGTTGAAGGCCTCGAAACAGTCCTGGTCCAGGCGCGCCGGGTCGTCGGGCACAAAGGGAAAACGGTCGAGCGGACGGACAAGCGCAGAGGCTGAGGCTGTGGGGCGCAACCGAAAGTCCAGTCGAACGTAACCTTCTTCATCCAGCTCGCGACGCGCGCAATCGGCGAAGGTGCCTGTGCGCATGCGCTCCAGCCCGATGCGGTCGACATCAACATCCGCGACCGTAAGGTGGTTTTCCAGCGAGAAGCGCTCGCCCGTGGCCAGCCGGGCCCCCAGTTCATGGATCGTCGCCTGCCCGTCCCAGGCCAGATCGGTGGTCGACTCCCCCCAACCCGAAGCAGCGAAGACATAGGCACCCATCGCGCGCGCCGACTGGCTGGCGCACAGCATGGCCCGCTCCTCGGCCTTGCCGATGACGATGTTGGACGCCGACAGGTTGCAGAGGATGCGCGCACCCGCCAGCGCCTGGCGGGTTGAGGGCGGAAGTGGTGACCAGAAGTCCTCGCAAACCTCCAGCCCGACGAGGAAGCCTTGCCGATCTTCGGCCTGGAACAGCAGCCGTGTCCCAATCCAGCTGTCCGTTCCCGAAACCCGCAGGGTCTCCGCCCCGATGTCATCCCCGGATGAAAACCAGCGCTTCTCGTAGTATTCCCGATAGTTCGGCAGATAGGTCTTGGGCACCGCACCGACGATCTGGCCACCGGCCAGCAGGACGGCGCAGTTCAGAAGCCGGTCTCCATGGCGGAGCGGAGCCCCGACGACGACGGCCAGTCCCACCTCGCCGGCCGCCTTGGCCAGCGTCGGTAGCTGGACCTCCACCGCGTGGAGCAGCGCCGATTGCAGGTGCAAGTCATCGATCGCGTAGGCCGACAGGCTGAGCTCAGGAAAGATCAGCAGCTCGACCCCGGCCTCGCCGGCCATTCTGATCAGCTTGAGATGCTCCTCGGCATTGGCCACTGGATCCGCGACGTGCACGACCGGTGTGGCTGCGCCGACACGGACGAATCCATGTGTACGGGGGCTGTGGAAGGGATGAAGCTCGGCCAAGGCGCAGTCCTGAGGGTTTTGCTCATATAGAGCCTAAGTCGCGGCGTGGCCACGATAGACCGTGACCTCGCGCTCGGCGACGGCTAAAGCGCTTCCATGACCGACGCGCCCAAGAAGGGCTGGTTCCAGCGCCTGAGCGCGGGACTGGCCCGGTCCAGCCAGCAGATGACCGAAACGGTCGTCTCCGCCTTCGTCAAGGAGCCGCTCAGCGAAGAGGCGCTCGACCGGCTGGAGGAGCATCTGCTGGAAAGCGACCTCGGCCCGGCCGCGACCGACCGGATCGTCGAACGCTTCCGCCAGCTCCGCTTTGGCAAGGTGTCGGACGAGCGCGAGGTCAAGGAGGCCCTGGCCGAAGCCGTCGCTGCAGAGCTTTTGCCACGCCAGGCCAGCTTCGATCCGCTGGGGTCCGAGGGCGTCGGCGGCGGGATCAAGCCGTTCGTGGTGCTGTTCGTCGGCGTCAACGGCTCAGGCAAGACGACGACGCTGGGCAAGATCGCCGCCGACCTGACCAGACGGGGTGCCAAGGTCATGATCGTCGCCGGCGACACCTTCCGCGCCGCCGCGCGCGAACAGCTGAAGGTCTGGGCCGAGCGGGCCGGCGCCCACTTCGAGAGCCGTCGGGACGGCGCCGACGCGGCCGGCCTCGCCTTCGACGCCTACGCCAAGGCGAAGGCGGAAGGGTTCGACGTCGTCCTGATCGACACGGCCGGGCGGCTGCAGAACAAGACGGCGCTCATGGACGAGCTGCTGAAGATCGTGCGGGTGCTGAAGAAGACCGATCCGGACGCCCCGCATGAAACCCTGTTGGTGCTGGACGCCACGGTGGGCCGCAATGCGCTGGCCCAGGAGCAGATCTTCGGACGCGCTGCCTTCGTTTCGGGCCTGGTCATGACCAAGCTGGACGGCACGGCGCGCGGCGGGGTGCTGGTGCCGGTGGCCCAGGCGTCCGACGCCCCCATCAAGCTGATTGGCGTCGGTGAAGGGATAGACGATCTGCAACCCTTCGACGCCAGGGCGTTTTCTCGTTCGCTCGTCGGACTGGAGGGCTGAGCGTGACCGGACCGGAGACCACGAACCGCGAAGCCCCACCGACCTGGATTCGGTCGGCTGTCGATTTCGGTGCCATCGCCGCTTTCGCCTTGGCGTTTCTGGTTCTTCGGTTACGCGGCCTCTCAGGGGATGAAGCCCTGGTACAGGCGACCTGGGCTTTGGTTGCCGGCGCGGCCGTCGCTGTGGCGGTCGGCCTGTTCGTCGAAAAGCGACTGGCGCTGATGCCGCTGCTCGTCGGAGGCTTCGCTCTGGTGTTCGGCGTTCTGACGCTGGTCTTCAACGACGACCTGTTCGTGAAGCTCAAGGTCACGGTGCTGAACGGGTCGTTGGCGGTGGCCCTGCTGGGCGGGGTACTGTTGGGCAAGCAACCCCTGAAGGCCCTGCTCGGGACCGTGATTCCGGTCAATGACAGAGCTTGGCGGATCTTGACGATCCGATATGGGTTTTTCTTTCTCGCGGTTGCTCTCGTGAATGAAGCAGTGCGTTCGGAGGCCCTGGTCGCATGGACCGCTCCGAAGTTGGGGTTGAACAGCGTCGACCCCGCTGATGTTTGGGTCAGCTTTCGGGGAGTTCTCTGGATTGCATCATCGGCTTTTGGCCTGGCTCAGGTGCCGCTGATCATGAAGAATCTGGTCGGGGAGGGTCCGGTCGACCCCTCCGCACCGGCCCGGCCCGACACCGCGCCCTGATCCCTGACGAAATCGTCTGTCGTCAAACCGTAAAGCGCGGCTGATAACCCTCCGCACACGGCAAAGGGGATGGCGTCGATGGTGAAGTCCGGAAAGCAGGCGCGGCGATCGGGGACCCTAGCCGAGTCCCCCAGCCATCTCATGCATAGGGCGCTGCAACTGGCGCTCGACGTTTACGCAGAAGAGCTCGGCTCCGACGGACCAACCCAGCGGCAGTTTGCGGTCATGGAGGCTGTCTCGGTCAAGGAAGGCCTGACCCAGACCGAGTTGGTGAAAGCGACCGGGATCGACCGCTCGACGCTGGCCGACCTCGTGGCCCGCATGACGACCAAGGGACTTCTGACCCGCGAACGGTCCACCCTTGACGCGCGTGCCAAGGCAGTGCGGCTTTCGCCCGAAGGTCAGGCCCTTCTCGACGCTGCACGGCCCAAGGTCGAGGCGGCCGACCGCCGGATCATGGCCCTGCTGCCCAAGGGCAAGAGGGATGGGTTTCTGGATCTGCTGGCAGAGTTGGCCTCCGCTGCCGATGCGGCCCCGGATCAGGCCAAGGCCGAGGCCAAGGCCCTGAAGAAGGCTCAGAAGGAGGCCCGCAAGGCTGAAAAGGCTGCGAAGAAGGCCGCTGAGCCCAAGAAGGCGCGCAAGCTCAAGAAGCCGAAAGTCGTCGAACCGGCCGCCTAGACGCGGATATCGAGGAGGGCGCCTGGGCGCGGAAGACGGACGGTCTCGTCCGTTTTCGCCGAGGTCGGTGAGGCCGGATTCCCAGTGACCGTAGCCGTCGGAGCGACCTCGGCCAAAGCGGCGCGAAAGAAGGCGGCCTGCGCCGCTCGCACCTGGGCCGGGGGTCCCGGCGGCGCGGGTTGGACAACAGGCAGCTCGGGGCGGATCGCGCTCATGCCGACAGGGTTAACGATCCCCGTCGAAAAAGGGTTAACGCGCCGCTTCTTCCCGCTGAACAGCGAGTTCCTCGGGCGTGCGGGCCGTCGGAAGGGGGCGCGAGGGCGCATCCAGCGCCGCCACCAGCCGGTCGACGTCGGCCTGGGTCAGCAGCGGCCCCGACGCCTTGGCTACAATGCGCCCCATGGCGTCGACAGCGAAGGTCTCCGGCACGCCCGAGACGCCGAGATCCAGACCCGCGCGGCCTTCCTGATCGACCAGAACCATCGTGAATGGATCGCCGAGTTCGTCGAGGAAGGCGCGCGTGGCGATCGGATCGTCCTTGTAGGCGACGCCGACAACCGCGATGCCGCGGTCCTTCAGCGCCATCAGCTGCGGGTGTTCAATGCGGCAGGGTGCGCACCAGCTGGCGAACAGGTTGACCAGCATAGGGCGGCCGACACCGGCGGTTTTCAGGTCGACGTTCTGGGGGCCGGCGACGTCCCCCTGGAGGATCGGCAGGACCGTCTCCGGCACGGTCTGGCCGACGATGGCGTCCGGGCGGTATTCAGGATCGCGCTGCAGCGACCAGCCGATGAAGAGTACGGCTAGCCCCGCCAGAACGATCAGCGGGATGACCGTCAGCCAGCGGCTCATGCGGCGTCCTCGTCTTCGAGACGCTTCAGCTCCGCCTTCCAGCGCCGGGCCGAAGCCACGGCGCGGGCGACGACGGCACCCAGCACGATCGCGGTGATCGCCCAGGCCGGCCAGACAAAGGCACCGTAGGGGCTCATGTCGAGATCGAGCATCACGCCTCCAGCGCCCGGCGCGCGCGGATGCCCTGCACCCGACGGCGCATCACCTCGGCCCGGATGGTCGTCAGCCAGACCGCGCCAAACAGGGCCCCATAAGCTGCCATCATGGTCAGAAGCGGGGCAAGAAAGACCGGATCGAGGCTGGTCCCGCCGGCGCGCAGCAGGGAGGCTGGCTGGTGGAGCGTGTTCCACCAGTCCACCGAAAACTTCACGATCGGCAGGTTGATCAGCCCGACGAGGCCCAGAACGGCGGCGGCGCGGGTGGCCTTCTGTTCGTCGTCGATCGAGGAGCGCAGCGCCATGTAGCCGAGGTAGAAGAGGAACAGCACCAGCACGCTGGTCAGCCGCGCGTCCCACACCCACCAGGTCCCCCACATCGGCTGGCCCCACAAACCGCCGGTGATCAGGGCCAGAGCGGTGAAAGCCGCTCCGGGCAG
The DNA here is from genome assembly GCA_019747095.1 of Caulobacteraceae bacterium. GTDB lineage: Bacteria > Pseudomonadota > Alphaproteobacteria > Caulobacterales > Caulobacteraceae > Brevundimonas. Next base: position 42,337 of record JAIERG010000065.1, on the reverse strand, counting down.
GGCGGCGGCGCGGGCAGCGGCATCGGCGAGGGGATGACGAAAAACGAGCGCGAAAAAGCTGGAGACGCCGAGCGCCGCATAGGCTGCCAGCCCCAGAGAAGCGGCGGGTACATGGACGAACATGATCCGCACGGTATCGCCCTGCTGATAGTCGCCGGGCGCGGTGAAACTGAGCCAGGTTCCGATGGCGAGCAGCAGCGCCGCCAGCGCCCAGAACACCGGGGTCACGGGCGCGGTGAAGCGCATGAACCTGTCGGGATTGGCAAGGCCGAACATCGTCATGGCGCTCTACGCGGGGGCCAACGCGGGAGCAAGCGCCCGCGTGTCGCGGCGGGAGTCTTCGGATTTGGAAACGGGGCCGGAACAGGCGTTCCGACCCCGCGTCTGTTCGTCGTCCACGAGGACGGACGGTCTGACTATTCCGGCGTCTTCAACTGGCCGGCGGATTCCTTGCCGGTGCGGCGGTCCTTCTCGACCTCGTAGGAGATCGTCTGACCTTCGTTCAGGCCGCGCATGCCCGCGCCTTCAACGGCCGAGACGTGCACGAACACGTCCTTGCCGCCATCACTCGGCTCGATGAAGCCATAGCCTTTTGTTGAGTTGTACCACTTGACAGTTCCGGTCGCCATTTCAGCTCTCCGTTCGCAGTTGGCCGCAGGCAAAAGCGCCTGGAGCCTGTCGGGTCTGAATGGGATCGGCCAGAAACTCGGTGCGTTCGCAGAGAGAAGGGGCGTTACGCAGAGAGATCGACGGGTGCCTTATGGACCGGAAAGCCCGCCGGCGCAACCGAAAGGCTTCAGTCGCCCGCCGGGGCGGACTGCGTTGCGGCTGCTTGGGCGTCGGGGCAGACGTAGTGCTCTGCGCACAGCTTGCGCAGCGCCGCGGTCAGGGACGCGCCGTACAGCCGGTCCTTGACCCCTTCATAGCCCTCGGCCTGAAGCCGGGTCTTGATGTCCCCGACCGTGCGGCAGGAACCGCTGCGCGCCAGGTCGTAGGCGCGCTCGAGGGTGGTCTGACGAAAGCTGCTCATCCGCCTAGATAGGGTCGCCGCCACCGTCTTGCGACCCCGAAGGCGACGCGGGCCGGTTTCGCCGGCGTCCGAGGCGATCGGCCAGGGCCTCGGCGTGGCGCAGGGTGAAGGTCAGGGTGGCGGGGCTGCCGCGTCGTGGGCCGACCGTATCGGCCATGACGGCGCCGCGTTCGCCGAGCGGCCTCGGGTCGCCCGTCGTCGTGTCCTGGGCCGTCTGGTGCTCGATCTCGGCGTTCAGCTCGGCTCCCATCAGGATCACCTGGACCGAGATCGAGGTCCACAGCAGGAAGCCCATCGCCGTGGCCAGAGGGCCGTAGGAATCCAGCCGAACGAAGGTCGTCAGATACCAGCTGAACAGGAACGACGTCAGGACGCTGAGCACGGCGGCGAAGACCGCTCCAGGCGTCAGCCATCGCCAGCGGGCGCGGGCCCGGCAGGGTCCGAAGCGATAGATGACGGCGAGCGCGCCGACGTAGAGCACGAACAGGATCGGCCACCGCAGCGGCGCGAGCGCCTGCCACTCTTCGGCAAGGCCCAGCGTCCCGAGCACAACCGGCACCCCCACGACAAGGGCGGCCGAGACCAGGACAGCCGCCAGGCCCGTCAGGGTGAAGGCGAAGCAGATCAGGTTGTAGCGGACGATGTTGCGCTTCTCGACCTCGTGATAGGCGACGTTCAGGCCATAGAAGAGCGTCTTGATTCCGTTGTTGGCGGTCCAGAGCGACAGGGCCAGCGTCCAGATCAGTGTGAAGGTCAGCTGCGACGTCGACCCGGCCGCCAGCCGGGCCATCTCCGCGCCGAGGAACTGGGTCACATTGGCCGGCAGCACCGAATAGAGGAAAGCCAGCCGCATCCAGGCGTCGTTCGGATCGGCGAACAGGCCGTAGATGGTCACGAAGGCACCGAGCGTCGGGATCAGCGACAGAAGGATGAAGAAGGTCACGCCCCCGGCGACAAAGCCGACCCGGTCGCCGAAGTAGGACGCCCCGACTCGCCAGGCGATGTCGACCCAGCCTTTATGCGGGATCTGGTGCGGATGGCGGGCGATCCGGCCCCGGCCGGGTTCGCGGGCCTCGTGATCCTCGGGCGTGGGCGGCTTCGAGGGCGAGTGCTCCGGACGCGGCGCCCGCAGCTCCAGTCCGTAGCGATGACCCTGGGAATAGATCAGATGCGCGGCTCCGGCGCAGGCGGCCAGTCCCGCGAGGGCGGCACCGAGGAACCGCCAGTGGCCGGACAGGAGGGATCGACGGGGCGGGGAAGACATGAGGCCATAAACCTTCAGGCTTGCGGCCCGTTCCGGACGCTTGCCTGCGACCGGCGGGTCGGGCACGGAGCGGCGGTGACCTCTCCCGCCCGCATCGCTGCGCTGCACCGGCACCCCGTGAAGGGCCTGACGCCCGAACCACTGGGGCGGGCCCGGCTGGACGCGGGCGCGGCGTTTCCCGGCGACCGGCTCTACGCGGTCGAGATCGAACCCTCCGGCTTCGATCCCGCAGCGGCGGCGCATATCTCCAAGATGCGGTTCGCCGTCCTGGCGCGCATCCCCGCGCTCGCCCGGGTCGCCAGCCACTGGGACGCGCGCACCGGAGACCTCACGGTGCGGAGGCCGGGCGTTCCGTCCCTGACCGTTCGCCTGGGTCAGACCGAAGGCGACCGGGCGCTGGAGGCCTGGCTCACCGAGGCGCTGGGCGAGGAGGCGACGGCGCCGCTGAAGGTGCTGGACGGCCAAGGCCATCGCTTCATGGACGATCCCAGGGGCGACGTGTCGATCCTGAACCTCGCCAGTCTGCGAGATCTGTCCCAGCGGCTCGGTCGGCCACTGGATCCCCTGCGGTTTCGCGCCAACATTCACGTCGAAGGCTGGGAACCCTGGATCGAGAACGACGTCGCCGGGCTATCGCTCAGGGTCGGCGAGGCCACTCTGCGGGCCATCAAGCCGATCCGACGCTGCGTCGCCGTCGATGTCGATCCGGCCACGGGAGAACGCGACGCCGATCTGGTCGGCGACCTGATGCGCCTCTATGGCCATGCCTTCTGCGGTCTCTATCTGTCGGTCCAGACGACCGGCGAGATCGCCGTGAACGACCCCGTCGAGTGGATTTGAATGAGCGACGCCCCCACCCTGCTGACCGCCTGGAAATCGGCCCAGACCGCGCTGAAGGCCCAAAAGATCGACAGCCCCGCCATCGACGCGCGGCTGTTGCTGGAGGCCGCGACCGGCTGCTCGCGGCTGGATATCCTTACCGACCCCTATCGCGCGGTGACACCCGACCAGCTGGCCACGCTGGACGGCTATCTGGAGCGGCGGCTGCGCCGCGAGCCCGTGTCGCGCATCCTGGGCCGCAAGGGCTTCTGGAAGATCATGCTAAACGTCACCCCCGACGTGCTCAGCCCACGCCCGGACACCGAGACGCTGATCGACGTGGCGCTTCTGGCGTTTGAGCCAACCCGGCATTTCCACGCCATCGACCTGGGGACGGGATCGGGCGCGATCCTGCTGGCGCTCCTGACCGAGCGTCCGGCGGCCCACGGCGTTGGCACCGACATTTCGTCGGAGGCCCTGGCGGTCGCGCGGGAGAACGCCGCCAACCTGGGGCTGGACGGCCGTGCCGCCTTCCTGCGGACCGAATGGGCGGCGGGCTTCGGTGATCACAGCTTCGACCTGGTGGTGTCCAACCCGCCCTATATTCCGTCGGACGACATCGCCGGTCTCGATCCGGAGGTGCGGGACCACGATCCGGTGCTGGCGTTGGACGGTGGGCCGGACGGATTGCAGGCCTATCGCGACCTGGCCCCTGAGATCATGCGCATCCTGAAGCCCGGCGGCGTTTTCGCCGTCGAGATCGGCTGGGATCAGGGCCCGCAAGTGAAAGCCCTGTTCGAGGCCGCAGGCTTCACCGACGTGAAGGTCGTCAAGGACCTGGGCGACCGCGATCGGGTCGTCACCAACGGCCCGGACCCTCGCACTACGCCGATCCGGCAGGGCTGAGTCGCGTGCGCGTCGCCACCTGGAACATCAACTCCGTCCGCCTGCGCATCGACCAGGTCGCCCGCTTCGTCGCCGAGAGCAGGACCGACGTCCTGTGCCTGCAGGAGATCAAGTGTCTGGAGGACCAGTTTCCCCGCAACGCCTTTGCCGACATGGGCCTGCCACACCTGAAAATCTCGGGTCAGAAAGGCTGGCACGGCGTGGCCATCGCCAGCCGGCTTCCGATCGAGGCCTCAGAGACATTCAACGCCTGCAAGCTCGGCCATGCCCGCTGCGTCTCGGCGCGGATCGCGGGCGTGGATGTGCAGAATTTCTACATCCCGGCCGGTGGCGATGTGCCTGATCGGACATTGAACCCCAAGTTCGACCACAAGATGGACTTCTACGAGCGGCTGACCGAGACAGCGCGGGGACTGGATCGATCGCGGCCGCTTCTGATGTGTGGCGATTTCAACATCGCGCCCAGCGAATACGACGTATGGAACCACCGCTTCATGTCCAAGGTGGTCAGTCACACGCCCATCGAGGTCGAGACGCTGAACCGCCTCCAGGCGGCCGGCGGCTTTGTCGACGTGGTGCGCGAGGCCTTCCCCGAGCCGCAGAAGCTCGCGAGCTGGTGGAGCTATCGCGCCGTCGACTTCCGGAAGACGAACCGAGGCCTCAGGCTGGATCACATCTGGACATCGCCGGGTCTGGCACCGGCGGTGGTGGCCGGATCAGCGACGATTCACGAGCCCGTCCGGGCCTGGGAGCAGCCGTCGGACCACTGCCCCATCACGGTCGATCTGGACGTCTAGCGCGCGACGGCGGCTTACCCGCGCTTGGAAGCCTTGCGGAACGCGGGCTTGGCCAGGGCGGCATTCCTCGCGCTTACCGACTTCTCGGGATGCTGGCCGGGCTTGAAGGCCGGGCCGCCGGACGGAGCACCCGCCTTCTTGGCGGCGAGGACGCGTTTCAGGGCATCGGCGGCGGTTTCGGGTATGTCGGTCATGGCCGCAGACTAGCACGCCCGCGCCATCAGCCGCGCATCAATCGACGACACAGGTCGTCCAGCTGCTCCAGATTGGCGTAGGCAAGGGTCAGTTCGCCCTTCCCGCCCCTGTCGCTCAGCGTGACCTTCAGGCCGAGCGCGTCAGCCAGATCCTGTTCGAGCGCCGCAGTGTCGGGCGAGGACGTCGCCATCACCTTCCCGCGCGGCTTGGCCCCAGCCCCCTGTGACTTGCGTGCCAGCGCCTCGGTCTGGCGGACGTTCAGGCCTTCCAGGACAATCTTCTCGGCCAGAGCGTCCGGGTCCTTCGCTGTCAGCAAGGCCCGCGCATGGCCCGCCGACAGGATTCCTTCGCTGACCAGCTCCTTGGCGCGCGGCGTCAGGTAGGTGAGACGCAGAGTATTGGCCACGTGGCTGCGAGACTTGCCGACGATGCCGGCGACCGCGTCCTGCGTCCGGCCGAACCGCTCCATGAGCGAGGCATAGGCCTGGGCCTCTTCCAGCGGGTTGAGGTCGGCGCGCTGGACATTTTCGATGATGGCGACTTCCAGAACCTCGAGGTCGTCCATTTGGCGGACGATGATCGGGACCTCGGTCAGGCGGGCCCCCTGGGCCGCGCGCCAGCGACGTTCCCCGGCGATGATCTGCCAGACGCCGTCCTCGCCCGGCTGGGCACGGACCAGGATGGGCTGCAGAACGCCCTTGTCGCGGATAGACTGGGTCAGTTCCGAAAGATCTTCAGGCCGGAAAACCTTTCTCGGCTGGTCGGGGTTGGGCTTCAGGCTTTCGATAGGTGCAAGCTGCACTCCGGCCGGAAGGGGCTGGCCCGGCGCGACAGGAGCGGCCTCAGCAGCCGCGTCTCCCAACAGCGCCGACAGACCGCGACCCAGACCTCTTTGGCGTTCAGACAAGTCGTTGTTTCCGTTGTTTAAGTCAGGCAGCGAGGCGGCGACGCTCACGCCCCACCACTTCCTTGGCCAGTCGCAGATAGGCCTGGCTGCCGGTGCATTTCAGGTCGTAGATCAGGACGGGCTTGCCGAAGGACGGCGCTTCGGAAACGCGCACGTTCCGGGGGATCACCGCCTCATAGACCTTGTCGCCGAAGTGGGCCCGGACGTCGGCCGCGACCTGTCCGGACAGGGCGTTGCGCCGATCAAACATCGTCAGGACCAGGCCCTGAATCTCGAGGCTCGGATTCAACGATTGACGGACCATCTCGATGGTCTTCATCAACTGCGTCAACCCTTCGAGCGCGAAGAACTCGCACTGCAACGGCACCAGAACCCCGTCCGCGGCCGCCATCGCGTTGAGCGTCAGCAGGTTCAGCGACGGCGGGCAGTCGATCAGGACGTAGTCATACCGGGCGCTACCGCCTTGTCCTTGCGTCGCCAGAGCGTCGCGCAGGCGATAGGAACGCCGATCCGCCTGGCTCAGCTCGATCTCGACGCCCGACATATCGGCATCGGCTGGAATGATATCGAGGCCGGGGACCGCCGTCGGTACGGCCGCGTCATCCACGGATCGACCATCCACAATGACGTCGTAGATTGTGATGCGCCGTGTTTCACGTGGAACACCGAGACCCGTGGAGGCATTGCCCTGCGGGTCCATGTCCACGATTAGCACCCGCTCGCCGATGGCGGCGAGCGCCGTACCGAGGTTGATCGCGGTCGTGGTCTTGCCGACCCCGCCCTTCTGGTTCGAGACGGCGAGGACACGGGCGGGACGGCTGGAACTAGCCACGGCGTTTCAGACTCCGGACGGTGACGATGCGGCCGCGCGGATCGCTGCGCGAGACGGAGAGGTCCGCCTCCACTTGCCAGACCTTGGCAGCATCCCGCAACTCAAGCTCGGCCTTCTCTCCCTTCAGAAACAAGCCTTGTGCACCGCGTTGGAGGTAGGGCTGTGCATAACCCAGCAGCTTCTCCATGGGCGCCACGGCGCGGGCGGTGACCACGTCGACCTTGACCGTCTGCTGCTCCGCGCGGCCCCAGATCACCGTCGCTGGAAGCGAGAGGTCATCCACGACCGATTGCAGAAAACGGCACCGCTTCTGGAGCGAGTCGATCAGCCAGACGTGGGACGCCGGCCTATCCTTCAGGAGGATGGCCAGGACCAGACCGGGAAAGCCGGCTCCCGCGCCGAGGTCCGCCCAGGTCAGTCCCTTCGGGGCCAGGTCTAGCAACTGGGCGGAGTCCCAGGCATGGCGGTTCCAGAAGTCCGGCAAGCTGTCCGGCCCCACCAGGTTCATGACCGCATTGGCTTCGGTCAGGCGCGAAAGGAAGCTGGTCAGTTCCTGCATGCGCGCAGGCGCGGCCTGGGTGAGGTGCTGAAACTCGGCGTCAGTCATCAGGCTGCGACAGCCGAGCGCTTCACATGGGCCAGAAGGGCCGTCAGGGCACCCGGTGTCACGCCTTCGATCCGGGCCGCCTGGCCGAGTGTTCGGGGGCGGACGCGATCCAGTTTCTCCCGGACCTCGTTCGACAGGCTGCCGATGGTGGCATAGTCCAGATTCGACGGCAGGCTCAGCGCCTCTTCACGGCGCAGGGCTTCGGCGTCCGCGGCTTGCCGATCGAGGTAACCGGCATAGCCCGCGTCGATCTCGACCTGCTCGCGAACGGCCGACGACCACTCGCGAATGGCCGGGAAGGCCGCCTCGAACGCCGTCAGGTTGACACCCGGATAGGCCAACAGATCGCGAATCGACCGACGCTGGCCATCAGGATTGACCGTGATCCCGAGCGCCTGAGCCTCCTTGGGCGTGAACCGGGTCTCCCTTGCCAGCGTCGTCGCGGCCGCTAGCGCTTTGGCCTTCGCCTCGAACGCCGTGCGGCGGTCGGATCCGACCACGCCAGCTTCGACGCCGAACCGGGTCAACCGTTGATCCGCGTTGTCGGCGCGCAGAGTCAACCGATACTCCGCGCGGCTGGTGAACATGCGGTAGGGCTCGGTCACACCGCGTGTGACCAGGTCGTCGATCATCACCCCGATATAGGCCTGGTCCCGCCCCAGCACGACTTCCGGAGACCCGGCCGCCGCGCGCGCGGCGTTCAAGCCGGCGATCAACCCTTGAGCGCCCGCCTCCTCATACCCGGTGGTACCGTTGATCTGACCCGCCAAATAGAGGCCCGGTCGACGCTTGACCTCCAGCGCAGGCGTCAGCTCGCGCGGGTCGACGTAGTCGTACTCGATGGCGTAGCCGAAGCGGAACACCTTGACCGCCTCCAGCCCCGGCATGGTGCGCAGGAAGGCCATCTGCGTGTCGGGCGAGACAGAGGTCGAGATACCGTTCGGATAGACAGTGGGATCGTCCAGCCCCTCGGGTTCCAGGAAGACCTGGTGCGAGGTCTTGTCGGCGAAGCGGACGACCTTGTCCTCGATGGAGGGGCAATAGCGAGGACCCCGCCCCGTCAGCCGCCCTCCATAGACAGCGCTCTCGCCGAGGTTCTCGGCGATGATCCGGTGCGTCTCCTCCGTCGTCGCCGTGATGCCGCAGGCGATCTGGGGCACGGTGATGCGGTCGGTCAGGAAACTGAAGGGCACGGGCGTCTCATCCGCATCCTGCATCTCCAGCCGGTCCCAGGCGATGGTGCGCCCGTCCAGACGCGCGGGCGTGCCGGTCTTAAGCCGGCCCATGGCCAGATCCGCGCCATAAAGATCGGCCGCCAGCCCGGTCGAGGGAGCCTCGCCATGTCGTCCGGCAGGAATGCGCTCATCGCCGCGATGGATGACGCCGTTGAGGAAGGTGCCGGTCGTCAGCACGACCGCGCCTGCGCGCAGTTGAACGCCTCCGCCGGTGGTCACACCGCCCACCCGGCCGTTGTCGAGGATCAGAGCCTCAGCGGATCCCGCCATAAGGGTCAGGTTCGGCGTCGCCGCCAGCTCGGCCTGCATGGCCTCGCGATAGAGACGCCGATCGATCTGGCTGCGCGGACCTCGCACGGCGGCGCCCTTGGACCGGTTCAGCATGCGGAACTGGATGCCCGAGACATCCGCCAGCCGCCCCATCAGGCCGTCCAGGGCGTCGATCTCCCGGACCAGATGGCCCTTCCCCAAGCCGCCGATGGCCGGATTGCATGACATCTCACCGACAGTCTCGAGCTTCTGGGTGAGCAACAGGGTACGCGCGCCAAAGCGCGCCGAGGCCGCAGCAGCCTCGCAGCCGGCGTGTCCGCCGCCGATGACGATGACGTCGAAGGAGATCATGGGAGGCGGGACATAGTCGAGATGGGCGGAAAACGCCACCTCGGGCATGTCTGGGCGCTGCCGCTCCTCTTGCAGACGCTCCTTGTTTGAGCGCCTGTGTTTCACGTGAAACAGTCGGCCTTCACTTGCCGATACAGAAGGTGGCGAAGACCTCGCCCAGCACATCCTCGACGCCGATCTCGCCGGTGACCCGGGACAGGGCCTCCGCTGCCCGGCGCAGATCGTCCCCCGCCAGTTCAGGCGCGTCGATCAGCCGATCCCGCGCGGCCTCTACAGTTTCGGCCGCCTCGGCCAGCCGCCGTCTATGGCGCTCGCGGGTGACGGCGGGAAAATCGGCACCCGAGAGGTCACGCGCCAGTCGCTGAGCCAGGGCGTCGTGCAGGGCATCGATCCCCAGCCCGCTTACGGCGCTGACGGGAAAACCGCCGGTTGGCGCGACACCGCCGAGATCGGCCTTGGTCCAGACGGTCAGGTCGTCGGGTCGGACATAGGCGGCCGCAGGACCCTCCGGGTCTCCGGGGGCGCGGACCCATAGCCGCAGGTCGGCCGCCTCAGCCCTCGCTCTCGCCCGGCGGACGCCTTCGGCCTCGACCGGGTCATCGCTGTCACGCAACCCGGCGGTATCGGACAGGGTAACCGCATAGCCCCCGATGATCAGATCAGCATCGAGCACGTCTCTTGTGGTACCGGCGATCGGGGTCACGATGGCGGCCTCGCGCCGGACCAGCGCGTTGAACAGCGCGGACTTGCCGGCGTTGGTTTCGCCAATCAGGACGATGCGATAGCCCTCACGAACGCGGCGGCCGCGGTCGGCGTCGGCGAGCGCGGCATGGAGAGCGACCAGCAGCCGGTCCAGCACCGGCCCGGCTGAGCGCGCGAGGTTGTCCGGCACATCCTCGTCGGGGAAGTCGATCTCCGCCTCGACCAGGGCCAGCGCCGTCAGCAGATCGCGGCGGAAACCCGCGTAGGTCTTTGACAGGGCCCCATCCAGCTGACCCAGCGCCTGCGCCGCCTGGGCGGACGTCTCGGCGTCGACCAGATCGGCGACGGCCTCGGCCTGGGCCAGGTCCATCCGGCCGTTCTGAAACGCGCGGCGCGTGAACTCGCCCGGTTCGGCGGGGGACAGGCCGAGATCGAGCAGGGCATGCGCAACGGCCTCGACCACCGCTCGGCCACCGTGGAGATGCAGCTCGGCGGCGTCCTCGCCCGTATAGCTGTGGGGCGCGACGAAGCGCAGGACGAGCGCCTGATCTAGGAGCGCGCCGTCGTAGCGAAGCGTGCGCAGGCTGGCGAGACGGGGCTTCAAGCCACGCGCTCCCAAAGCGTCGAGCGCGCGATGCGTGTCCGGGCCGGACAGACGGATGATCGCCACGGCCCCTCTGCCCGGGGGCGTGGCGAGAGCGAAGATGGTGGTCACGCTTCGTCTCCTCCCTGTTCGCACAGCGAATGGGGAGAGGGCTGCGAGCCTTTGCGAGCAGACGGAGGGGAGCCAGCGACCAGAACCCCTCCGTCTCCTTTGCTGCGCTTCGGAGCCACCTCCCCATAGGCTTCGCCGACGGGGAGGAGACGGTCGAACCTCACGGTTTCACCACCGCCTGCATCATCTGCCGGAACTGGTCTTGAGCCTGAAGGCCGAAAGCCGTCCAGGACTTCATCAGTTCCTCTGGCTGCATGGCGGTGATGTTGGCCTCCATGCGGGCCTGCATCTCGGCAACCAGGCGCTCGTTCAGCGGGGTGACGTCCGGCAGACCCAGGAAGGCGCGGGCCTCCTCCGGCGTGCACTCGGCCTCGACCTTGAATTTCATCATGGCGCTCCAACCTCTCGGATCGATCTCATAGGCCGATCCGACCCCGGAAAGGAACCCGCCATGCCCAACGCCACGATGCGCGCCGTCCGTCTCGACCGCGCCGGCGGTCCCGACGTTCTGGAGATCAAGACGGTCCCAGTCCCGGAGCCCGGCCCCGGCGAGGTCCGGGTCCGGCACCTCGCCATCGGCCTGAACTTCATCGACATCTACCAGAGGGACGGGCTCTATCCCCTCACCTATCCAACCGGACTGGGCCTCGAAGCGGCGGGGACTGTCGAGGCCGTGGGTGAGAGCGTCACTCGCTTCGCCATCGGCGACCGCATCGCCTACGCCAACGGCCCGCCCGGCGCCTATTCCGAGGCGCATGTCGTCGCGGAAGGGCGAGCGGTGCGCCTGCCTGACGACATCGGGTTTGAGACCGCCGCGGCCGCGATGCTCAAGGGGATGACGGCCGAGTATCTGGTTCGCCGCGTGTTTCACGTGAAACAGGGCGACACCATCGTGGTCCATGCGGCGGCTGGGGGCGTGGGCCTGATCCTCTGCCAATGGGCGCAAAGCCTGGGGGCTACGGTGATCGGGACGGTGAGCTCTGAAGCCAAGGCCGAGCTGGCCCGCGCCAACGGTTGCGAGCACGTCATCCTCTACGACCGCGAAGACGTGGCCGCGCGCGTCCGGGAGATCACGGGCGGCTAGGGCGTAGCCGTGGCCTATGATTCCGTCGGGGCGGCGACGCTGGACGCCTCTCTGAACAGCCTGCGCCGCCGAGGAATGTTCGTGACCTACGGCAACGCCTCCGGCCCTGTGCCGCCCCTGGAGCCGCTCCGGCTATCGCGCGGCGGCTCGCTGTTCATGACCCGGCCCACCCTGTTCGACTATGTCGCTACCCCGAATGAGCTCGACGCCTCGGCCGACGCACTGTTCGCTGTGATCCGCTCGGGCGCGGTCAAGGTCGAGATTGGACAGACCTTCCCGCTGGATCAGGTCCGCCAGGCCCATGAGGCTTTGGCGGGGCGGACGACGGTGGGGTCGACCCTTCTGATCCCTTGACCGTCAGGACCTGCGTTCTTGGCGCGCCGCATAGCGAGGCATTTCCGTGATGGCGGCCTCAAACGCTTGCTTGATCTGGCTCTGGCTGAAACCGCTGTCCCAAAGCTCAGTCATCAACGTGACGATCGCCTGATCGAGGAAAGCTACCTCAGGCCAGGGGTTGGCCTCGTGCAGCGCCCGAACATTTTGGGCGAAGCGGTAAACTAGATCATCGGCGGATGCCTGCCAGGCGTCCTTGGGATCGTTTGGATCGAACGCCCCCACGAGCTCTACTCAGGTGTTCATCGACTGGAAGAAGTCGGCGTTGTTCTTGGACTGCCGCAGCTTGTCGAGCAGGAACTCGATGGCGTCCTGCGGGCCCATGGGGTTCAGAATGCGGCGCAGGACGTAGGTCTTGGTCAGCTGATCCTTCGGCGTGATCAGGTCCTCTTTCCGCGTGCCCGACTTCAGCACGTCGATGGCCGGGAAGATGCGCTTGTCGGCAACCTTGCGGTCCAGCACGATTTCCGAGTTACCGGTGCCCTTGAACTCTTCGAAGATGACCTCGTCCATCCGGCTGCCGGTGTCGATCAGGGCGGTGGCGATGATGGTCAGGCTGCCGCCCTGTTCCACGTTGCGCGCCGCGCCGAAGAAGCGCTTGGGCCGCTGGAGCGCGTTGGCGTCCACGCCACCAGTCAGGACCTTGCCCGACGACGGGACCGTGGCGTTGTAGGCGCGGCCGAGGCGGGTGATGGAGTCCAGCAGGATCACCACATCCTTCTTGTGCTCGACCAGGCGCTTGGCCTTTTCGATCACCATTTCGGCGACGGCGACGTGACGGGTGGCGGGCTCGTCGAAGGTCGAGGCCACGACCTCGCCTTTCACCGTGCGCTGCATGTCGGTGACTTCCTCGGGGCGTTCGTCGATCAGGAGGACGATCAGGAAGACCTCGGGGTGGTTGGCCTCGATCGACTTGGCGATGTTCTGCAGCATCACCGTCTTGCCGACGCGCGGCGGGGCCACGATCAGGCAGCGCTGACCCTTGCCCAGCGGGGCGACGATGTCGATGACGCGACCCGACCGGTCCTTCAGCGTCGGGTCCTGAATCTCCATGTGCAGCCGCTCTTCGGGATAGAGCGGGGTCAGGTTGTCGAACAGGACCTTGGTCTTGACGGCTTCCGGGTCTTCAAGATTGATCGTGTCGACCTTCAGAAGGGCGAAGTAGCGTTCGCCCTCGCGCGGGGCGCGGACAGCCCCGTGGATGGTATCGCCTGAACGCAGGCCGAAGCGCCGGATCTGGGACGGCGACACATAGATATCGTCCGGCCCCGGAAGATAGTTGGCGTCCGGGCTGCGCAGGAAGCCGAAGCCGTCGGGCAGGATCTCCAGCACGCCGTCGGCGATGATCTCGACCTCTTCCTCGGCCAGCGCCTTGAGGATGGCGAACAGGAGGTCCTGCTTGCGCAGGTTCGAGGCGTTCTCGACCTCCAGCTGCTCGGCGAAGGCGACAAGGTCGGCCGGGGTCTTGGCGTTCAGCTCTTCCAGCGTGATCCGGCCCGACGGGACGACGGGATCACCCTCTTCTTCCGCCTCGTCGCCCAGATCGGCGGCGGCGTCCGCGTCGTTCAGGCCGTCGGCTTCACCGGTTCCGGTCAGGACGACCTCTTCGATTTCCGGGGCGTTGGCGTCGGTGTCGTGGGTATCGGACATGGGAAGGCTCGGATGCGCACCGCCACCCGTCCGGCGCGTGAGCGGCGACGCGAGCGAGGCTGAAACTGTTGGCCTTTCGGCCGGATGGGAGGGCGACGGGTCCGAAGACGGCACCGGTCTCATCAAGAGCGGGCCAGCGATCGGTCGACGCAGAGAGAAGGGCAGCGCACCGGAATGCGCCTCAGGCTCAGCGGAACCACGAACCGAGGGTTCGGGTCAAGCGTCGCGGCTCAGAAGGTCCATTCCAGGGTGACGGAGAGGACCATCAGAACAGCGAGGACGAACGGCACCTCATTGGTCATGCGCCAGAACCTGGAGGTCCGGGTCGAAGTCCCGGCGAGGATGCGCTTGCGTTCCGCGACCAGGAAGCCGTGCCAGCCGAGCAGGAGGAAGACGCCGATCAGCTTCAGCCAGATCCACGGCTGGGTCAGTATCACCGCGCCCCGCAGATGGATAAGCCAAAGCCCGACCACAAGGGCCACGATCATGGCGGGGTTGAGGATGATCTTCAGCAGCCGGGTCTGCCAAAGCCGCAGCTGCTCGCGCATGCCATCGCGGACTGCGTCAGGCTTGTCGGCCTGTTCGGCGTCGTAGGCGTAGAGGCGGGGCAGGAAGAGCAGACCCGCCATCCAGGCGATCACTGCCAGAATGTGCAGCCCGCGCGCCAGATTGTACCAGTCCATCCGCCCTCTCCTCAGGCCGCGCGGCGTTCCGCCTGACACGGACAGGCCTTCCACCGGCCCTGACAGCCCGGACCCGCCGGGGCCGTTCCGGTCCGGTGCAGGCTTTCGGAGACCGCGCCCGCCAAACCGTCGATGAACGGGGCCATGACGCTGACGGTCGGGGCACGCAGATAAGGGTGGACACCCGCCTCATGCGCCAGCTCACCGTATTCGATGTCGAGCTCGACCAGGGTCTCGATGTGCTCGGAGACGAAGGCGATGGGGGTCACCACCACGCCGACGCCGTCGCGTCCCGCCTGGACGATCACGTCGGGCGTGGCGGGGCCCAGCCATTTCAGAGGCCCCACCCGGCTCTGGTAGCAGAGCACCCAGTCGGTCAGCTCGGCGCGAGCGGCGACGGCGGCGACGGTGGCCTCCACCTGCTCCTGATAGGGATCGCCCTTTCCGGTCACCAGCTTTTCGGGAATGCCGTGGGCGGAGAAGAGCACCCGCAGAGGCTTGCCTGGATGAGCCGCTTCCGCCTCGGTGAGCTTGGCGCGGACCGCCTGGGCCTGGGCCTCGATCCAGCCGTCCAGCCGGGGATAGCAGCAGATGGTCCGCACCTGGCCTGAGCCGGCATAAGCCTCGCGCCACGCCATGAGCGACGACGCCGTCGTGGTCGTCGAGAACTGGGGATAGAGCGGCAGCAGCACCACTTCATCTGGACCCCAGACAGCGACGTCGGCCGCAGCCTCGTCGGTCAGGGGGTGCCAGTAGCGCATGGCCATGAAGCTCTTGATCTCGTCGCCAGGCAGAAGCCGCGACAGAGCCGCATCGAGCGCCGCCATCTGTTTCAGCGTCTCGGCTTTCAGCGGAGAGCCACCGTTGGCGTCCATCTGGGCATAGTTTTCCTGAGCGCTGGCCTCGCGCCGGGAGGAAATGAGCCGGGCGAGCGGCGTGCGCACGAAACCCGGCAGGCCAATGATGGCCGGGTCGTTGAACAAATTGAACAGGAAGGGCTGAACGGTCTGGGCGTCGTCCGGCCCGCCGAGGTTGAACAGGACGACGGCGATGCGGCGACCGCCGCTTGTGCCTTTGGCTGGGCTCACTGGGCTCCGATCCGCTTCAACACCTGCTCGACGTGAGCGATCGGCACGTCCGGCAGGATGCCGTGGCCGAGGTTGAAGATCCATGGCCCAGAGCCCCAGGCCTCGACAAGCTCATCCACCCTGCGGTCCAGAGCCGCACCGCCGACACGCAGCAGCAGCGGATCGAGCGCGCCCTGGATCGGCTTGATCGCCTGGACCTCACGACCGTTGGCGAGAGAACAGGCGGTGTCGAGGGCCACGCCCTGGACATCGACCTCGCGAGCGTAGCGGTCAGCGTGAAGAGCCGAACCACGCGGGAAGCCGATCAACGGTACTGTAACGCCGAGCTCGCGCAGACGGGCGACCAACGCCTGATGGGGTTTGAGTACCAGTCGTTCGAACAGATCGTCGGGCAGACCCTCCGCCCAGCTCTCGAAGATCTTCAGACAGTCGGCCCCGGCGTCGGCCTGCATCTTCAGATAATGCGCCGTCGCCTCGACCAGAACGGCGAGGACGGCATCGACCTTCTCAGGCTCGGCGTAGGCGTAGGAGCGAGCGGTGGCACGCTCGCCCTTGCCGATGGTGTCGTGACCGCCGTCCAGCATGTAGGTGGCGACCGTCCAGGGTGCGCCGGCGAACCCGATCAGGGCGCGGTGGGGCTCGAGCTCGGCGCGCACGCGGCTCAGGCTCTCGCCGACTTCCGACAGGGCGCGACCGGCACCTTCCGCCAGGCCCTGCATGTGCTCGACTGTGGGAAGTTCGCCCAGGCGCGGTCCCTCGCCGGTCTCGAACCAGACCTTCTGGCCGAGCGCCTGGGGGATCAGCAGGATGTCGGCGAACACGATGGCGGCGTCGAAACCGAAGCGCCGCATGGGCTGGAGCGTGGCCTCCGCCGCCATCTCCGGGTTCAGACAGAAGGCGATGAAGTTCGGCGCCTTGGCCCGAAGCTCGCGGTATTCGGGTAGGTATCGCCCCGCCTGACGCATGAACCAGACCGGTGGGCGGTCCAGTGTCTCGCCCTGAAGGGCACGGATCAACGAAGGCGTTGTGCTCATGAACCGGCTTTACGGGTCGAACGCCGTCCTCTCAAGCCCAGGATCCTTCCCCTTCACCTGATCAAGATTTGCAAAGGAATGGAGGAAGTCAGCAGGAGGCGGGACGGCGGGGATGAATCGTGTCCTTGAGTGCCTTGCCTGAGGCTTCTCCTGCGTCAGTCAGGGATAAAGCGACGGCTGTGTGACGGTCTGTCGAAAACGGGGACAAATCTTAACGAGACGTTAACGCGTGGGCTCGGGATTGTCCTTCGAGCCTGGGATGGGCCTGGGCGCCGTTTACCTTTCGTTAAGGATTTCCCCAGTCGATGGAGAGCGCGAACCGGCGCCGGGGATGATCCGGGTCCGGATGGGCGGCGCTGTCCGAATCCGTCCCGGCTCGCATCCGCATATCGGCGCGGCTATAGACATTGGTGCCCCGGCCGCAGCTGTCGGCGCCCCGGGTCGTCCACAGGATTTCTCGCCATTCGCACCGCCGCCACCCTCGCTGTCCCCGGACGATCCGCATGAGCCCCGCCCGCCCCGCTGGCGCCTCGCGCCTGGCCACCTACTTCCATGTGCACCTGGTCTCTGACTCGACCGGCGAGACGCTGAACGCCATGGCCAAGGCGGTGACGGCCCGCTTCGACGGCGTCATTCCCATCGAGCACATCTATGCGCTCGTTCGCTCGGACAAGCAGATGGAGCGCGTCCTCGCCGAGGTGGCCTCCGCGCCCGGGGTCGTCCTGCATACGATCGTTGACCGTGATCTGCGTGCTCAGCTGGAAGAGGGCTGCCGCACGCTCGACATGCCTCAGATCGGGGCTCTGGATCCCCTCGTTGGGGCGCTTTCGCGCTATCTCGGAGCGTCCCTGTCAACGCGCGTGGGGGCTCAGCACGCCCTTGACCACGATTATTTCAACCGCATCGGGGCATTGGATTTCGCCATGGCTCATGACGATGGCCAGGGGACGGCGGAGCAACTCGAGGGTGCCGACGTCGTTCTGGTGGGGGTAAGCCGTACGTCAAAAACCCCGACCTGCATCTATCTGGCCCACAGGGGCGTCAGGGCGGCCAATGTGCCGTTGGTTCCAGGCCAGGAAGACGGCGAACGACTGGTGGGTCTGAAGAACCCACTGGTGGTCGGCCTGACAGTCTCTCCAGACCGGCTGGTTCAGATCCGGCGGAACCGTCTGGATGGCCTGAACGCCAATCACGCCTCGGCCTATGTGGAACCGGACGCCGTGCGTGAGGAAACCATCAAGGCAAGGCGCGCATTTGAACGCCGTGGATGGCCGACAATCGATGTCACCCGACGGTCGGTAGAGGAAACAGCCGCTGCTGTGCTGAACCTCCTTAACGAACGCCGTAGCAAGAAACTGGGGGCATCCTGGTGAGCGAGCTGATCCTCGCCTCGCGAAGCGCAGCGCGCCGGACCATGCTCACAGAAGCAGGAGTGGCGTTCAAGGCTGTCGACTCTGGTGTCGATGAACCCGCGATCAAAGCGAGTTTTGGCTCTGATGATCCGCCGACCCTGGCAATCGAACTTGCAAAGGCAAAGGCTCTGGCCGTGTCCCGGCAAGAGCCCAACGCATGGGTCCTCGGATCGGATCAGACACTGGCCTTCGAGGGCGGTCTTGTGTCCAAAGCTCCAACGCTTGAAGCCGCACGTGAACGCTTGCGCAGAATGCGGGGTCGCATCCACCACCTGCACTCCGGTGCAGCCTTGGCGCGAGACGGCACCGTCATCTGGTCAAACGTTGATACCGCACGTATGACCATGAGGGACTTCTCCGACGCTTTTCTGGACGCCTATCTGGAAGCTGAAGGTGAACCGGTCCTGGCATCCGTCGGTGCCTATCGGCTTGAAGGTATGGGCAGCCAGCTGTTCGACAGGGTCGATGGAGACTACTTCACGGTCCTCGGCATGCCGCTGTGGTCTGTTCTGGCAGAGCTGCGTCGCGTCGGGATCCTCGCCAAATGAGACGGGTTACGGGTGCCGTGAAGCTTGCGGGCATCGTCGGAAACCCGGTGGCCCATTCCCTAAGTCCCGCGATCCACAACGCCTGGATCGAGGCACTGGGCCTAGATGCGGTCTATGCCGCCTTCGCCCCGCGTGACGCAGCTGGCTTCGCCACCCTCGTCGAGGCCGGCCGGGCGGGCCTGTTGGTCGGCGTCAACGTGACTGCCCCGTTTAAGGAACAGGCCTTCGCTCTGGCCGATCAAGCGTCCGAAACCGCGCGCGCCGGCGGCTCCGCAAACATCCTCACATTCCGCGATGGCCAGGTCGAGGCCGATAGCGCGGATGGGGAAGGCTTGCTCTGGGCGCTCAGGGATCAGGCGCCAGGCCTCCAGCTGAAGGGAGCGCCGGTTGTGATGCTGGGCGCCGGCGGAGCAGCGCGTGCCGCCGTTTCCACGCTGGCGAGCGTCGGGGCGCGGGTGCGGATCGTCAACCGGACGCGTGAACGAGCCGAAGCTCTCGCGGCCGATATCGGCAAGGGTGCCGAAGCGGCGGACGCCAGACAGGCCTTCGACGGTGCCCGGCTGGTAGTCAATGCTCTAAGCGTGACGCCTGAGGTGAATCCGGCCCGGTTCGAACCCGGAACGGTCGTCATGGACATGACCTATCGGCCGGTCCAGACCCCGTTCCTGAAGGCGGCCGTTTCGGCGGGTCTGACGACCGTCGATGGTTTGGCGATGCTGATCGGTCAGGCAGGACCTTCGTTCCGGGCGCTTTTCGACGTCGACCCGCCACCGCTTGACCCAAGGCCGATCCTGCTCGCCCACTTGGGAGAGACGGGTTGATCCTGCTCGGCCTCACTGGCTCCATTGGCATGGGAAAGTCGACAACGACAGCCATGTTTGCCGAGCATGGGGCCATCATCTGGAACGCCGATGACGCCGTCCACGCCCTCTATGCGCAAGGGGGCGCGGCCGTTGGTCCGGTCGGCGAGGCGTTTCCCGGTGTCGTGGTCGATGGCGCGGTCGACCGCGCGCGACTGGCGGGGGTGCTGGGGCGAGACGAGGCTGCCTTCCGGCGTCTGGAGACGATCGTGCACCCGCTGGTGGCGGCCGGTCGGACGGCGGACCTCGAGGCCGCGCGGGCGGCCGGGGTCAGACTGGCCGTGCTCGACATACCCCTGCTATTTGAGACGGGCGGTGACCGGGCGGTGGACGCGGTGGTCGTGGTCACGGCCGAGGCGGAGATCCAGAGACGACGCGTTCTGGCCCGTCCCGCCATGACCGTTGAACGCTTCGAAGCGATTCTGGCACGTCAGATTCATGACGCGGAAAAGCGCCGCCGCGCCGACTTCATCGTAGACACGTCAGCCGGGCTGGAAGCCGCGCGCGTTCAAGTCGCCGAAATCGTGGGGACGGTTCTGTCGCCGGGGTGGACACCGCCGCGTCGAAGCCTTTCGTCGACGACCGAACAACCCCATTAAGCGGCCATGGCCCGCGAGATCGTCCTAGACACAGAAACCACCGGCTTCGACCCCAAGACCGGCGATCGGTTGATCGAAGTCGGTTGCATCGAGATCGAAGATCTTCTTCCGACCGGGCGAACCTTCCACAGTTTCGTCAATCCTGAACGACCGATTCCCGAGGCGGCCATTAAGGTCCACGGCATCACGGACGACAAGGTCAAGGATGCGCCCAGGTTCAGGGAGATCGTCGGCGATCTGATGGCATTCGTCGGCGATGCTCCGGTCATTGCTCACAACGCCGGCTTTGACCGGGCCTTCATCAATCATGAATGCCATCTCTGCGGTCATCCCGTGATCGAAGAGGCCCGCTGGATCGACACCCTGGCTCTGGCGCAGAAGCGCTTTCCCGGTATGGCCAACTCGCTGGATGCGCTCTGCAAGCGATTCAAGATCAGTCTGGTCGAGCGCACGCTGCACGGAGCCCTGATCGATGCCCGCCTCTTGGCGGACGTCTATCTGGAGCTCAAGGGCGGCAAGGAGCGTGTGCTCGATCTCTCGACCCGACCTGGCCTATCCAGCCAGAACGACGTGCTCGTGGCTGGTGCGTACGGTCCGAGGCCACGCCCACTGCCTTCACGGCTGCGGCCGGATGATGCAGAGACGCATCGTGTCTTTCTGCTGAACACCCTGAAAGATCGGTCGCTTTGGGCCGCTTACGGGGTTGAAGTCCAGTCCGTCGACTAAGGGCTCAGGCTGCGCCTGGTTTCTGCGCGGCCTGGGCCATCCGGGCTGCATAGATGCCGGCGAAGTCGATCGGATCAAGCATGAAGGGCGGGTAGAAGCCCCCGTCAGAGGTGGCACGCGCCACGATCTCGCGGGCATACGGGAAAAGGTAGCGTGGGCACTCGATCAGGAGCATCGGCTCGATGTCCTGTTCGGAGACGCCCTGGAGCTGGAAAAGACCTCCATACAGAAGTTCGACCTGGAAAACGGCTGTCGTTTCGGTCGAGGCCTTGATCGACAGCTTTAGGTCGACCTCGAACAGGCCATCAGGCCGACCAGCGGCGTTCAACTCCACCCCCATGTCGATCTGGGGCTTCCCTTCGAGGCGCAAACTGTCGGGCGCACGCGGGTTCTCGAACGACAGATCGCGCACGTACTGAGCCAGAATGCGGAAGCCCGCGATCGGGGGCTGGGCCTGGGTCCCGGACGGGTTGGCGGGTGCGGCGTCGGTCATGGTTCGAACAGTCGGCTTGGCGTCAGAAGGACAAGGGTGCGCGCGACTAGCACCGAGGACGCGATGTCGCAACGCTCGCCGGGGCGGCGAGGCAGCGTGCGCCCCGCCTTGCGCCCGCCTATATAGGCCCGTAATCGTCCAACCGAGTTCGTCATGCAGTCCCGGCTAAGGTGGCTGTCAGACGCCAACGTCAGGAAGTGACTGTGCCTGTAGAATTCTCGATCGTGATCTTCGCCGTGATCGCGGCCGTCGTTTTGTTCCAGCTCTACAACGTGCTGGGCAAGAAGGTGGGCCGTCAGCCCGAGGATGGTTCGAAGGTTCCCGTCCTGGCCAAGGCACCTGCGACGGCTGAACCGGCTGCAAAGGTGCCGGCCGTGGATGCCGCCGCGCTAGCTGCTGCGGCCTCGCTCCGGGCGCGGGACCCGGCCTTCGATCCAATAAAGTTCATCGAAGGCGCGCGTCAGGCTTATGAGACGATCGTGCGCAGCTATGCCACTGGCGATCGGGCTGCGTTGAAACCTCTTCTCACCTCTGCTGTCCTCGACTCCTTCGAAGCCGGCATCATTGCGCGTGAGACCCGGGGAGAGACGGAGGAAGTCGAGTTTCTGCAGGGTCCTCGGGCCGACCTCGAGATCGCCTCCGCCGAAGGTGACAAGGCCGTCGCCAAGGTTCGTTTTCTGGCAGAGCTGCGCTCCAAGATCATTCAAACCGGAGCGGACGCGTCCGTCGAACCGAGGATCGAGGAGCGTCGGACGGCAGAGCATTGGACTTTCGAACGCTCGCTTGGTTCTACCGACCCCAACTGGGTTCTGGCCCGGGTCGAACCCGCGTCGGCCTGACGGTGGCCGCCGGGCGTTTCCCCCATCCGGGGGTCTGGTTCGGTTTGCTGGCCCTTATCCTGGCCGGATGCGCGACCCCGAGGCTTCCCACGGAGCTATCGACTCCATCCCCGCCCGAGGTTCCTCCGGCTCCCGACCCGCGCCAGGCCGGGCCCGGACCTGAAAGTCTGCAAGGCTGGGCCGACGAGGACCATCTCGGGGCCTTTCAGGCCTATGTCCAGACCTGCCATGTCGCTCGAGACCCTGCTGCCTCGAGGCAATGTGAGCGCGGGCGGCTTCTTCAGCAGACAGCCAGGCCTGTGACGCCGTCTCTGGCGCGGGACTTCTTCGAAACGGGCTTCTCTGTCATCCAGGCCGCGACAACAGATGGGGGCCCCGGGCTCCTGACCGCCTATTTCGCGCCGGAGTATGAGTCGCGCCATATCGCTGACGACGTCTTTGATGCGCCCGTCCTGCCTCGGCCGGAAGGATGGACCCGCGGTTGGGTCGGACCGGAAAGAGCGGAGATTGAGGCGCTCGCGCCGCTTGGACAGGCCTTGGCTTGGATGCGGACTGAGGACCTCTTCTTTCTCCAGATTCAGGGCTCCGGTTATCTGACGTTCGAGGACGGCTCCAGGGCGCGAGCCGCCTACGCCGGCGACAATGGCCGTCCCTTCGTGGGCATTGCCCGACCGATGGCAGAGCAAGGGCTGCTTCCTCCGAATGGCACGTCTGGTGAAGCGATCCGGACGTGGTTGGCTGAGCACCGTGGGCCGCAAGCCCGCGCGGTCACAGCGCTCAACCCGCGCTATATCTATTTCTCGCTCGCACCCGACGATGGCGGACACCCGGCGGGCGCTGCCGGCATACCCTTGCCCGAACGGCGCGCCATCGCGGTTGACCCTGCCAGCTGGACCTATGGTGACCTGGTCTGGATCTCCGCCGATGGCGGCAATCTCCCGGGAGCACGCAACAGCTATCGGGGGTTGGTCATGGCACTTGATACTGGCGCGGCCATTCGTGGTCCTGTCCGCGCCGACTTCTACATGGGGCGAGGGCCGCTCGCGGGCGAGGAAGCGGGCACTGTCCGACACCCTCTGCGCATGTGGCGGCTGATCCCGCGCTGAGGATCAGCGGCGGCGAAGTCCACCAAGAACACCGCGCAGGATTTCCCGCGTGATCGTCGATCCGGCCGTTCGTAGAACCGATTTTGTGAGAGCCTCCATCGGAGTCTGCCGGTTAGAGCGACGCGGAGCGCGGGGTTCCGCAGGTGCCCGCGTGCGCGCGGCCTCGCGCTCCGCAGGGCGCCTGGCTGGTGCTTCGACCTGTTCTGCCTCGGCCTGCAAGCGAGCATGTCGGGCGGCGAGGATTTCTTCGGCGGACTCCCGGTCGACCATGATGTCATAAATGCCCTTGACCGGGCTTGTGGCCATGACAGCGGCGCGCTCGGCGTCGGTAGCGGGTCCGAGCCGGCTGTCCGGTGGCCGTATCAGGGTCCGCTGGACAACCGTTGGCGCGCCCTTCTCGTCCAGAACCGAGACCACCGCCTCGCCCGTACCGAGAGCCTGGATCGCTTCGGTGGTGTCGAACGCGGGATTGGCGCGGAAGCTGTCGGACGCGGACTTCAGCCCCCGCTGTTCAGCTGGGGTATAGGCGCGCAGGGCGTGCTGGATGCGGTTGCCCAGCTGGGCCAGTACGCTGTCGGGGATGTCGGCCGGGTTCTGGGTGACGAAGTAGACGCCAACGCCCTTGGAGCGGATAAGGCGGACGACCTGCTCGACCTTTTCCAGAAGCGCCTTGGGGGCGTCGCGGAACAGGAGGTGGGCCTCGTCGAAGAAGAAGACCAGGCGGGGCTTCTCCGGATCGCCGACTTCGGGCAGCTGTTCGAACAGCTCCGACAGCAGCCACAGCAGGAAAGCGGCGTACAGGCGCGGCGAACCCATCAGCCGGGTCGAGTCCAGCACATTGACCTGGCCCCGGCCGTCCAGACCGACGCGGATCATGTCCTCCAGCTTCAGCGCCGGCTCGCCGAAGAAGGCCTTTCCGCCTTGCTGTTCGAGCTGGAGCAGGGCCCGCTGGATGGCGGCGACCGAAGCGGGGGCGACGTTGCCCACCTCGCGGCCGATCCGGGCGGCGTTTTCCGATACATAGGTCAGGACCGAGCGCAGATCGTCGAGGTCAAGCAGTAGCAGGCCTTCCTTGTCGGCGACGTGGAAGGCCACCGTCAGAACGCCCTCCTGCACCTCGTTCAGATCCAGCATACGCGCCATGAGCAGAGGCCCGATCTCCGACACGGTGGTCCGGATGGGGTGACCCTTCTGCCCGTAAAGATCCCAAAAGACGGTCGGTGCAGCCTTGGGAACGAGTGTCAGGTTCATGCCGGCAGCCCGAGCCAGCAGTTTCTCATTCGGCGATCCCGGCTGGCTGATGCCGGAGAGATCCCCTTTAACGTCGGCACAGAAGACAGGCACGCCTGCCTCGGAGAAGCCTTGCGCCATGATCTGGAGGGTCACGGTCTTGCCCGTGCCGGTCGCGCCCGCGATGATTCCGTGACGGTTCGCCCGGTTCCAGAGCAAGAGTTCCGGTTTTTCAGACTGACCAAGGAACAAGCCTGCGGGCATGTCGGGCATGAATGTTCTCCAGGGAGGGGGCTGGCCCCTGCTTAGCCGAGCCCTACTCCCGCCGCCAGACGATGACAGGTTGACCGCATCCGCGGCCACCCCGACAGTCGACCCATGAAGCCGCCCCTAGCCATTCCGAACTCAACCGTCGCTCGCAATGCGCTGGTTACCCTCGCCGTTGTGGCCGTCGGGGCCGCGCTCTACTGGCTGAGAGACATCCTGACCCCGCTGGCCATGGCCATCTTCCTGATGATCATGATCGACGGGGTGAAGCGCCTCATCGAAAGGCATACAGCCCTGCCGGACCAAACGGCCGGTGTTGCGGCGCTTCTTCTTGTGATCGCGGTCTTCTTCGCTGTGATCGCGTTCATCGTGAACGGAGCGGCCGGCTTCTTCACCGATATGTCGGGTGTTTCCAGCGGCATCGGGCCACGCATCGACGCCATCATTGCCGACGGAGCGAGATTGATCGGAATAGAGGCCGCGCCAACGGCCGCCGAACTGATCGCCGACATCGACTTGCGGGGCTACCTGACCGGTCTGGCCTTCCAGGCGCAGGGCGTGGCTTCGGGTTCGTTCTTCGTCATGGTCTACCTTGGGTTTCTGCTGGCGTCACAAGCCGGGTTCCGCCGCAAGATCGTCGCCATGTTCCCCCAGAGAGAGCAGCGCTCGGAAGCGCTGGAGGTCTTTCAGCGTGTGCGGGGAGGCGTCGAGGGATACCTTTGGGTCCAGGCCGTGACCGGGGTCATAATTTGCGCTGCGGCGTGGATCCTCATGCGGGTGGTCGGGCTTCAACACGCGGAGTTCTGGACCTTCATCATCTTCGTCGTGGGCTTCATCCCCGTGCTTGGCGGAGCCGTGGCCGGGTTGGCCCCGCCGTTGTTCGCCCTCGTGCAGTTTCCAACCTACTGGCCCGCGCTGATCCTGTTGATCGGCCTCCAGATCATCCTGTTCGTGGTCGGCAACCTGGTTCAGCCTCGCATGCAAGGCGACAACCAGAACGTCGATCCGGTCGCCGTTCTTCTGGCACTGGCTCTCTGGGGCAAGATGTGGGGCGTGGTCGGCATGTTTCTTTCGACACCCTTGCTCGTCATGGCCATGGCGATCTTGGCGGAGTTCAAGGGATCGCGCTGGATCGCAGTGCTTCTGTCCGGAAACGGGCGCCCTTATGAAGACGAGGGGGAGCATGGTCATGGCCCGCCAGCGAAGCGTCCAGCCCGCGTCAAACCGCCGCGTCCGGAGGCTTCGGAGCCCTGATGAGGTGCCCTTGCATCGCCTCAATCGTCCCCCATCTTGCCAATACGCGTTGCGGCCAACCCCTCCCCTCCCACGGTCGCAGCGGTATCGGTCGGTGCCACCCCCCCTCCAGCGCCGACCTGACGAGAGGCCGTCGGACCCCCGTCCGGCGGCCTTTTCGTTTTCGTTTCGCCGGTAGGGCTTCCCGACGGACGCAGGCAGGCCTATTGCCGAAGGCTGCGACCGGCGGCCGCAACCAGGCCGCGCTGAACGAGACCTGCCCATGTCCGGCGAACCCCGATCCTCCGCCTCGATCTCAAGCGCGCAGGGCCTGAGAGCGGCCTTCGCCAAGGCCAGAGGAGGTGGAGGGCCGCTGGACGGACTCGAGCAGTCATTCGTCGATCAGGCGTTTGACGACTACGCAGCGGACGAAACCCCGGAGCTTTCCCTCGAAGATGTGGCAGTCCTGCTCGCCGACGCCTGGCGTTGGAGCGAGACGCGCTCTCCCGGTGATCTTCCCCGAATCTCGCTCGAGCCCCTGAACGGAGCTGGCGGACGCGAGACGCCCTACGACGTCCTGCGCATAGTGCAGGATGACCGTCCTTTCCTCGTAGACAGCGTCATGGGCGAGTTGGCCGAGGGCGGTGTGTCTGTCCGCGCCCTTTTCCATCCGGTCCTTGCCTTGGCCCGTCAGTCCGACGGGACGCGACGCGCCGGCGTCGGGGAGACCAAGGAGTCGGTCATCGTTGTCGTCCTGGATCCGCTTCCGCAGGACCGCAGAGAGGCGCTCGTCCGCGCGGTAGGGGATGCCCTGGCCGATGTTCATCTGGCGGTCGCTGACTTCGGCAGGATGAGCGCCTTGATGGAGCGCTCGGTCGCGCATCTTGAAGCCAGGCCTGGCGGGATCGATCCCGAGATCGTTGCCGAAAACCTCGCCTTTCTGCGTTGGCTAAACGACGATCACTTCGTCTTTCTGGGTGCCCGCGACTACGACTATCCCCGCACGGCAGATGGTGGCTACGCCCACGAGGCACCGCTGGATCAGTCCGCAGAGGGTGTAGGGGTCTTGCGAGACCCCCAGCGCACCGTCCTGCGCCGTTCGTCAGAACCCGCCGTGCTGACCGCGCAGATGAAGCGCCAGATGGACCTCTCCGAGCCGGTGACGGTCGCCAAGGCCAATCTTCGCAGCCGCGTGCATCGCCGGGCCTACATGGATTACGTCGGGGTCAAGCGATACGGTGACGACGGTCGGCCCTCTGGCGAGACACGTTTTGTCGGTCTTTTCACCGCCGAGGCCTACGATCGTTCCGCCTCTCAGGTACCCCTGATCCGCAGGAAGGTAGCCAATGCGCTCTCGCGTGCGGCCAAGGTCCCGGGGAGCCATAACGAGAAGCGCCTCAAGAACATTTTGGAGAACTATCCGCGCGACGAGCTGTTCCAGATCACCGAGGACGAACTGCTCGATACCGCCCTGGGAATCCTTCATCTCTACGATCGACCCCGGATCAAGAGTTTCACGCGAAAGGACCCTTTCGACCGCTTTGTCTCCGTTCTCGTCTTCGTTCCGCGCGAGCGCTATGACGCCGGGGTACGCGAGCGTGTCGGAAAGATCCTGGCGCGAGCGTGGGGCGGGCGCCTTTCGGCCTGGTATCCTCAGCTGTCCGACGCTCCGCTCGTTCGGATACATTACATCATCGGGGTCACGCCCGGTGGTCACCCGACACCGGACGCCAGGGCGCTGGAAACGGAGATCGCTGAGGCCGGACGCAGCTGGGTTGATCGGTTCGAGGGCGCGTTGCGCGCCGCCGACATCGACGATGTTGAGATTGGCGCGCTCAGCAGTCGGTGGGCGGAAGCGTTCGGACCGGGCTATCGTGCCCGCTACGATGCCGCTGAGGCCGTGATTGACCTGCAGGAGTTCGACCGTCTGGGCGAGGGCGAGCCGGTCTCGGTACGCGCCTTCCGCCATGCGTCGGACAGCCCGCTGCAGTTCCGCTTCAAGCTCTACCACCGGGGCGCAGCCGTGCCCCTGTCGGATGTCTTGCCGATTCTGGCTGACATGGGCCTCAAGACGCTCGAGGAGTTCGGCAACGCCGTGCATCCGACGGGCGGCGGCGAGATCCACGTCCACGAATTCTTGCTTGAGGATCCGCGCGGCGAGGGCCTGGCCTTCGGTGACGTCAAGGATCCGTTCGAGGAGGCCTTCAAGGCCGTCTGGACGGGCCGTACCGAA
This sequence comes from Caulobacteraceae bacterium, assembly GCA_019747095.1. Taxonomy (GTDB): domain Bacteria; phylum Pseudomonadota; class Alphaproteobacteria; order Caulobacterales; family Caulobacteraceae; genus Brevundimonas. Next base: position 14,229 of record JAIERG010000065.1, on the reverse strand, counting down.
AGCGACGGCTTCAACCGCCTGGTGCTGGAGCTCGGCGTCGGTTGGCGCGAGGCGGCGCTGATCCGGACGCTCGCGCGCTATCGCCAACAGACGGGGCTCGACCCGTCGCAGGCCGTTCAGGAAGAGGCGTTGAGGGACTACCCTGCCATCGCCCGCGCGCTGGTGTCGCTGTTCGCCTGCAAGTTCGATCCTGCATACGGTGGCTCAGCCGAGGACCGCGCCAGTCAGGTCGCGGAGCTTCAGGCCAGGATCGATGGCCTGTTGATGGAGGTTAAGAGCCTGGACCATGACCGGGCGCTGCGCCGTATCGGGGCTCTGATCGGGGCCGTGAAGCGGACCAACTACTATCAGCCTGGCGCGGACGGGACGCCGAAGCCGCACATCTCGATCAAGATCGCCTCGCGCGAGCTCGACGACCTGCCGCTGCCCAAGCCGTATCGCGAGATCTTCGTCTGGGCGCCGCACATCGAGGGCGTACATCTGCGGTTCGGACCCGTGGCGCGGGGCGGCCTGCGCTGGTCGGATCGCCGCGACGACTTCCGCACCGAGGTGCTGGGGCTGGTGAAGGCCCAGCAGGTCAAGAACGCGGTCATCGTGCCGGTCGGCTCCAAGGGTGGCTTCTTCCCGAAGTATCTGTCGAAGATCGTCCGCGCCGGCGGCGACCGCGACGCCCAGCAGGCGGAGGCCGTTCGGGCCTACAAGACCTTCCTGTCCGGGCTCCTGGACATCACCGACAACATCGGTGCGAACGGTGGCGTGATCCGCCCGGCGAGCGTCGTGCCGTTCGAAGGCGACGACCCCTATCTGGTGGTTGCGGCGGACAAGGGCACAGCGACCTTCTCGGACATCGCCAACGGGGTGTCGGCCGACTATGGCTTCTGGCTGGATGATGCTTTCGCGTCCGGCGGTTCGGTCGGATATGACCACAAGGCCATGGGCATCACCGCGCGCGGCGCCTGGGAAGCGGTCAAGCGCCACTTCCGCGAGATCGGCAAGGACATCCAGTCCGAGCCCTTCACCGTCGTCGGCGTGGGCGACATGTCAGGCGACGTCTTCGGCAACGGGCTGCTCCTGTCCAAGGCGTCCAAGTTGATCGCCGCTTTCGACCACCGCGACATCTTCATCGACCCCAACCCCGATCCGACCCGGTCCTGGGAGGAGCGCAACCGCCTGTTCCAGTTGCCGCGCTCGTCCTGGCAGGACTATGACAAGTCGCTGATCTCGGCGGGCGGCGGCGTCTTCTCGCGTGGGGCCAAGTCGATCGAGCTGACGCCCGAGATCAAGGCGGCGCTGGATATCGCCGAAGACAGCGTGGATCCGGTCAGCCTGATCCGCGCCATCCTGAAGGCACCCGCCGAGCTGCTCTATCTCGGGGGTATCGGCACCTATGTGAAGGCGGCCACCGAGACCGATGCCCAGGTCGGCGATAAAGGCACCGATGCGCTTCGGATCAACGCCGACGAGCTAAGGGTCAAGGTGGTGGGCGAAGGCGCCAACCTGGGCTTCACCCAGGCGGGCCGGATCGCGTTCGCGGCCAACGGGGGGCGGATCAACACCGACGCCATCGACAACTCCGCCGGCGTCGATACCTCTGACCACGAGGTCAACATCAAGATCCTGGTGGGCTCGGCCGTGACCAACGGCGTCCTGCCGATCGAGGAGCGGGTCCCGTTACTCGCCTCCATGACCGATGAGGTGGCTGCCAAGGTTCTGTCCCACAATTACGACCAGACCCTCGCCCTGACCCTGCAGCAAGCGGAAGGGCCGAGTGGGCTCGACGCCCAGCAGCGGTTCATGCAGGCGCTGACCGCGCGCGGGAAGCTGGACCGCAAGGTCGAAGGCCTGCCCAACGACCAGCGTGTCCAGGAGATGAAGCAGGCGGGTCAGGCCCTGACGCGGCCCGAACTGGCGGTTCTGATGGCCTATTCCAAGCTGGAGCTGTCCGACGACATCGTCGCCTCGACCGCGCCGGAGGACCCCTTCTTCGAGGAGACCCTGGTCCGCTACTTCCCGCAGGCTCTGGCGCGGTTCGAAGAACAGATGCGCGGACACAGGCTTCGTAGGGAGATCATCGCGACGGTCCTGTCGAACGAGATCGTCAACATGACCGGCCCGACCTTCCCGGATCGGCTCCGAGCTGCGGCGGGATGTGACACGACGGCTCTGGTCATCGCCTTTGAGGCGGCACGTCGCGTATTCCGTCTCGACGAGGCCTGGGACGCCGTCAGCGCTTTGGACCTCAAGGTACCGGCCGAGACGCAGACAGCGCTTTATGGTGAAATCGCTCTTGTTCTTCGCCGCCAGACCTTCTGGCTGGCACGGCGAGCGGGGCGGTCCGACGCTGCTGTCGCCAACCTGATCGCAGCCTATCGTCCCGCGGCCGACGCGCTGCGAGCGGCCGGCGGCGACGTGCTTTCCCGGTTTGAACAGGGCAGGCTTGCGGATCGCCTCAAGCGGTTTGCCGACATGGGCGTCGGCGAAGAACTCGCCCAGACCGTTGCCATGCTGAGACCATTGGTCGCCACAGCGGACATTGGCGACCTCTCCCGCGAGACCGGCTGGTCCGAGCCAAGAATGGCGCGTCTCTATCATCAGGTCGGCGCGGCGTTCGATTTCGACCGCCTGCGGGCGGCGGCGGGAGCCGTCCCGTCCATCGATCATTTTGATCGCCTAGCGGTGCGTCGTCTGATCGAGGACTTGATGGCCCAACAGGTCGCGCTGACCCGGTCCGTTGCCAAGGCCTCCGATCCGGCGGCCGGCGACACCGAAGTCACGGCTGAAGCAGCCGTGGATGCCTGGGTCGGACACCGTCAAGACCTCGTCGAAGCAGTCCGCAACTCGGTCGACGAAATCGAGGCCTCCGGCACGGGATGGACCTTCGCCAAACTGACCATCGCAAATGGCCAGATCCGGCAGGTCGCGGGCTCGCTCTAATGCCGAGAAAGTTCCTGGTCGTTGTCGACGATAGCCCGGAGTTCGAGGCGGCCCTCCGCTATGCTTCGCGCCGTGCGAGGTCGACAGGCGGGCGGGTGGCCTTGCTGCGGATCCTCCCTGGACAGACCGACGAGCATTGGGCTGGGGTGCGCGATGAAATCCAGCGCCAGCAGCGTGCCGAGGCCGAGGCACTCCTGACGCGCCTGGGCGAGGACGCGGCCACCCGATCGGGGGCGCAACCGGTCTTCCTGATCGAACAGGGGGATCCACAGGCGGCCATACGCAAGGCGTGCGCGGAAGACCCGGAGATCAAGATCCTCGTTCTCGCGGCGGCGACCGGATCGCGGGGTCCGGGCCCCTTGGTCAGCACGGTCCTGAAGGGTGGTTTCGGGGGGCGAAAACTGCCCGTGACCATCGTTCCCGGTGAGTTGACTGACGCCGAAATCGAGCACCTGGCCTGATTTCTCTCGGTGGATCGCGGCGTCTTCCGCTCGGGGGCGGCTCTTGATCAGATCCTGTCGCGAGCGCATCTCTGCACCATGTTCATCCAGACCGAAGCCACGCCGAACCCGAACGTCTTGAAGTTCCTGCCTGGCCGCACTGTCGCGCCCGGTTCCGCGCGCGAGTTTCTGTCGATCGAAGAGGCCATGGCCTCTCCCCTCGCGGAGGCCCTGTTCCAGCTCGAGGACGTCACCGGAGTCTTCTTCGGCGACGACTATCTGTCATTGACCCGGGCCCCGCAGGGCCGAGACTGGAGCGAGATAAAGCCTGAGGTCCTCGCGGCGGTGATGGACCACTTCACCTCGGGCGCTCCCTTGATCCGTGAAGGCGCTCATACCGAGGTCGAGGCCGGGGAGGACTCCGAGATCGTCGCCGAAATCAAGTCCCTGCTGGACAGTCGTATCCGGCCGGCGGTCGCCCAGGACGGCGGAGATATCCTGTTCGACGCCTTCGACGAGGAGACCGGCGTGCTTTCGCTGCGCATGCGCGGTGCCTGCGCGGGTTGCCCGTCGTCCGCCATGACGCTGAAGGCCGGGGTGGAGCAGATGATGCGGCACTATGTTCCTGAGGTGACAAGGGTCGAACAGGTTCTCTGACCCTTGAGAACCCTCGTCATCGACACCGCGCTCGGGGCCTGCACAGCGGCCTTGTGCGAGGACGGGCGCGTGCTCGGCGTTCGCAGCATGATCATGGCTCGCGGGCATTCCGAGCGCCTCGCCGGCTTTGTCCGAGACGCGATGGATGAGGCTGGCGCAGCGTTTCAGACGATCGACAGGATCGGAGTCACGACCGGGCCCGGGTCTTTCACCGGCCTGAGAGTCGGCTTGGCGTTCGCCCTGGGTCTTGGGCAGGCGCTGGAACGCCCCGTTGTCGGCATGTCGACACTTCAGGCCCTCGCATGGTCAGCCTCGGGGGGACCAGATGGACCCGTGGCTGCTGTGATCGACGCCCGACGGGGTGAGGTCTACCTCCAGACGTTCCTCGACGGTGAGCCATCGAAGGCCGCCGCTGCCGCCACAATCGAGGCAGCTTCATCGGAGCTCCAGGAAAGCGGCGTGTCCTGGCGCTGGGTTGGAAACGGCGCGCCGCTTCTCGCGCCTGAAGCGGCCTCTCCCATGATCGAGCCAACCCCACTGGCGCTTGCCGCCCTGACCGAGAGGCTGGATCCGAGCGTTCATGGCCCCCGCCCCCTTTACCTGCGCGCACCGGACGCCACGCCTCCAACCCGCTTGCCGGGACAGGCCCGAGCCCTTTGACCGATCGCGCGGCCCTCGAACTAACCCAGGCTTTGGCGGCCCTTCACGCCGAGGCGTTTGAGGCATCCTGGTCAGCAGAGGCCTTCGCTCGCCTCATGGGCCAACCCGGCATTGCGTTGAGGTCCGAACAGGACGGGTTCATCCTGTTGCAGACTGCCGCCGACGAGGCCGAAATTCTGACTCTTGCCGTTCGTCCGTGTGCACGAAGGCAAGGTCTTGCGACCAGGCTGGTCGAAGCAGCAGTGACGCAGGTCATGTCAGAGGGCGTCAGCCGCCTGTTTCTTGAGGTCGCCGAGGACAATGGGCCTGCGCGCGCGCTCTATTCCCGCCTCGGTTTTGCCCAGGTCGGACGTCGGCCCCGATACTACGCCCGAGCGGGCGGCCAGACCGTCGATGCACTTCTTCTTGCCCGCAATTTGGACGTTCCGCTTCCCAGCGCTTGATCGGAGCCTTATCTTGCGCCGCATGGACCGGATCGAGAAACTCTGCGCCGACCGCGGCATGCGTATGACCGAGCAGCGGCGAGTCATTGCCCGGGTATTGTCGAGCGCGGACGATCATCCCGACGTCGAGGAGCTGTACCGTCGCGCCTCGGCCATCGATCCTCATATCTCGATCGCCACGGTCTATCGGACCGTGCGTCTTTTCGAAGAGGCCGGCGTGGTCGAGAAGCACGACTTCGGCGACGGTCGCAGCCGCTATGAAGAGGCGGGCGACGACCATCACGACCACCTGATCGACACCAAGACCGGAGAGGTCATCGAGTTTTTCGACGCCGAGATCGAGCGGTTGAAATCGGAGATCGCAGAGCGTCTGGGGTTCGAGCTCGTGGGCCACAAGCTCGAACTCTATGGCAAGCCCATCCCCGGCGCGGAGCCGTCGCGTCGTGAGGGTCTGATCTATACGAGAAACGTGGCCCGGGTCGCGCCCGAGAAGGTGTCCTGACGCCTGTCCGCCTTGCGGATGGCGGGATCGGCGATCATAAGCCGCCCATGTCCGAGACCTTGACCGCGCCCGAGGCAGGGACGGCCTTGACCCCCCCGGTCAAGCGGCTGTTCATCAAGACCTACGGCTGCCAGATGAACGTGTACGACAGTGAGCGCATGGCCGATGTGCTGCGCCCGCTGGGCTATGCCCCGACGGACACCCCCGATGGGGCGGATTTCGTCATCCTGAACACCTGCCACATCCGCGAGAAGGCGGCCGAGAAGGTCTATTCCGAACTCGGCAAACTTCGGGAGATGAAGGAAGCTCGCTCTGGCGCGATGACCATCGCGGTCGCTGGCTGCGTTGCCCAGGCCGAGGGCGAAGAGATCATGCGCCGTCAGCCGGCGGTCGATCTGGTCGTCGGACCGCAGGCCTATCACCAACTGCCAGAGCTTCTGACCCGCACGGCGCGGGCGCGGGGCGAGAGGATCGGGGCCGACTTCGCCGCCGACGAGAAGTTCGACAGCCTGCCCGAGGCGCGGGGCGTCAACGGCCCGACCGCCTTCCTGACGGTGCAGGAGGGCTGCGACAAGTTCTGCAGCTTCTGCGTGGTGCCCTATACGCGCGGTGCCGAGTGGTCGCGCCCGGCCGAGGCCGTGCTGGCCGAGGCTCGCGGTCTGGCGGTGCAGGGCGTGCGCGAGCTGACCCTGCTGGGACAGAACGTCAATGCGTATGACGGTTTAGGCTCCGACGGTTCGGTCTGGACCCTGGCTCGGCTGGCCCGGGCGCTGGCCGAGATCGAGGGAATCGACCGTATCCGCTATACGACCAGCCACCCGAACGACATGGCCGACGACCTGATCTCGGCCCACGCGGAGCTGCCGCAGCTCATGCCCTATCTGCACCTGCCGGTTCAGTCGGGTTCCGACCGCATCCTGCGGCTGATGAACAGGAAGCATGGACGACAGAAATACATCGACCTGATTGGTCGGATCCGCGAGGCGCGGCCCGACATGGCGCTTTCCGGCGATTTCATCGTCGGCTTTCCCGGCGAGACCGACCGGGATTTCGAGGACACCCTCGATCTTGTGCGGCAGGTGAACTACGCCTCGGCCTTCAGCTTCATGTATTCGCCGCGTCCCGGCACCCCGGCCGCGACGATGGGGACGCAGGTGCCGCCGGACGTGTCGCTGGCCCGGTTGCACGCGCTGCAGGCGCTGCTGCTGGAGCAGCAGGTCGCCTTCAACAAGGCTCAGGTGGGCAAGACGCTGGATGTCCTGTTCGAGAAGAGGGGCCGCCACGGGCGTCAGGCCATCGGCCGCTCGCCCTATCTGCAATCGGTTCATGCCGAGGACGCGGATCACCTGATCGGCCGGATCGTTCCTGTCCGCATCGTGAGCGGACAGCAGAACAGCCTGACAGGAGAGCTTCTTGGCGCGTGAAAGCGAGTTTCTCGCGCTCGACGACCGCGCACTGCGCGCCGTCATCGGCCCGAATAGCCGTCACGTCGCCCTGATCGAGGACGCCTTCAAGGTGCTGATCGAGGCGCCCGGTGGCGGCGTGTCGATCAACGGTGGCGCGCGTGATCGCGCCAACGCCAAGGCGGTCATCGCTTCGCTGGTGACCCGGGCCGACAAAGGCGCCGAGGTCAACGAGGCCGATGTTCGGGCAGGTATCGCCACGGCGCGCGGCGGCGGCAAGGGCGCGCCCAGTTCCGATCCCATGGCCCTGCCGATCGGCAAGCGCGGGGCCATCGTTCCCAAGACCAACGCCCAGGCGCGCTATCTGGAGACCTTGTCCCGCTGCGAACTGACCTTCGGTGTCGGCCCGGCGGGCACGGGCAAGACCTTCCTGGCGGCCGCCTATGGCGCGTCCCTGCTCAGGCGGGGACAAGTCGACCGGTTGGTCATCACCCGTCCGGCGGTCGAGGCGGGCGAGAAGCTGGGCTTCCTCCCCGGCGACCTGAACGAGAAGGTCGATCCCTATCTGGCCCCGATCTGGGAGGCGCTGAACGACATTCTCGGGGCCGAGGATGTCCAGCGCCGCCGCGACAAGGGCGAGATCGAGGCCGCGCCCATCGCCTTCATGCGTGGTCGCACGCTCAGCCACGCCTTCATCATCGTCGACGAGGCCCAGAACACCTCCCGGCTGCAGATGAAGATGGTCCTGACCCGCCTGGGCGAAGGCGCGCGCATGGTGGTGACGGGCGACCCCAGCCAGATCGACCTTCTGAACCCGCGCGATTCCGGCCTGGCCCATGCGCTGCGGATCCTGAAGGACGTCCAGGGCGTCGGCGTGCTGGCCTTCGAGGCCGAGGATGTCGTCCGTCACGCCATGGTCGAGCGCATCGTGCGTGCCTACGACGCCGATGCGACGCGGAGCCGCCCCGCTCCCGACCTCGAGGACCCGTCCGAGCGATGATCGAGGTCGAGATCGAGGACGCGGCGTGGTCGGATGCGATCACCGATGTCGAAGCCTTGGTCACACGCGCGGCCGAGGCGGCGCTGGGCACCGCGACCGGCGCGGTCAGCGTCCTGCTGAGCGACGATGAGACGGTTCGGGACCTGAACGCACGCTTTCGCGGCAAGGACAAGCCGACCAACGTCCTGTCGTTTCCGGCCGCCGCCATGCCCGGCGCGGAGGTCCAGCCGTTCGGCGACATCGTCCTCGGTTACGGCGTCTGCGCCGAGGAGGCGCGAACCCAGGGCAAGAGCCTGTCCGATCACCTGTCTCACCTCACCGTCCACGGCGTGCTGCATCTGCTGGGTCGCGACCATGAGGACGACGCCGAGGCCGAAGCCATGGAGGCCGAGGAGCGTGAGATTCTGGCGGGGCTGGGCGTCGGCGATCCGTACCGGGTGACGGCGTGACGGTCGGACGAGACTGGATCGGGCACCTGCTGGCGGGCCGATGGAGCCGCGTCGGGCTGGCGCTGGCCGCTGGCATTCTGGCCGCGCTGGTGCATCCGCCGTTCGGCATTCTGCCAGGGCTGGTCGGCTATCCCCTGCTGATGCTGCTGGCCGAGCGGTCGGCCACCGTGCGCGGTGCCTTCTGGGTCGGATGGCTGGCAGGATTTGGATACTTCCTCGTCGGTTGCTGGTGGGTGGCCGAGGCCTTTCTGGTCAATCCGGCCCAGGCCTGGATGGCCCCCTTCGCCGCGAGCCTGCTGCCCGCTGGCGTCGGCCTGTTCTGGGGTGCGGCCACGGCTCTCTACCGCCGTTTCGCCCCTGAGGGACTGTCGCGAGTTCTCGTCTTCGCGGCGCTGTTCGCCCTGCTCGAGTGGCTGCGCGGACATGTATTGACCGGCTTTCCCTGGAACCCAGCCGGAGCCGGTTGGCGCGCGGGTTCGGCGGCGTCCCAGTTCGCCGCGCTCGCCGGCGTCTACGGGCTCGGTCTGGTGACGGTCGCGGCGGCTGCCGCCTTTGGCCCCCTCATTCGGCCGGGACCGCGAAAGGGCCGGATCGGCGTCGCCCTCGTGGGCGCTGCTGTCTTGATGGCCTTGGTCGTCGGAGGGGCGATCCGGCTGGCGGGCGCCCAGGTGAGGGAAACGGGGACGCTGGTTCGCATCGTCCAGCCCGACGTCGATCAGGCGTCGAAATGGACGCCCGAGGCCTATCGCTCGATCGTCGATCGCTACGTCAATCTGACCGCTCGGCCGGGCGAAGCCCTGCCCGACCTCGTTGTCTGGCCGGAGGGCGCACTGCCCGCGAGCTTCAACAGCGTCTTCGCGCCGGGCTCGCCGGACGGGGCTGCCATCGCGCGCGCCTTGCGGCCGGGCCAGACCCTGCTGGCCGGCTTCGCGCGCGGCGAAGGCGGACAGGATGGACAGGCGCGGTACTACAACAGCTTGATCGCGCTTCACGACGAGGGCGGCGAGGGCCTGAGGATCGCGGCCATCTATGACAAGCACCGTCTTGTTCCGTTCGGCGAGTTCCTGCCGCTCGGCGGCCTCATGGGCGCGGTGGGCGTGCGCAGCCTCGTGCACATGCCCGCCGACTTCAGCGCGGGCCTGGCCCCGGCCCCGATCGATCTGCCGGGCGCGCCCCGTGTTCAGCCCCTGATCTGCTATGAAAGCCTGTATCCGGGCTTCACCCCGGCCGGGCGGGGGCGACCGGAGTGGATCGTAAACGTCTCGAACGACGCCTGGTTCGGGGCCACCTCCGGGCCATTGCAGCACTTGAACCTGGCCAGTTATCGCGCGATCGAAACCGGCCTGCCGGTCGTTCGAGCAACTCCGACGGGCGTATCGGCCATGATTGATCCATGGGGTCGCGTTATCGAAGGTCAAAGGCTGGACAGCGGCGAAAGCGGAGTCATCGACGCCCGGCTACCGGGTCCGGCAGGGACCACGGTCTATGGCCGGTTCGGCGACGGCGTTTTCTGGCTCATGTTGCTGCTCGCTCTGATCCCGCTCATTCCGGTCCGCCCCTTCGTTCGCACTTGACCGGCGGTTGGCCTGGCGGAATCGCCATTTCCCAGAATTTGCATGACAGCGCTTGGCGAGGAGCGCATTCGGGGACATTGATTCGGGTTTATGACAGCGACGGACCAGCCATGGCGCGAGGCAAGGGAGAAGACGGGCCCCATCCGGTGGACCGCCACGTAGGACGCAGGGTTTGTGAGAAACGGATCAGCCTTGGCTATAATCAGAGCGACCTCGGCCGTGCGCTCGGCCTGACGTTTCAGCAGATCCAGAAGTACGAAAAGGGCACCAATCGCATTTCGGCTTCCAAGCTCTGGGATATCGCTCGCTTCTTCAAGGTCGATGTCGGCTACTTCTTCCAGGGACTCGGCGCTGCCCAGCCCGGAATGGCTGAAGATGGGCAACCGGCCTTCGAACACGACTTCCCGGCAACGCGTCACACGATCGAAATCGCGCGGATGGCTCCACGCCTGACGGCCCGACAGCAAAAGCTCGCGCTCGATCTGATCCGGGAAATGGCTGACCGCCCCGGCGCGGACTGACCGACGTCGGAAGTCCGGCAGGAGGCTTGCGCTTGTGCACCAAGTCGTCGCTGCGCGTCAGTTCGAAGCCCGTCGCTGACCGAAGGTCGGGGCCGCCGCCTTCTGTTCGGCCCAGTAGGCCTCGCCCTCGTCCGGCTTGAACATGGTTCGCGGCGTGCCCGCCCGATCCACCACGGCGAAGGTGTTGGTTGAGGCGTGGTAGAGCAGGACATCGCCATTGGGCCGCGTCGCCCGGTCCGTCCCGGCTGGCGGCGATGTCGTGAAGGCCGTGATCCGGGCCAGAAACTCCTCGGGCGATCTGGCGCCGAAGTCGGCCCCATTTCGCTCATAGAGCCGCTGGATCTTTTCATCGACGGTTTCCCGCCGGTTGGAAGTTACCGGACCGGGAGCCTTGGTCGCGGTCTCGACGGATCCAGCGGGCGCTTCAACCGGTGTGGCGGCCATCAGGGAAATGGGAGTCGCCTGCGGTCGGTCGCGGGTCTCGACCGCCGAGTCGCCGTTGCCGCAGGCCCCGAGGGCTAGCAGCGCGGCCAGAGCCGCAATCCTTGTTTCCGTCTTCACTGCACCCTCCAACCTTTCCGCGAAACGACGTTATGCACAACCCGGTTGTTCATGCAATGTTCTTTTTCGTGATGCTCGACCGGCGATGCTGTGACGGCTAGAGGGAAGCCATGTCCGACCTCGTGCTGAATGGCCGCAAAATCCTGCTGATCGTGGGCGGCGGCATCGCGGCCTACAAGTCTCTGGAACTGGTTCGCCTTCTCAAGAAGGCAGGGGCAGAGGTGCGATCGATCCTGACCGAGGGCGGGGCTGCCTTCGTCACACCCCTCTCCTTGGCAGCGCTCACCGGGCATCCCGTCCGGCAAGGACTTTTCCTTCCGGACGACGAGACGACGATGGGGCACATCGAACTGTCGCGTTGGGCCGATCTGGTTGTGGTGGCCCCCGCCACAGCAGGCCTGATCGCCAAGGCGGCCAATGGCATGGCCGACGACCTGGCCTCCACGACGCTGCTCGCGACCGACAAGCGGGTACTTCTGGCCCCGGCCATGAACGTGCGGATGTGGACCCACCCGGCGGTGCAGGCGAACGTCCACCGGCTGGAAGGCTTTCCGGGTCTGCATCGGATGGCCTTGATCGGTCCCGACGAGGGCGAGATGGCGTGCGGCGAGTTCGGACCCGGGCGGATGGCTGAGCCGACTGTTATCCTCGAGTCGATAAAGGCGCAGCTGGCGGCACCGGCCAGGCGATCACTGGCGGGCCGAAAGGCTGTGGTGACGGCTGGTCCGACGTTCGAGCCGATTGATCCCGTGCGCGGCCTGACCAATCGCTCCAGTGGCAAGCAGGGCTATGCCATCGCCGCGGCCCTGGCCGAACGGGGAGCCGAGGTGACGCTGGTGTCGGGGCCGACGGCTCTGCCCGCGCCGCCGGGGGTGAGACGCATCGATGTCGAGACCGCGCTTCAGATGCAGGCGGCGACAGAAAACGCGCTGCCCGCCGACATCGCCGTGCTGTCCGCCGCCGTGGCTGACTGGCGGATCGACACCATCTCGGGCGGCAAGATCAAGAAGGCACCGGGCGGGCCGCCGGCTCTGGCGCTCATCGAGAACCCGGACATTCTGGCGGGCATCGCCAAGGCAGGCCCGCGCCGGCCCGCGCTGGTCATCGGCTTCGCGGCAGAGACAGCGGACCTGGAGGCTAACGCGCGGGCCAAGCTGTCGCGAAAAGGCTGCGACTGGATCGTCGGCAATGATGTCTCCGCCGATGTATTCGGCGCGGACGGAAACACCGTGCTGCTGGTGACCGGGGATGACGCCGAGGCCTGGCCCCGCCTGTCGAAGGCGGAAATCGCCAGTCGGCTGTCTGACCGCATCGCCCACCACTTCGCCCCGAACACCTGAGGACCGCCCTTGAGCACGCTCCGTATCCTGCGACTGCCGCACGCCGAGGATCTGGCCCTTCCCGCTTACGAGACTGCCGGTTCGGCGGGCATGGATCTGCGCGCGGCGGTGGCCGAGGACGCCGCCCTTACGGTGGAGCCCGGCGGGCGGGCGCTCGTGCCCACGGGCCTGAAGATGGCGCTGGAGCCCGGATGGGAGGCGCAGGTGCGGCCACGCTCCGGGCTGGCGCTCAAGCACGGAGTAACCTGCCTGAACACGCCTGGCACTATCGACAGCGACTATCGTGGCGAGGTCGGGGTCATTCTGGTCAACCTGGGGCAGGAGCCTTTCGTCATTCGACGGGGCGAACGGATCGCCCAGATGGTGATCGCGCCCGTCGCCCAGGTGTCGATCCTGGAGGTGGAAGAGCTGGACAGCACGGAGCGGGGTACGGGCGGGTTCGGTTCGACCGGGCGCTAGCGTGGTTCCGGACCGCGCCCCTTTTCTTTCATGCCGGTCGGGTCTATAGGCGCACTCACATCGTTAGACCGGCGTCCAACGGCGTCGTTCAAAGCGGCGGCCTCGGATGGCCGACCGCTTTTCTTTTTGCCCCCAGCAGATCCCTTGCGCGCCAAGACCGTCGAAGATCGCGAAATCCTGGAGCTGGTCGATCCCGTCGCGGAGTCGCTCGGCCTGCAGATCGTGCGTGTGCGGCTGATGGGGGGTACGCTGCGGCGCCGGCTTCAGATCATGGCCGAGCGGCCTGCGGATAACGACATCTCGGTCGAGGAATGCGCCCGCCTGAGCCGCGCGGTGTCTGAAGTATTGGACGCCGCTGACCCCATCGCGGGCGAGTATCTGCTGGAGGTCTCGTCGCCCGGCATCGACCGGCCCCTGACCCGGCTGAAGGACTTCGACATCTTCGAAGGGCTGGAGGCGCGGCTCGAGACCGACCGGATGATCGAGGGACGCAAGCGTTTCAAGGGTCTGTTGGCCGGGACCGATGAGGACAACATCGCCATCGACCTCGACGGTGAGGACGACACCGCCCTGATCCCCTTCGACTGGCTGGCGGACGCCAAGCTGGTCATGAACGATGCCTTGCTTAAGCGCGGTGCCGCGATCCGGGCCGCGCGGGGCGAACCCGAAGACGACGGCCTTCCCCAGGGAAGCGCCGAACCCCTCCAACCCAAGACCCGAACTGAGGACGACGCCTGATGGCCGTGACCGGTATCTCCGCCAACCGTCTGGAGCTGCTCCAGATCGCCAATTCGGTGGCGCAGGAAAAGAACATCGACCGCGAGATCGTGATCGAGGCGCTGGAAGAGGCGATCCAGAAGGGTGCCAAGTCTCGCTACGGGGCTCACCACGACATCCGCGCCAAGATCGACCCCAAGACAGGCGAGCTGGCTCTGACGCGCCACGTCACCATCGTGGAGGACGACTGGCAGCCCGAGGACGAGCTGGAGGAGTTCAACGACAGCGCCATGGTGCGCCTGAAGGACGCGCTCAAGCGTGATCCGGAGGCCGTGGTCGGCAAGGAGTATGTCGAGGAGCTGCCGCCGTTCGAGTTCGGCCGCGTTCAGACCCAGATGGCCCGCCAGGTCATCACCGGAAAGGTCCGCGAGGCCGAGCGCGCCAACCAGTACGAGGAGTTCAAGGATCGCGTCGGCGAGATCGTCAACGGCACGGTCAAGCGCGTCGAATACGGCAACACCATCGTCGACCTGGGTCGGGGCGAGGGCATCATGCGCCGCGACCAGTCG
>JAIERG010000061.1 GCA_019747095.1 Caulobacteraceae bacterium | reverse complement strand
GCGCTCGCCGAACCCGCCGTGCTGGTCTGGGCGTCGGGACAGGTTCTGGCCTTCAACGGGGCGTGGGCCTCGCAAAACGGGGCCACGACGGCCCTGCCCCGGGGGACATCGGCCCAGGCCCTCTACATGGCCTTCGCTCAGGCCCGACAGGGCCACCAGGCCCGGGCGATCGTTACCATCGGCGAGCGCGAGATCGAGGTCCTGATCGCCCCGGCCGGACAGGGCCGCTTCCTGGTGCGTGAGGCCCCCGAAGCCGCGCTGACCGACTCTGCTGCGCCTGTTGCAAGCCAGACCTATGTCGCTCCGGCCGGCGAAGGTCGCGCCATGGCCGCCGGCGCGCCGTTCGGCTCGGCGGTGATCGCGGGCGAGGACCTGTTCGCCGGACATGCACAGGAGGCCAATCCAGCCCTCGCCATCCTGACCGGCCCGGCGGCGGCCAGAGACGCCGCCTTCGGCCATCTGTTCGAACCCAATGGCGTGGCCGAGGCCCGCCGACGTCTCGCCGAGGGTTCGTCCGGCCCCATCGAACTGGTCGCCCGCGCCCACCCGGACCGCAGCCTGCACCTCTATGTCGCGCCCGAGGGGGACAAGCGCCGCGTCTGGTTGTTCGACGTCTCGACCCAGAAGTCGATGGAGCTGCAGCTCAGCCAGGCCCAGAAAATGCAGGCCGTGGGTCAGCTCGCGGGCGGCGTCGCCCACGACTTCAACAACCTGCTGACCGCCATCCAGCTGCAGCTCTCCGGGCTGCTCGAACGCCACCCGGTCGGCGATCCGTCATACGAGGGCCTGAACGAAATTCGCCAGACGGCCATCCGGGCGGCCGATCTGGTCCGCAAGCTTCTGGCCTTTTCACGCAAGTCCACCGTGCGGCGCGAGCGGCTGGATCTGGGCGAACTGGTCGGCGAGTTCGCGGTCCTGCTGCGCCGACTTCTGCGCGAGGATGTGCGGTTGGAGACCGACTACGGCCGCGACCTGCCCATCGTCCTGGCCGACAAGTCCCAGCTGGAAACGGCGGTCATGAACCTGGCGGTCAACGCCCGTGACGCCATGCGCGGCGTCGTCGCGCCCGGCGACGCCGTCGTCACCATCCGCACCCGTCGCCTGACGCAAGCCCAGGCGCGCGAGATGGGCTGGCTGGAAGCTCCCGCCGAGGACGGTGCCCTGATCGAGGTTTCCGACACCGGTCCCGGTGTGCCCGCCGCCATCATCGACAAGATCTTCGAACCCTTCTTCACCACCAAGGCGGTGAACGAGGGCACCGGCATGGGCCTGGCCACCGTCTACGGCATCGTCCAGCAGGCGGGCGGCCATATCGCCGTCGCCAACACCGAAAGGGCGGGGGCGGCTTTCCGCATCTTTCTGCCGGCCGCCTCCGAACAGGCCCTGGCCGAGGTCGCACCGGTCGAGGCCAAGGCCAAGGCCGCCCCGCGCGATCTGTCCGGCAACGGCCGCATCCTGTTCGTCGAGGACGAGGCGGCCGTGCGCGGCATTGCGGCGCGCCTGCTTCGCCAGCGCGGCTACGAAGTCATCGAAGCCGCCGACGGCGAGGAGGCTCTGGTTCTGGCCGAGGAGTGGTCGGGCCAGATCGACATGCTCATCTCGGACGTCATCATGCCCGGCCTCGACGGACCTTCCTTGCTCAAAAAGGCCCGACCCTTCCTCGGCGACGCCCCGGTCATGTTCATCTCCGGCTATGCCGAGAGCGACTTCTCGGACCTTCTCCAGGACGAAACCGGCGTCTCATTCCTGCCCAAGCCGCTCGACATCAAGACGCTGGCCGAGCGGGTGAAGCAGCAGCTTCAGGCAGGCTGAGAGCTCCCCTCTCGCCCATTCGGCCGGGCGGTGGTCGCGCCCGTCCATTTGCCCAACACGCTTCTTGCACGGGGCAGGGACACCGACCCGGCTCCGCCTCTCTTCCCCCAACGCCTGTCCTTGGTTGTTCCTAAAGAGTCCCCCGGCTACGACGGACCTGCCGTCAGCCGAGACCGTTCATGCCCGACCAGACAGACAAGCAGACCTTCTCCGATCAGGAAGCGCTGGACTTCCATCGCCTTCCGAACCCGGGCAAGATCTCCATGGCTCCGATCAAGCCGATGGCGACCCAGCGAGACCTCTCGCTGGCCTATTCGCCCGGCGTCGCCGTGCCGGTCCGCGCCATCGCTGAAGACCCGGATCGGGCCTACGACTACACGTCCAAGGGCAATCTGGTCGCCGTCATCTCAAACGGCACGGCCATTCTGGGCCTGGGCAAGCTGGGTCACATGGCCTCCAAGCCGGTCATGGAGGGCAAGGCGGTCCTCTTCAAACGCTTCGCCGACGTCGACAGCTTCGACGTCGAGGTCAAGACGACCGACCCGGACGAGTTCGTCACCGTGGTCAAGAACATCGGCGACACCTGGGGCGGTATCAATCTGGAAGACATCAAGTCCCCCGAATGCTTCGTCATCGAGGCCGAGCTACAGGACCAGCTGGACATCCCCGTCTTCCATGACGACCAGCATGGCACCGCCATCATCTCGACGGCCGGGCTGATCAACGCCTGCCACATCACCGGCCGCCGTCTTGAGGACGTCAAGCTGGTGCTGGTCGGGGCCGGCGCAGCGGGCCTGTCGTCCATCAGCCTCATGAAGTCTCTCGGCGTGCGCCCCGAGAACACAACCGTGGTTGACCTTCATGGCGTCGTCTATCGCGGTCGTCGCGAGGACATGGACCAGTGGAAAGCCGTCCATGCCACCGACACCTCCAAGCGCACCCTCGCCGAAGCCATGGTCGGTGCCGACGTCGTCCTGGGTCTGTCGGCCAAGGGCGCGATCACACCCGAGATGATTGCAACCATGGCGCCGCGGCCGATCGTCTTCGCCATGGCGAACCCGGACCCGGAGATCACGCCAGAGCAGGTCAAGGCCGTCCGCCCCGACGCCATCGTCGCCACGGGTCGGTCGGACTACCCCAATCAGGTCAACAACGTCCTGGGTTTCCCCTACATCTTCCGGGGCGCGCTCGATGTCCGAGCCCGCCGCGTCAATCATGAGATGAAACTCGCCTGCGCCCACGCGCTCGCCCAGCTGGCTCGCGAGGACGTGCCCGACGAAGTCGCCGTCGCCTATCGCGGGCGCAAGCTGGTCTTCGGACCGGACTACATCATTCCCACGCCCTTCGACCCCCGCCTAATCTGGTACATTCCGCCCTTCGTCGCCCAGGCGGCGATGGACTCCGGCGTGGCGCGCAAGCGCATCGAGGACATGGACGCCTACCGCGCCCGCCTGCGAGAACGCGTCGATCCGTCCGCCGCCCTGATGCAGAAGATCAGCTCGGCCGTCCGCGCAGCGCCCAACAAGCGGGTGGTTTTCGCCGAGGGCGAGGAATCGACCGTCATCCGCGCCGCCTGGGCCTTCAAGCAGGCCGAGCTGGGCACGCCGATCCTGATCGGTCGCGAGGAGCTGGTGAGGCGAAACGCCGCCGAGGCCGGTCTGAACTTCGACGAGATGGGCATAGAGATCGTCAACGCCCGCGTCTCGGACATGAACGAGGCCTACACCGACTGGCTCTACGCCAAGCTGCAGCGGCGGGGTTACCTGCGACGCGACGTCCAGCGGATGATCAACCAGGACCGCAACTACTTTGCCGCCGCCATGGTGGCACGGGGCCAGGCCGACGCCGTGGTCACCGGCACCACCCGCAATTTCAACATGGTGCTCAGGGAGGTCCGCCGCGTCCTGGACGTCAAGGGAGACAGCCTGATCGGCCTGTCGATCGTCCTGGCCAAGGGCAGGACCATCTTCGTCGCCGATACCTCGATCCACGAACTCCCCTCGGCGGAGGAATTGGCCGACATCGCCATCCAGGCCGCCGCCACCGTCAGAAAGCTCGGCCGCACGCCCCGCGTGGCCTTCCTCTCCTATTCAAGTTTCGGCAACCCGCCCGGCGAGCGCGGCGAAAAGGTGCGCGAGGCCATTCGTATCCTCGACCAGAAGGGCGTGGACTTCGAATACGAGGGCGAGATGCCGCCCGAGCTGGCGCTCGCCCCCGACCAGCGCGCCAACTACCCCTTCATGCGCCTGAGCCGCGAGGCCAATGTGCTGGTCATGCCGGCGCTGCACTCCGCCGCCATCTCGACCCAGCTGGTCCAGGCGCTGGGCGGCGCGACCGTGATCGGACCCCTGCTGGTCGGGCTGGAGAAATCCGTTCAGATCGTGTCGCTCGGCGCCTCGGTCAGCGAGATCATCACCGCGGCCACCTTCGCTGCCTATGAGGAGGGCGTGACGATGGAGTTCGAACCGGAGGACGAAACCGCAGCCCCCCACCCCAGCGCAGCGGCCGAGCGCTCCATGCACTCAACCGCCGTGCCCCCGACGGTGTGAGGGGTCAGGCGGCGGGGGCCTTCCTCGCCTCCAGTCCCAGCCGCACCCACTCGACCAGAACGAAGACGATCGCCAACAGGCCCAGCCATGCGGCGATAATGAACATGGAGGCGAAGCCCTCTATCTCGACGATTTCCCCGAGCGCACCGCGCCCCAGGGTACCGATCAGGAGCGCCAGAGAGATGAAGACCGCAAACTGGACGGCTCCGAACATTCTGTTCGACAGGGCCGAAAGATAGGCCACGAAGGCCGCACCCGCGAAGCCGCCAGCAATGTTCTCACCCGCGATCACCAGCATCAACCGCGCCAGGGGCTCGCCGATCTGAAAGGCTCCGAACAGTGCGTAAAGCCCCGTCGTCGACATGAAGGCATGCACGTTCGGGGCGCCCTGTGCCAGGTCCACGAACAGCAGATTGGTCGCCGAGGTGACTATGGCACCGAGCAGCAGGCTCCACATCCGCCCAATCACGAGCAATGCCCAACCCCCAAGCGCGATGCCCACGATGGTCATGATGACGCCAAAGGTCTTGGACGCCAGCGCCACCTCGGCATTGGTGTGGCCCAGCGCCCCGCCCGTGTCGCCCATGTAGAAGGGAAAGGCGAATGGACCCCAGACACCGTCGGTGATCCGATAGGTCAGGATCAGACACAGCACGATCACCGCACCCCAACCCAGCCGCCCCATCAGTTCGACCAGAGGAGCCAGGATCGCATCATACAGGGTATCGAAGAAGCTCGCGGGTGCCGCACCCTCCGCCGCAGTCGCCGCCCGCCCCTTCCAGACGATCAAACCCGACAGGGCGGCCGGCAGGATGACAGTCGCCGCTACGATCCACGGCCCCCACGTCGTCGTGAATTCCCGTGCGCTTGGAGCCGGATTGGTGGTCAGGGCCGTCACCATGAACTGGACCAGCATGAAGGCCGCCCACCCCCAGGCCAGAAGCGTCGCGCCCAGCACCGCCATCCTTAGCGTCGGGGACCCCTTCCGCTCCTTGGCCACCTGCTCGCGGGACACCGGCTGAGGCTCCGGCGCGATCAGCGTGCCGATCAGACCCAGCCCCATCAGAAGCGCCGCGGTCACGAAGACGCCAGGCCAGCCAATCGCGTCGGCCAGCAGAAGAGCACCGGCACCCCCCGCCAGTGCTGCCGTCCGGTATCCAAGCTGGTAGATGGTCGACAGCAGATCGATAGGCACACGTTCATCCGCTACCTCGATCCGCCAAGCGTCGATTACGATATCCTGCGTCGCGAAGGCGAACGCACCGAGTGCTGCGCCTAGCGCCAACGGCCCCAACACACCACTCTCAGGTCGCGATACCGCGACTAGGGCCAGGGCGACGGCGATGATGAGCTGGAGCACGAGAAGCCAGCTGCGCCGCCGCCCGAATCGCCTCCCGATTACCGGCGGCGTCCACCCTACGGCCGGCGACCACAGGAAGCGAAACGCCCCGAACAGGCCGATCCAGCTCAGGATACCGATCGTTGCGATCGACACGCCCGCCGCATCCAGCCAAGCGTTCAGCGTACCGATCAACATGGCAAAGGGCAGTCCTGCCGAGAAGCCGAGGAGCAACATCGCCAGCGTTCGCCGCTCGCGGAACGCGGCCTTCAGCACGCCCAATCCCTTGGGCTTGACGTCGGTCGCGGCGACTTCGGGAGCGGGAACGGTCATGGTGCAGCGGTCTCATCCTCGAAGGCCGCCGCTTCAGAGGCGGCTGGCCTAAACGGCGACGACCTTGGCGCGGATGTCCCCCGTCGTCCAGCGGGCGAGCGCGGCGCGAAGCGCTTCCAGTTCCAGTGGCTTGACCAGATGATCATTCATGCCCGCCTCCAGGCAGGCCCGGCGGTCCTCCTCGAAGGCATTGGCGGTCAGGGCGACGATGGGCGTGTGGTCGCCGGAGGCCCGAATGGCGCGTGTCGCCTCGGGTCCATCCATTCCCGGCATGCGCATATCCATGAAGACCAGATCATAGCGTGCCCGCTTCAGCGCCTCGATCACCTCGCGGCCCGTGCCCGCCGTCTCGACCACACAGCCCTCACGCCTGAGAAGCGTCCGGGCCAGCAGGGCACCCACCGGATTATCCTCCGCCAGAAGAACGCGTGTGCCAGCGAACCGCACGGGCAGGACGCGGTCGTCTTCTGGTGCCGCGGCGCGCGCTCCGGCGTGATGCGCATCGCTGGCGCAGGCCGCGAGCACCCGCTCCACCACCGAGGCCCGGCGAAGCGGCTTGATCAGATAGCCGTGGAACCCCGCCGCGCGATACCGAGCGATCAGGTCCCGCTCCGACGGTTTCAGCAGCACGATACCTCGTCCGGTTGCCGGTAAGTCGGCAAGGGTTCGCCCCTGCGCCGCGGCTTCGGCGTGATCGATCAGGGTGGCCTCCGCAGCATCGGCGGTGATCGTCGCGCCACTGGCGATCAGCTGGGCCCGCGCCGCCTCCGTGACAAACGGGTCCGGCGACCGCACTGCGATCTTCAGCCCGAAAAGGGTGGCCGGACGAATAGAAGCGCCGGGAGACGCGTCAAACGGAGCCTGGAACCGGAACCGGGATCCGCCACGCCCGTCGGTCTTGGGGCGATCGGAGACCGAGACCTTGCCCTTCATGGCCTCGGCCAGACGCTGAACCACCGCCAGGCCGAGGCCGGCACCGTCGTGACGTGTGGCGTCGGACGCGTCGACATGGCCGAATTCCTCGAAGATTCTCCGCCTCGCTTCAACCGGTACGCCCGGACCGGTATCGTCGATCACGAAGGCCAGCACTGGCCGACGATCCGTTCCGCCCGCGCGCTCGACCCCGATATGCACGCCGCCGCGTTCCGTGAACTTCACGGCGTTGCCCGCCAGATTGAACAGCACCTGCCGCAGCCGGCCTTCGTCGGCCAGAATCTCAGGCACGTCAGCTGCAACCGACCAGACGATCTCCAGTCCCTTGTCGTGGGCGCGCGGGCTCAGCAGCTCCGCCACGCCCCGCACCAGCGACTCTGGATCGACTGGGGCCGGATCGAACTCAAGTTTTCCCACCTCAAGGCGGGCATAGTCGAGCAGGTCATTGACCAGTCCCAACAGATGCTCGGCCGAATCCTTTGCGGCCTCGGCATAGGCCCGTTGGGCCCCATCCAGCCGGGTCCGGGTCAGGAGGCCGAGCATGCCAATCACGCCGTTCAGCGGCGTGCGCATCTCGTGGCTCATCAGCCGCAGAAACGGATCAGCACCGCCTGCCCCGACCTCGGTCGTCGGCGTGTTTCTGTCGCCCGTTCCGCGCCGTCGCGCCATGGCGGTCCTCCCGTGAAGGAGGAGCATGCGGCCCTTTGGCTTAAGGACGGTTCAACCGACGCGGTTGAGAAAGAGTCTATCGCGTATTGCAGGGTCGGGATTTCCCGCGCGCAGCTGACCCAGATACAGATCGATACGGCCGTCCCCATCGAAGTCATGAAGCGCAAGGGCGATGTTCACGCCCGGGGCCCGGTCGGCCATCACCTGATCGCTGACGTCGACGAACCGCCCATGACCGTCGTTGCTCCAGACGGTCACGGGACCCACTTCGCCACGGACAAGATCAAGGTCGCCATCGCCATCCAGGTCGGCGAAGCGGGCGACCAGCGTGGTGCCGGTTTCCTCCGGGATGCGGTCGGCCGTCTCGTCGACGAAGCGCGCCGATCCGTCGTTGATCAGCAACAGGTCCTGAGGCGTACGGCCCTGCCAGCCGACATGGCTGAAATACAGGTCCAGGTCGCCGTCGCCATCGATGTCGGCCGGGGTCACCTTGCGGGCCTCGACATTACCGGATCGCGGCAGGCGATCTGAGGCGTCAAGAAAGCGGCCGCTCCCATCATTGAGCCACAAGGCGTGGCCCCCTTCCTGGCCAAGCACGGCGTCGAGATCACCATCTCCGTCCAGATCCGCCAGCTCAAGATCCTGCGTCACTGCCGCTTCGCGCGGCAGACGGGCCTCGGTTTCATCAGTCAGAACGCCACCGTGGTTGATGAGCAGCCGATCCTGACCGGCACCGGCGACGACAATGTCCGGGTCACCATCCCCGTCGACATCGCCATGAGCGACAGCGTCGGCTTCTGTGTCCGGAAGTCCGGGGATCCGTTCGAAACGACCGCCGCCCAGGCCGCGATAACGTTCATGAACCGGCGCACGACCCAGCCGGATATCGTCCTCGGACACAATGACAAGATCCAGAACGCCGTCGCCATCCAGGTCGACGATCGACACGTCCTCGCTGTCATGCCCGGCGAGTGGACCCGACAGTTGCGGCGGCCCGCCCGCGAGCTCCGCCGGATCCAGCGGCGGCAGATGATCCGAAGCGTCGGTGAAGCGGCCGTCGCCAGCATTCAGCAACAGCTTGTTCTTGAGAAACTCCTGCGGGACCACAAGGTCAGGATCGCCGTCGCCGTCCAGGTCTGCCACGCCAACGTCCATGCTGTTGCGAAGCGGAGAGTCCGGCAGGTGACTGTCTGTCACGTCTTCCAAGCGGAATGTTGGGTCGGAACGCTCTTTAGCCAGAACCGGAAGGGCTGAAGCACCAAGAGTGACAGTC
Source organism: Caulobacteraceae bacterium (assembly GCA_019747095.1). Lineage (GTDB taxonomy): Bacteria > Pseudomonadota > Alphaproteobacteria > Caulobacterales > Caulobacteraceae > Brevundimonas. The sequence goes on along the minus strand of JAIERG010000061.1, from coordinate 38,261 downwards.
ACCAGAGCCGCCACCAGCGCCTTCCTAGAGACCTGGGTTAGCGAAGCATCGGTCATGAAACACCCCCTTCCGGGTGGAACGCTAGACTGCCGTGATCAGGCGAGCCCGTGAAAAATCGGTAAGCCTTGCCCGGACGGTCAGGTTCACCAGGCCCGAACCTCTGCCCGCCCCCCATCCTGACGCTCGAAGTCGGCCTGGGCCCCCACGGTCGAGCGGCGATAGATCAGGGCCTCGGCGATATGGCGGCGCAGCACGCCGGTCGAACCTTCAAGGTCAGCGATGGTGCGGGCCAGCCGCAGCGTGCGCGTCCAGCCTCGCGCCGTCAGTCCGCCGGCCTCGCCAGCCCGCATCAAGAGCGCCCGCCCCGCCTCATCCGGCCGGGCGAAGCGGTCGAGCGTCTCTCCGTTGGCTCGGGCGTTCAAGGCCTGAAGCGGGTCGAGACCCGCCTCGCGAACACGCTCCTCCTGCATCGCCCGAGCGACCCCGACGCGGTCGGCCGCCTCAGCCGTGCCCTCAGCGGGTGGCGGAAGAGCCATATCGGCAGCCGTCACAGGCGGTGTCTCGACCGTCAGGTCAATGCGGTCGAACATCGGTCCCGAAATGCGATTCTGGTAATCCCTCTGACAGCGCGGGGCCTTGCCGCAGGCTCCCTTGCCAGCGCCGCCAAGCCCGCAGCGGCAAGGGTTCATGGCGGCGACCAGCTGGAACCGCGCCGGGTAGCGGACATGGGCATTGGCCCGCGCGACGACGATTTCGCCGGTCTCGAGCGGCTGGCGCAGGCTGTCGAGCGCCTGGGCCGAATACTCGGGCAGTTCGTCGAGGAAGAGCACGCCATTATGGGCGAGAGACGCCTCGCCCGGCTTGGCGCGCAATCCCCCGCCGGTCAGGGCGGCCATCGAGGCCGAATGGTGGGGAGCGCGGAACGGCCGCTCGCGCGTCAGGGTGCCTCGCTCGATCAGGCCAGCGACGGACCAGACCATGGAGGTCTCCAGCAGTTCCTGCGGCGTCAGCGGCGGCAGAAGCCCCGGCAAACGCTGGGCCATCATCGACTTGCCCGATCCGGGTGGGCCGACGAACAGGAGGTTGTGACCCCCGGCTGCGGCCACCTCCAGCGCCCGCTTGGCGCTTTCCTGCCCCTTGACCTCTCTCAGGTCCGGTACGCCCGTCCCCGATGTGACCGGCCCTGCGGCGGGCGCGCGGAGCACCTGGGTTCCCTTGAAGTGGTTGATGAGACCGATGAGCGAACGGGGTGCCAGGATGGAGACATCGCCAGCCCAGGCCGCCTCCGGCCCGTTCGCTTCGGGACAGATAAGGCCCAGGCCCATGGCCGAGGCCGCGACCGCGGCGGGAAGCGTTCCGCCCACGGGTTGAATCCGCCCGTCCAGTCCCAACTCGCCGAGCGCGGCCCAGCCGTTCAGCGCATCCGGCGGCATGACGCCAAGTGCCGCGAGCAAGGCGAGAGCGATCGGAAGATCGAAGTGGCTACCTTCCTTGGGCAGATCGGCGGGAGCCAGGTTGGCGATGATCCGCTTGGGCGGAAGCGCCAGGCCGATCCCGGCGAAGGCACCCCGCACTCGCTCCCGGCTTTCTGCAACCGCCTTGTCCGGCAGTCCGACAATGGAGAAGATGGTCGGTCCGTCGTTACCGACGAGCTGTACCTGGACGTCGACGCGGCGCGCTTCGACCCCCTCGAACGCCACGGTCGCGATGCTCGCCAGCATGGGCGTCCTCCTTCAGCGAGGAGAACAGACCATGAACTTACGACCTTTGCAAGAGCGGCGTTACGCGTTTGGCGTGCGTCTTGCCTCAATGGCGTCCCACAGGATTGCCGCCGCGTCCACGCCTGTGAACGCCTTCAGCTGCACGGCACCCGTCGGGGAGGTGACGTTGATCTCGGTCAGATAGTCACCGATCACGTCGATGCCGACGAACATCAGGCCTCGCGCCCTCAACTCCGGCCCGATGATCGAGCAGATCTCCAGATCCCGCGTCGTGAGTTCAACCGGAGCGGCCGTGCCGCCCACACGCAGATTGGAACGGACCTGTCCTTCGGCAGGGACGCGATTGATGGCGCCAACCGGCTCGCCCTCGATGAGGATGATGCGCTTGTCCCCCTTGGATACCGCCGGAATGAACTTCTGGATGACAAGAGGATCTCGGCTGGCGGCGGCGTGGATCTCAATCAAGGCCTCCAGGTTCGGGTCGCCGGCCCCCAGTCGCACAACGCCGGAGCCCGCCGCGCCATGGAGCGGCTTCAGGACCACGTCACCATGGCGTTCATGGAAATCGACGAGGGCGACAGGATCGGCGCTGATCAAGGTCGGAGGCTGGACCCCCTCGAACCGCGTGGCGAACAGCTTTTCGGGTGCTGAGCGGACCTCGGCCGGATCGTTGACCACCAGCGTCCTTGGATGAACCGTCTCCAGCAGGTAGGTCGCCGTCACATAGGCCATGTCGAACGGCGGATCCTGGCGCATCAGGATCACATCTACGTCTCGGCCCAGGTCGAGAAGGACCGGATCGCCGAAGCTGACGTGATCGCCGACCACCGGCCGCAGAGTCACCGGACGGGCGCGACAGAAGAGATCTCCGTCCTCCAGCGCCAGGGTTCGGAAGTCGTACACCCAAAGCGGATGCCCACGCCGCTGGGCTTCCAGCGCCAGGAAGAAGGTCGTGTCCGAAGCAATGTTGACCCCCTCGACGGGGTCCATCTGGATGGCGACTTTCAGCATCGGAGGTCCTTCATCAGGCGATCGCCGCCCGCACATGGACGGACCCGACCGAGGCCGCAAGGGCGAGGCTCAGTTCAATCGGATCCGCATGCGGTCGAAAGCTGCTTCCGCCACGGGGTCGGCCTGACCGGATACAGCCCGCGCCCGAGCCAGCGCATGGAGCGCCCCGGTCAGGGCCCCCTGCTTCTCGCGCGCAGCGGCGACGTCCAGCCAGGGACGATGATCCTCGGGGTCAAGCAGCGCCCGGCGCAGGGCGGACCGTTCAGCCCTCTCATAGTCCTCGGACTTGATTGCCCGGCTGAACAGCACGTTCTGGAGTCGGATCAAGGCCTGACGATCCGTGACGGGTGCCATCAGAACGTCGAGGCGATCCGCGATATGCGGAGTCAGGCCAGCGTGGAGCGCGCGGCGCGCCAGTTCGGATGGCGATACAACCCGGCCCTCGCTGAAGGGGTCCAGCGCCACGGGTCCCGACCGCGTCTCGATCCTCAGAAGGAAGTGGTTCGGGAAATCGACACCAGCCGCGCTGAGCCCCCCCCGTCGAGCCGCATCAAGGTAGAAGACAGCCAGGGCGGCCGAAAGGCCTCGCCGCCTAGAGGAAACGTCGATGACATCCGTGCTGGCATGGTTGCTGTAGCCGAGCAGGTCGCCGTTCAAGCCGAGGTCGGCCGCCAAGGTTTCGGCGAGGGCAACATCCGGGCTTTCACTCTTGAGTCGTTCGGCCAGCCGCGTGGCGGCAGCGTCCGCCAGCCGACGCACCGGCGTCTCATCGCGCAGCGGGTGATCATGGAGTGCACAGGCGATCGCGGCGTCAAGCAGCGGAAAACGACCGTCGTCGGCATGTCCTGCCGCGATCAAGAGATCCTCTGCTCTTTCCCGTGTCACGGCGACGTCCTCCCCCGAACGACCCGTTCCCGTTTTCCGAGAAACTACAGTTCCCGACGATGGCGCGGAAATCGCCCGGACACCAGCGTAACAATGTCGAGCCGAAGACGAAGCCCCCTGAGACCGGGTCTTTGGCGCAACAGTCGTTCCCCGGCGAGGCGGAGCCGTTCGCGCTGATCGGCGGACAAGGCGAGGCGGGCTTCACCGGGTGTGCGGCGGCGCTTCACTTCCACGACCGCGAGAATGGGTCCTTTTTGAGCCAGAATGTCGATCTCGGCCCCCGGTGCCTTCAGCCGGAAGCCAAGTATGCGATAGCCCTTGAGGACCAACCACGCCGCTGCGATCCACTCGGCACCATGACCGTCCCTGAAGGCCCGGCCGCCCGCCGCCTGACGCCAGTCGGCCTTGATGGCAGGAGGCGTCCGGGGCCGGGCGACCCGCGACCACTTCATCCCCGACCCTGCAGTTCCAGCGCCCGCCGATAAAGCGCCTTTCTGGGTAGGTCGAGCGCATGGGCGACCTCCGATGCCGCCTCGCCCGGCGCAAGTCGGGTTAGCGCCTCTCTCAACGCGGCATCAGCGTCTTCAGCACTGGCCATCTCGACTTCACCCGGTCCGACCACGACGACGATCTCGCCCTTGGGGGCGTCCAGCGCCGGGTTGACGGCCAGTTCATCCAGCGTCCCCCGAATGCAGGTCTCATAGAGCTTGGTCAGCTCGCGGCAGACAGCCGCGGGACGAGGCCCCAGCACCGTGGCCATGTCGGTCAGGCTGGCTCGAAGTCGGGGTCCGCTCTCAAAGATGACCAGCGTCTGGCGGGCAGCCTTCAGTTCATTGAGGAAGGCGACCCGACCGGTCGACTTGGCTGGCAGAAAGCCGACGAAGGTCACATGGTCCGCCGGCAAGCCCGAAAGCACAAGCGCCGCGAGCAGGCTGGATGCTCCGGGAATGGGATGAACCGGCAACCCCGCGGATATTGTTGCGCGGGCGACAACGAAGCCCGGATCCGACACCATGGGGGTACCCGCGTCCGACACCAGGGCGACAACACCGCCGTTCATCATGGATTGAACGGCGATCTCTGCCGCGCGCGCCGAAACATGGTCGTCGCACCTCTCCAGGCGCGCCTTCAGGCCATAAGCGGCAAGCAGCTTGGCGGTTACCCGCGTGTCCTCGGCAAGCACGACATCAGCGGTCGCCAGAACATCAAGAGCCCGCAGGGTGATGTCTCGCAGGTTCCCGATAGGCGTCGAGACCAGATAGAGCCCTGCAGACAGACGCCGGGGTGGCGGCGCGGTCGGCGGAAACAGGGCGTTCTCGGTCATCGCCGGACCGTGCCAGCGCGGACACTGCGGAGCAAGCTGGACCTCAGACGAGCAACCTCTTCAGCACGGCGTCGAGCAACGGCCGCCCCCTTGCGGTTACTGCGAGCCGTCCCCCCTGCAAGGTCACGAAGCCTTCCTCCAAAAGCCCGGCCATCGGCGCACTCTCCGGGGTCAGGTCCAGGGCATCCATCATGACCCCGGGAACGCCCTCGGTCGTCCTGAGGCCCAGGAGCAGCCGCTCCTCTGCAGCCTCCCGAGGCGGGAAACGTCGTGTTTCCGACCAAGGCTGACCCGATGCCACACCCACCACGTAGTCCGCGATCCGGCGATGGGCCAAGGTCGAAACTCTCGCGCCCCGTTCAGTCAGTCGGCCATGCGCACCCGGACCGACCCCGACGTAGTCGCCACCCCGCCAGACATGCAGATTGTGCGCGGAGCGTGCGGCAGAGGCCCGGGCATGGTTCGAGACCTCATAGGCCTCGAACCCAGACTCCTCCAGAATTGCCTGGGTCGCCTCGAAAAGATCAGCCGCCTGGTCTTCATCCGGGACATGAAGCATGCCGCGTTCAAAGGCTCGGCCGAAGGCAGTCTCTGGCTCGACCGTAAGCTGATAGGGCGAGATGTGCTCGAATCCGAGCTTCACGGCTTCGTCCAGTGCGCTCTGCCAGGCTTCGACCGTTTGGCCTGGTAGTGCGTAAATCAGATCGATGGACAGGCGCTCGAAGGTCTTTCCAGCCACCTCGATGGCTCGCCGCGCCTCGTCGGCGGAATGGTTGCGGCCGAGGAAGGCCAGCTCGCGGTCATCCAGGGACTGGACACCAAGGGACAGGCGATTGACGCCCGCATTGGCCAGAGCCGCGAAATGGGCAGCCTCAGCGTCGGTTGGATTGGCCTCAAGAGTGACTTCGACCGGGCCTGCTTGAGAAAACGACCGCTGAGCCGCAGAAATCACAGACGCCACATCGTCGGGCCGCATGAGAGACGGCGTTCCTCCACCGAAGAAGATCGAAGCCAGAGGTCGGGGACCGAGCCGCGCGCCTTGGGCCTCCAGGTCGGTCAGGATCGCCTGAACCAGGACTGCCTGCTCTTCACGCCAGCCCCGGTCCTTGACCACGTTGAAGTCGCAGTAGGGGCAGATGCGGGCGCAGTAGGGCCAGTGAACATAGACGGCGACACCGCCTGGCCGATCATCCATCAATGAGGGCGGCCTTCAGCTTGCGGAAGGCAATGGCGCGATGGCTCATGGAATCTTTCTCGATCGGGTCCATTTCTCCGAATGTCTGATCGCGGCCGTCCGGGACAAAGATCGGATCGTAGCCAAAGCCCCGGTCTCCGCGCGGCGGAAAGGTCAGCCGGCCATCGATCCGGCCTTCGACGACCACGCAGGGACCATCCGGCCACGCTACGGCAAGAGCAGAAGTGAAAAAGGCGGAGCGATCCGAGGCCCCCAGATCCTCAAGCCTGTCTTCGATCTTCCTCATGGCGATGCCGAAATCCTTGTCCGGTCCGCCCCATCGCGCGGAATAAATGCCCGGCGCGCCGTCAAGCGCGGCGACTGACAGACCCGAGTCGTCAGCGAGGCACACCTCTCCCGAAGCTTGAGCAGCATGTCGCGCCTTGAGCATGGCGTTGCCGACGAAAGTGGTCTCCGTTTCGGCCGGTTCGGGCAAATTCAACTCGCTCGCCGTGACGACGACGTAATGTCCGTCCAGCAGCGCGTGAATTTCGCGGGCCTTGCCAGGGTTGTGGGTGGCCACGACCAGCCGCATCCCCTTGATAAGCTTGAAGTTCACATTCGCTCCTGATCCGGAAACATTCCATTGCCGAAGTTTAATATCGTTAAACGATATGTAACGTGCAAACCTGATCCGCACGGCCTATCTATGTTTTCAAGAACGGAGGCCACAACGTTCCCCGGTTTGGCCGAAGCGAGCAAATCGAACCCACGTGGTAGACAACTCGGGCAACAAATGACCCGAACTCAGGATCGAAGGAAAAACACGATGTCCACCCTGAACGCCTCGCTGATGCTCGACAAGGTCGGCACCTTCCTCGTCAATGGTGCCCTGCTGGCCGCGCTGCCGACCGCGCTGGTCTCCATCTTAGTTCAGGCCTTCTAAGGAAGGGATAGACTCGCCCGCAACGGTCTTGCCCGCAAATAGGGCGACTTCGCGAGGAATTACCCTTTCCCTCCTGCCGCGCTGACTATCCGGCTTGAATGCCGAACAGCGACGACAATCAAACAAGGCGTTTTGACCATTGACCAGGAACGCGATGTATAGAGCCGCGTCGGGGTTCGCCGGACCCCGCGCGGCCATCGCGGCCTGATCTCCGGCGAGAGATCGCCGATGACCACAGACCGGCCACCCGCAGAACGACAGAATGCCGCGCGACGCTTTCCACGTCTGCCCGGGTTGCCACGTATCGGCATCAATCTGCCCTTCCGAACACTGGGTCCCGGTTCCGTCTCCAGCCTGTTGAAGATCGCGCTGGACGTAACCTACGTGCTCTTGATGGTCATCACGGCGATCCTGCTCCTGCTTTTTCTCGCCTCGATCTTCATCCCCATCGCTAATCTGAACATCACCGTGTCGAATGACGCGGGCGGGCGCCAGCAACCATTGACGCGACCCCTGCTTCTGTTCGGCGTCGGAGCCCTCACGTCCTACTTCGGCGGTTTCCTGATGATCCTGAGGAATCTCAGGCTGATCTTCAGGACCCTCACCATCGGCGACCCCTTCCAACCGGACAATGTCCGTCGGCTGCGCGAGGTTGGCATCATCCTGGCGGTCGTCACCGGGGGTGTCTGGGTCGCGCAAGGGCTCGTGGCCTCACGCCTCGCACCCGGGGTCATGGAGCCCCAGGGATTCGGGGAGCTCCTCACGCCGATCTTTTCGGTCCTCGTGGTGTTCGTCTTGGCGGAAGTCTTTCGCGAGGGTGCCAGGCTCCGGCGCGAGGCGGAGTTGACGATATGAGCGCGGGAGGAACGCTGTAATGGCGATCAAGGTGCAATTGGACCGGCTTCTGGTCGAGCGGCGAATGTCGCTGACCGAGCTTGCGGACCGGGTCGGCGTGACGGTGGCCAATCTGTCGATCCTCAAGACCGGCAAGGCTCGCGCGGTACGCTTCACAACCCTCTATGCGCTGTGCCGCGAGCTGGATTGCCAGCCGGGTGACCTTTTGACCTACGAGCCTGGCCCACCGGAGCCAGACATCCTCGACGACGAGACCTGACGGCGTGGCCCGGCGCCCACCGCCCGATCTCACCGCCGAGGACCGGCGGCTATGGGCCCGCGTGTCGGGCTCGGTGACGCCTGCGCGCACCAGAAAAGCGCTGCGGATCGCCGCCGAACCCCCGACCCTGCCAGAGATCACGCCGTCTGAAGCGCCAGCCAGCCGCCCCCGGCCAGCGTCGAAGTTGTCAGCGACGACCCCGGCTGAAAAGCCTGTCCGCGCGCCGTCGGCGCATGGCATGCCTGAAGCGCTCGAACCCCGGCGTCAGCGCAGGTTGTCGCGAGAGCGGGATCCCATTGAGGCTACGATCGATCTGCATGGCTTTGGCCGCTTCGAGGCCGAGGATCAGCTGCGTGCCTTCCTCATGGGGGCCCATGCGCGCGGCCTGCGCGCCGTCCTTGTGATTACGGGGCAGGGTCGAAGAGGAGGCGGCGTAATCCGCGCATCGATTCAGGAATGGCTACAATCCCACTCCCTGCGCTCGATCGTGTCGGGGTTCGCCTCGGCTCACCGGCGTCACGGCGGTGACGGAGCCTTCTACGTCACCCTCAGGCGGCGTGGAGCCTGAGGCCCTTCTGTTCAGCCAGCTCGTGTAGCGAGGTCATGGGGCGCGGGCCCCAGTGGGCGATCACTTCCGCCGCGGCCAGTGAGCCCAGCGCGCCGGCATCGGCCAGCGACAGACCTCGCGCCAACCCCAGCAGGAAGCCCGCCGCGTACTGATCGCCCGCGCCGGTGGTATCGACCACGCGATCTACCGCGAAGGCCGGGATTCGTACCCGCTGCTCGCCTTTCAGGATGACCGAGCCGTGCTCGCCCCGCGTCACTGCGGCCACCTCGACGATCCCCGGCAGCTTCTCGGTGGCCGCGTCGAAGTCCTCGGTCTCATAAAGCGCCAGAAGTTCCGCCTCATTCGCGAGCACGATGTCCGCCGAGGCCTCGATAAAGGTCAGCAGCTCATCTCGCCAGCGGCCGACCACAAAGGCGTCGGACAGGGTGATCGCCACCTTTCGGCCCGCCGCATGAGCCGCCTCCGCCGCCGCCTCAAACGCGGCACGCGCTGGAGCCGGATCGAACAGGTAGCCCTCGAGATAGACGATGGCGCTGTCGCCGATCAGGTCCGCATCGACATCGGCCACCGTCAGCTGGTTCGCGGCCCCGAGGAATGTGCTCATCGTACGCTGGCCATCCGGCGTGACGTTGATCAAGCACCGACCTGTACCAGCCCCGTCGACCAGCGGCGGTGTATCGAAATGCACACCGGCGGCGCGAATGTCGTGGGTGAAGACGTGGCCCAGTTGGTCATCGGCGACCTTGCCAAGATAGGCCGCGCGACCGCCGAATGAGCCAACCCCAGCCACGGTATTGCCCGCCGATCCGCCGGACGCCTCCACACCGGCCGCCATGGCGCCATAAAGCGCGGCGCTCTGGGCCTCATCAACCAGGGACATGGAGCCGGGAGCGAGGCCTTGAGCCGTCAGGAAGGCGGGCTCACAAGGCGCAAGAACATCGACGATGGCATTGCCGACAGCGCAGATGTCGTAGGACGGAGTGTTCTGGTTCATGCGGCGCCCCTTAGCCGCAGGACGACGCCCGCGCCAGCCCCGCCTTGTCCACGCCGCCGAACGCTGTAAGGCCCACGCCATGACTGAAGTCGCCGTCCTGACCCCAGCTGCCGATGACGGAACCTATGGTTCGCACTGGCCAAGAGTTCTCGAGCGGCTGGCGGCCGCCCTATCGTTTTCGGGCCTGACTGCTCGACCCACGGCATGGCCGGATCACGCTGAAGACGCTTCGGCGTTACTGGAGTTCCCGCTCGTTCTGCCGCTCCTGGCCTGGGGCTATCACCAGAACCACTCGCACTGGCTTCGGGCCACACGGACCTGGGCCGAGGCAGGCGTCAGGATCGCCAATCCTGCTTCGGTTCTCGCCTGGAACTCGGACAAGACCTACCTCGGTCGTCTCGAGCACCAGGGGGTCCCAATTCCTCCGACAGTCTGGACGATGGGTGTCACAGATGCCGAGGTGCACGCCGCCTTCGACCGCTTCGGAACCGATACGGTCATCGTCAAGCCGACGGTGTCGGGCGGGGCCTGGAAGACGCTGAAGGTCTCGCGTGGCCAGCCCTTGACGGGCGCGCCTGAAGGTTCGGTCATGATCCAGCCCTTCCTTCCTGACCTCGCCACGACTGGCGAACTGTCGCTGCTCTTCTTTGGCGGGCGCTTGAGCCACGCAGTGCTCAAGACCGCCGCGCCCGGCGACTTCCGTATCCAGTCGCAGTTCGGAGGGCTGTACCGGACGATTGAGGCACCGCCTCCAGCCGCCCTGGCCCTAGCGGATCAAGTGCTGGGGGCCATAGACGAAGACCTGCTCTACGGCCGCATCGATATGGTCGAGCACGAGGACCGATGGCTTCTGATGGAGGCTGAGTTGATCGAGCCTGACTTCTACCTGTCCGAAGCACCGGATCGGGGCCGTCTCTTCGCCGAAGCGGCCGCCGCACGGGCCGCAGCCTAGGCACCCTGCGGCTCAAACAGAAAGCCTCTTGACGGGCAGAGATCGGAAATCGCGCATCCGGCACAGTTCGGCTTTCGCGCTGTGCAGGTGTAGCGGCCGTGCAGGATCAGCCAGTGGTGGGCCTTGGCGAGGAAGCCCTCCGGAACGACGGCATGCAACTGGTCCTCGACCTTGTCGGCGGTTGACGCATTGGCCAGACCCAGCCGGTGCGAGACGCGAAACACGTGGGTGTCGACCGCGATAGCGGGCTCGATTCCGAGTTCGTTCAACACCACGCTTGCGGTCTTGCGCCCCACGCCGGGCAAGGCCTGGAGATCAGCGCGATTCAGGGGCGTGACCCCGCCATGCTGCTCCATGATGATGCGGCTGAGCGCGATGACGTTCTTCGCCTTGTTTCGATAAAGGCCGATCGAAGCGATGAACGGCACCAGTCCTTCTTCGCCAAGCGCAAGCATCGCCTCGGGCGTCGCGGCCGCTGCGAACAGTTTGTCGGTCGCCTTGTTCACCGAGACATCCGTCGCCTGCGCAGACAGGGCGACCGCAACGACCAGGGTGTAGGGATCCTGGAAACGCAGCTCGGTCTTTGGCTCAGGCATGATGCGGGACAGACGTTCGAAAATCTGCTCGACCCGGTCTTCGTCCGGCGGCCAGGCGAAGACAGGCACGGGCGCACCGGTCATCACCGAGCCAGGCTTGCGAGCGGACGGAACTACCGCTCGCTTGGTCGCGGGCTTGCGGCTCTTGGCTTGCTTGGGGCCTGCGGACGCGGGCGACTTCATGCCTTGACCTCGACCGAGCGAGTTTCGATGCCGAGATGTCCCAGCGCGTGAGACGCCGCGCGCTCGCCCTCCATCCAGGCCCCGTGCGCCGTGCCGTAGAGATGCGGCGAGGTCGCCTCACCCGCGACGAATATGCGGTCCTCCGCCGGTCGCCTCAGCCGCGCTCGAGCCCCGGTCACCAGGTCGCCCTGACCCGGAAGGACGTAAGAGTAGGCACCGAGCGACCATGGATCGGCCCCCCACATGGACATCGACACGGGCGCTAGCCGTTTCCTGAAGCTCGATCCCAGCAGATCCGACAGTTCGCTGGCTGCGAAGTCGAACATGGCCGCCTCGCCCTCCGCCTCCAGCCCCCAGGCCAGGTCGCCGCCGAAATAGCCCTCGATCATCGGCCGCCCGAATGGGCGCAGATGATAGCCGCCGGTCGAGGCCGTATCGGTCCGGCCCCATAGCTGGCTGTCCGGCGGAAAGTCCTCGGCCCCCTGGACCGCCATGTGCAGCTTTGACGCCAGCCCCAGGGGCGCGCCCGCCGCTGCCTCGATCAGATCGGGCAAGGGTGGATCGAACCGCACGCCCTCGGCTGCCAGCACCGAGGTCGGCAGGGTCAGGATGCAGGCGGCGGCCTCGACCACACCCCGCGTCGTCTCGATCTTCAGCGTCGGCCTTCGCCGGTCGATGCGCTGGACCGCACAGTCCCGAACGACTGGCAGCCCTTGCCCCAGCCGCTCGACCAGCGCGCCATAGCCTTCGACCACTCGCCAGTTCACGCCGGTGTCGCGGTAGGCGTCGTAGTCGAGCGTCGAAACCTCGGCGAAGCGCGCACCGTTCAGGGCACCGGAGATGGCGTCCATCCGCCCGTTCCAGCGATCTCCGGGCACGAAAAGGTCAGCGGCCGGTCGGTCCTCGCCGCGCCGGGCGGCCTCGGAGACACGATCATCGAAGGCGTCGAAGGCGTCGCGGAAGGCCTGCTGCTCGGCCGGTGTCAGGCCCAGGTTGAACGCCTGGGTCCGCCAGGGGGGACGGGTCTTGTCCAGCGTCAGGCCCAGCGGCTCTACCCGATCCGCCAAAGGGTTCTCGTCGGCCGAATGCAGCCAGCCGCAGCCGAGATCGAGCCCGTGCCCTTGCCACCCGACCGTATGCGCCCGCCCGCCGATCCGCTCCCGAGCCTCCAGCAGGACAACCGAAACGCCCGCCTGCGTGAGGGCCCGCGCCGCTCCGATACCGGCGGCTCCCGCTCCGATCACGGCGACATCGATGGAGGCGGGGAGACTGGTCACGGAGCGATAGATGCCGTTTGGATCGCCCGGCGCAAGTCGCCATCGACGCCAGGGGCCCGACGGGCGTAGGAAGGCGGCCTGTCATCGATCCCCAAGAGTTCCGCATGCTGATCGCCTTCTCCGCCTGGCCCGAGATCGACGCCCGTCTGAAGTCCACAAAGACGGTGGTCGTCCCCATTGGCTCCAACGAGCAACACGGCCCCACCGGCCTGCTCGGTACCGACTGGATGTGCCCGGAAATCATCGCCCACGCGGCCGAGAAGGTCGACGACAGCCTGATCGTCGCCCCGACCTTCAACATCGGCATGGCCCAGCATCACCTCGCGTTCGCCGGCACCATCAGCTTGCGGCCCTCGACCTTCATGGCAGCGATCAGCGACTGGGTCAGCTCGCTCAGCCGCCACGGCTTCGAGCGCATCTACTTCCTGAACGGCCACGGCGGGAATGTCTCGACCATCGAGGCGACCTTCTCCGAACTCTACGCGGACTGGTCGTTCGCCGAGGAACCTTGCCCCTATGTGCTAAGGCTGCGGAACTGGTGGGACCTGCCGGGCGTGAACGGCCTGTGCAACACCATCTTCTCGACCGGCCACGGGATGCACGCCACCCCGTCCGAGATCGCGGTGACGCAGGCCGCCTATCCGGACCGCATCAAGACGGCCGACTACTCGCCGAAGATCGCGCCGAACGGTCCCATCCGGGACGCCCTGGACTACCGCGCCCGATTCCCTGACGGTCGCATCGGCTCCGATCCTGGGCAGGCCAGCCCGGAGAAGGGCCAAAGGATCATCGACGCGGCGGTGACCGCCCTGCTCAAGGACGTGGCCGACTTCTCCGCCGAGGTCTTGCCGGGCTGAGGAAACGGGCGCAGGGCTGCGTGATGACGAAAATGACGAGGTCAGGCCGCGCGGTTCGCAGGGCGGCCGCAACGGCTTCCGACGCAGCCGCCCACGCCGCGAATGGTGCCGACATGATGCGGGCAGCGTCCGAGGTCATCGCCGCGCGCATGACCATCCTGGCAAACGGACTGGCCGACCCGATGAAGGCCGACATCCGCGAGATGTCACTTATGGGAACCGAGAAGCTGGAGGCGATGGGAGCCTCCGCGACAGCCTTGGCCGGCGCCCTGGGCGACCTGGCCGGCCGCGCGGCAGCCTCGGTGATGGCGGAGGCGGATCACGTCGCCAGAGCCGCATCAGAGATGGCGAGCGCCAGAACGCCCCAGGCCGCCCTGTCGGCCCAGATGTCCTGGGCCATGGGCTGGTGGAGCCGCGCTTCGAGCCAGGCCCTGAGCGTCAACGCCGAACTTCTAAAGGCCCAAGCCGAGGCGCTGAAGCCGATCCACGACGCCGCGCGCGCCAATGCCCGGCGCTTGAAGAAATAGACTAGGCGGTCCGGATCACCCCACCGTCGGCCTTCACCGGCCAAGGCGTCAATTTCCCGCCCGCGCAAGGGCCACCGACGCAGATGCCGGTCAGCGGCTCGAATACGGCCCCATGCCAACCGCAGAGGATCTGACTCCCGTCCGGGGTCAGGTAACGATCCAGCTCGACCGCGATAGGAAACCCGGCGTGCGGGCATCGGTCTACCCAGCCTGCGACCTCGCCATCCTTGCGGACCACAAAGCCGTGGAAGTAGGCCTCGCCGATCTGAAGAACGAAACCACGGGAGCCCGGGTCAGCGATATCGCCAAGAGCGCACAGGATCACGCCGGCGGGGGTCGTCCAGACGCGCTTGCGTTCTACCGCGCCCGCTTCACTCATCCCTGTTCGGACTTCAGGGGGCGAGACAGGAGAGCGTCGATCAGGCCGTCCACAGTGGTCTCGCCGGCAAGAAGCGCGGCAACACCTTCGCAGATGGGCATCTCCACGCCGGCCCGCGTCGCGAGCTCGCGCACGGCAGGGGCGCTCTCATAGCCTTCGGCGACCGACCGCTTGCCGGCCAGAGCCTCCTCGATGCTCCGACCCTGACCGAGCGCGAGACCCAGGCTCATGTTCCGTGACTGGGGGCTTGAGCAGGTCAGAACCAGGTCACCTAGCCCGCACAGGCCCGCGACTGTCTGCGGCTCGGCTCCCAGGGCGACGCCCAGCCGGGTCATTTCGGCGAAGCCACGAGTGATTAGGGCCGCGTGAGCGCTTCTTCCGAGGCCCCGGCCCTCCGAAAGGCCGCAGGCGATGGCGAGGACATTCTTGATCGCCCCGCCGATCTCGGCCCCGATGAGATCTGTCGCCAGATAGGGCCGGAAGCCGGGTGCCGACAGGCTACCCATGAGGGCCTCACCGAGGGCGGCGTCCTCGCACGCCAGCGTCACCGCCGTCGGCAGACCGCGCGAGACGTCCGCAGCGAAACTCGGGCCTGACAGGACGGCGACAGGAGCCGCCGGGATTGTCTCGACCAGCACCTGGGTCATCAATTTCAGTGAACCGCGTTCGATGCCCTTTGAGCACAGCAGGATCGGGGCGTTGCCTCGTGCGTAGGGCGCAAACGCGGTCAGGGTCGCGCGCATGAACTGGGCGGGCGGGACGGCAAGAATGAGATCGCAACCCGAAAGATCGGCGAAGTCCGGCGTGACCGTGATGCCCGGCTCCAACTCGACACCGGGAAGGAACAGCTCATTGACCCTGCGGGCGCGAATGCTTTCGACCACCTCAGGCTCACGGGCCTGGATCACAGTCTCCAGCCCGGCCCGCGCACAGACCTGGGCAAGGGCCGTGCCCCAGGCTCCCGCACCGATCACTCCCGCGCTGCGAAACAGCATCTGCCCCCCTAGGCCTTGGCACCCTTGCGTCCCGTCGGATGGACAGGGTCTGCGATCGCCCGCGCTTCGTCCAGCGGCCATCGCGGGCGAGCCGGCGCATCAATGTCTGAGACCAGACCCAGGCTCAGCCTTTCGGCCGCGGCCAGAGCGATCATGGCGGCGTTGTCGGTGCAGTAGGCCATGGGAGGAGCGAGAAAGCCAAAGCCACGACTTGCCGCCGTCTCCTGCAACACGCGCCGCACGGTCCTGTTGGCCGCCACTCCACCCGCGACCACGAAGGTCCGCGCCCCATGTCGGTCAGCATAGTCCGCCATGGCTCGATCCGACCGCTCGGCCAGCTGGCGCGCGATGGCGTTCTGGACTGCGTCGGCCAGATCGGCACGCTCCTGATCCGTCGTCAGCGTCTGGGCGATACGCGAGGCGGCGGTCTTGAGGCCCGAAAAGGAAAAGTCGCAATCCTTGCGGCCCAGAAGAGCCCTCGGCAGCTCGAAGCGGCTACCGTCGCCGTCGTCCGCGAGACGTTCGAGCGCGGGGCCGCCGGGGTAGCCCAGACCCATCGCCTTGGCGATCTTGTCGAAGGCCTCGCCCGCCGCGTCATCGATGGTCGTTCCCAGCCGGCTCATGTCGCCGATGCCTCGCACCTCCAGAAGCTGACAGTGCCCTCCCGAGACGAGGAGGAGGAGAAAGGGATAACCGACCCGCGCGCCCAGACGGGCAGAGACCGCGTGGCCCTCCAGATGATTGACCGCAACGAAGGGCAGGCTGCGCGCCAGGGCGACCGCCTTGCCGAACCCAAGCCCCACAATGACGCCGCCAACCAGTCCAGGACCTGCGGTGGCACCGACACCGTCCAAATCGCCATAGCCCAGACCCGCCTCCGCCATCGCCCGGGCAGCGACCCCTTCGATCATCTCCACATGACTTCGTGCCGCGATTTCGGGTACGACGCCGCCATAAGCCTGATGGTCGTCGATCTGGCTGTGGATGATCGAGGACAGGACCGCCGTTTCACCGTCTGCGGTCAGGCGCACAACGGAAGCCGCCGTCTCATCGCAGCTAGTCTCCAGGCCCAGGACCGTCAGAGCCGTGTCGCGAGAAACAGAAGCGATCGCCACGCAGGCGGCATCGGCATTTGGCTTTGCCGGGCCGTTTTCGCTGCTAAGGTCCATCCGTATAGCCACCGGCGTCAGGTAACGACCCGGCCCCCCTGACGCAACGGATCCGAATGCCCACCATCCGCATAGGCACCCGCCGCTCCGCTCTCGCCCTCGCCCAGTCGGGCATGATGCAGCGGGCGATTGCCGCCGCCATGAACCTGCCGATCGAAGAAACACCGCTGATCGAGATCGTGACCACGGGCGACCAGATCCAGGACCGCCGTCTGATGGAAGTCGGCGGCAAGGCGCTCTTCACCAAGGAAATCGAGGAAGCCCTGCTGGATGGACGCATCGATGTGGCCATCCATTCGATGAAGGATGTTCCGGCAGAGCAACCTCCCGGCCTGACCATCGCCGCGATCCCGGAGCGGGAGGACGCGCGGGACGCCTTCATCAGCCGCGACTTCAAGGCTCTGGAAGACCTGCCCCACGGCGGACGGCTCGGCACGGCCTCACTTCGTCGCCAGGCACAGGCCCTGACCTTGCGACCCGACCTTCAGATCGAAATGCTGAGAGGCAATATCGATACCCGCCTGCGGCGCGCGGCCGAAGGCGATTTCGACGCCATCCTGCTGGCCGCGTCCGGCCTGAACCGACTGGGTCGCGCCGAGGCCGTGAGGGGCTATCTGTCGCTCGAGACTTTCCTGCCCGCCCCGGGCCAGGGGGCGCTGGCGCTCCAGACGCGCGAAGGCGACACCGATCACGACTGGGTCCGGGCTTTGGACGACCGCGACACACGCCTCGCGGTGGCTGCCGAACGGGGTGCCATGACCGCGCTCGAGGGTTCGTGCCGCACGGCCGTCGGCGCCCACGCCACCGTGGCGGGCCAGACGCTGACCCTGACCACAGAGATGCTGGCTCCTGACGGCTCGGCCCGCTGGCGCCGCTCGGGCCAGATCGACCTGACCGGGCCGGATGCCGAAGGCCGTGCCCGCGCGCTGGGTCTGGAGCTGGGTCAGCAGGTCCACGCGGCGGCAGGGGATCAGAGGGCCACCGGTTGATCGTCAGGCCATGAAGGTCTGGATCACTCGCGCCCGGCCCGGGGCCGACTCCACCGCTGCCCGGCTGACAGCGCTGGGCTTCATACCGGTGGTCGCGCCCTTGCTGGTGGTGCGGCCCCTTCCTGCCGAGATCGATCTCGCGGAAGTCGACGCCCTAACCTTCACCAGCATGAACGCCGTTGCGGCCTTCGCGGCATCGAGTCCGTCACGCGACCGACCCGTCTTCGCCGTCGGCGACGCCACCGCCCGTGCTGCTAGGGAGGCGGGCTTCGCCTCGGTCCACTCCGCCGATGGTGACCTGACCGCGCTGGCGACGTTGATCCGCGTCGACGGCAAGGGCCTGACCCTGCTCCACCCCGCCGCCGCCCAACCCGCCGGAGACCTCGCCGCCCTCGTTGGCGACGCGGCCCACATCCGCACCATCACCGTCTATGAGACCGTCGAAACCGATGCCCGCCCTTCCGAGGCATGGCACGCCGTCCTGATCCACAGCCCCCGCGCTGCCCGAGCCCTCGCCTCCGCCGCGGCGGACGTCGTCGGTCGCCTCGCCTGCGCCATCTCCGAGGCTGCCGCCGCGCCGCTGACCCCGCTCGGGTTCGCCCAAGTCCGCGTGGCCACCGTTCCCACAGAGGACGCCCTCCTGGCGGCCCTTGGCAAGCCGGGGCCCGGCGTATAAAGAGCCGCTTCCGTCGCCGGGCGCAGTCCGCCCTGCTGGCAGGCCGCTTTAGCTCAGCTGGTAGAGCACCTCATTCGTAATGAGGGGGTCAGGTGTTCGAGTCACCTAAGCGGCACCACCGTTCCAAAGCAGCTCTAGCCTTGGTGTCCGACCGGGCTCGACCGGAAGGCGCTTCCGCTTGGGTTCTGGATGGGTGCCCGGCCGACCGGCCATTAGGGCGCTCCTGACTCCAGGCGGCGGTTCGAAACAGCTGCTTTCAGGGTACGCTGACTGAGGGTATCAGAGGCCATAGGTGCACATTTCGGAGGGCCGGGTGGCGACACAGTCGACAGACACTACGATGCTTCCGGACGGCCGCCCCCACCCTTGCCGCCGGGCGATCCGCCGCGGCCTAGCCTAGCCAGTTGTGAGTTCGAGCTCGTGCGGGTCGGTGAACAGTATTGAGGGCTGAAGGGGTCTGGTGGAGAGAGGACACACCTTGGGGTATCTGAAACGCTTTGTGGTTCTGCCCGGCCTGCTCACGCTTGCGGCATGTACGACGACCAGCCCGGGGTTTTACTCCGGAGGGCATATACTTCGCAGCGTGATCGACCGGCATGAGGAGCCCGGCCGGCGCAGTGCACTGGTGAACTGTAACGTTCCGTCTGGCCATCGGCTCACGGCCGACCCTGCCTCCGCAAGGCCGGGCGAGACAGTGGACCTCCGCCACAGCTTCGAGTTCTCAGCTTCCGGCCCCCAGCACATTCCGCTGAGGTGCGTCGATTTCTGGCAGATCGATCCGCCTGAAGCTGCCACGTTGTCCAGCGACCGGCGCGTGCTTCAGGTCAGCGACTCCGCCGCTTCGGGCAGCGAGATTCGGGTCACAGTAACCGCCAACGGCCACGCACACACTCTTGTCCTGCCGATTGTCGGGGCCAATGAGAGCGGGATCCAAGGCAACTGGCGGTCGGTGGCTCAGGAGGGGTGTTTCGGCAGCCCGGCACCCGTTGAAGTCCGTTTCGCCCCTGAAGGCTTAGTCCTGTTCGATCTCGGACTTGGCCCGTCAATTTGGGATGCCCGCCAGGCGTATACATTCGATCGCATGAGCGGGGCCTTGACCGTCGGCGACCAAAGCGGAACTGCGCGCTTCGATGAGTCCGGGAACATGGTAATCTCAGGTCTGGAACTGCCGTCTGCGATCCCGCCCAGGCCAACACCGCTGCAGGCTGATGGAAATCCGACGGAGCTCAACTGGTCAGGCTGTGAGCTGGTATTCAGCCGTACGGGGTCCTTTCGCTGATTGGGCCGTACTGGTGCGCAGGCCGACAGCGGCCTCCGCGTCGGGCTTTGGTGGTCGGCCGAGCTAGTTTCCGATGTCCACCCCTAGCTGCTCTTTCGTCAGGTCCGTTGCGCGGTCAGGGCCGCGAGGTCGGCCCTCGGTGTGAGCTACAGCGGCCGCTTCTGACCTGAACCATGCATGTGGGCTGATGGGACACACCAGCGCCACCGACGCTGAGGGGCCATTGGACGTTTGCGTATCCAGATCATGTCAGTTGCGATATCCTAACCGTAGCAGCCCAGCCTCGGCACGCTCGCGAGTAGCTGCGTGGGCGTCAGGACTGGCCAGTGCGGTGCGGAACGCCTCCACCGCACTGGGGATATCGCCCAAGGCTTCATAAGCAAGACCCCTATAACTATGGACGCGGGCCCGATCGCGGCTCGTGATACCCGACAAGCTTTCACGTCGATCGCACGCCACCAATGCGCCAGCCGGATCGTTAGTGTCCGTCAGGTAGGAGCAAAGATTGTCCCAGGCCGACGCGTTCGTAGGTTCAAGCTGGATCGATCGGCGAAAAGCAGCAATCGACTCGCTGTAGCGACCGAGATTGTGGAGCGCAAAGCCGCGGTTATTGAAGCCGTTGGCACTGCGGGGATCGATCTGGATTGCCCGATCTGCGTCCGAGAGCCCATCATTCCAGCGTTCGAGCCGAAAAAAGGAGGTCGAGCGGTAGACATAGGCTTGGGCGTTCGACCTGTTTATCGCGATGTAGCGCGTGAAGGCACCAATGGCTTCATCCCACCGCTCCTGGTCGAAGAAAATAAGGCCCCGCTCGTACAGGGCCCACTCGTAGTCAGGATCAAGAGACGCAGACAGCTCTATCGCAGCTAGAGCCTCCGAATAGCGCCCGAGTTGTCGAAGTGACGCGGCTATCTCTTGGTGAGCCACTGCCGGTCGATTGTACCCACGACGGAGACTCACGCGCAAATCAGCAATGGCCTCCTCGTGCCGGCCTGCGTTTTGTCTGATAATGGCGCGGTTCCGATAAGCGTTTCCCGCTGGCTCTATCTCGATACGACGCGTCGCGTCAGCATCTGCAAGAGCGTAGTTGCCCATAAGGCGATGAATGTAGGCTCGGATCCCATATAGATTGGCTGTGCCGCCTTGGGTCGCAATACAACGATTGGCTGCGTCGAGTGCTGCTGCGTTGCTTGGAGGCACCGTCCAGATGTCATCGCCGTTCGGATCGATATACTGACCTAGCTCGATACAGGGATTGGACTGGGCCGCAGTTGGCCCTGCCATCGCTAGCACTATCGTTGCGGTCACCCCCACCGAGCAGAGAACAAGACCGATCCGCATCATCAACACCCCATAAAAGCTCGCAAAGACGATAGCGGTACCCTTGCGATCTTCAACCCGCACGGTCCGGCAGACGCTGACGCCACACCCAGAACGCGCCCGGCACATGGGACACCGTGAGGATTGGATCCAACGATTGGCCGGAACCAAAGGCGTTTGTCGAACCGCCCGCTTGGTTCAGGACTCATGGCCAGAAAAGCGGTGGGAGCTGCACCGGATCGAGGGAGCGACCGACAAGGGGGTTATCGTCGGGGTTTATGCGACCCGCGGTGCGGCCAGTAAGGTCATCGAGAAGATCGCCTACGAACCGGACTTCGGCTGAGTCCTTTCCTCAGCAAGCTTCTTGCAGGTATGGCGCAGGTCGAATTCCGGGGGCCCGCCCAGCTAAAGATCGTTAGCTTGGGAGGTGCAAAACCAGCACTTTAGGCCAGTCTGGGAAGGGGCTGGGGGCGGCGAGATCACCGGCCGACTTTGGCCCTCAAACCCTTGCGGGGCATGGGCTCGGTCTGAAGCTTCCGCTGAATTCGTAATGAGGGGGTCAGGTGTTCGAGTCACCTAAGCGGCACCACCTCTCCAGAGCACCTCTAGCCTTAGCGTCTGGCCGGGTCCGACCGGAAGGCGCTTCCGCTTGGGTGCGGGGTGGGTGCCCAGAGGGAGTGATCTCAGCCCTCGGTTCGTGGTGACTGTAGGCGGTAGTCGTTGCTGACTGGATGCGGCACGCCAGCTGTCAACGGCTCGGCAATCGGGCCAAACCGTACATCGCGCCGCTTGCAGGGTTTGCTGCCGACCTTCGCGCTCGCCACGGCGTCGAGGTGCCAGACTTCGACCCCCTGGATGGTGGGATCAATGCTCGAATGCTGTTCCTCAAGGAGAGGCCCGGGCCAATGACCTCGGCATCCCGCGCTGGACGGGCTGGCTCGGGGTTCATCAGCCGGGACAATGACGACCCTACGGCCGAGTCTACCTTCCTCTTCATGGAGGCCGCGGGGATACGGCGGCAGGACACGGTCATGTGGAATGTGGTGCCAGGTTGGAATGGCATTCGCAAAATCACGAGGCAGGAGCTTGCTGAGGGGGCCGCCGAGGTCCGCAACCTGATAGCCCTGCTACCCAGTGTCGAAGTTGTGGTGTTGGTCGGGAGGAAGGCTGCCAAAGCCGAGCCCCTGCTGGCCGGGACAGGCTTGGCCATCTTTCGCTCGCTGCACAACTCGCCTTTGGTTCGAGCCTCAAAGCCTGCGGACTGGGCGAAGATATCCGAGGCATGGGCAGAGGCTGCTCGGGCACTGAGCCCGACCCCACGGCGTTAGGCCGTGCTCTTGACCGGATAGAGGGTAGCGAACCGATGTTCGCATACGAACGGCAGCAGGAAGTGCGTCGCTTGCTGTTCCGGTACCTGGAGAGCCCGTTCCTGCGGCATTTGCGAGAGCCAAAACAGATCGTCGGCAGAGCTTGAGCTTTCAGGTTCAGCAGAGATCAGGGTTCGCCATGACCGCGCTCGACACTTCGGCAGCACCAAGGCGATCCTGGTTCGCGAGCGCCACCACGATCCGGCCCAGCGAGGGCTGGATGCGGCAGGCGGCGCTGAACCCCGGCAGGCCGCCGGTATGGCCGATCGAACGCTCTGTACCCTCGCCACGCACTCCGAAGCCGAATCCCCAGCCTCGCCGGATGCCGTCCGCAGCCAACGGCTGCCGTTCCGCCTGAATGCTCGTGATGACGTCACGTGTTGCGTCGCTCACCAGCCGGCCGGAGAGCAGCGTCTGTGCGAAGCGCGCCATATCCCCGGCGTTCATGAAGGCCCCGCCAGCCGGGCCGCCGGGGAGGGTCCCCACCGAAGGTCGACCCGAGCGCAACGCCTCATACGCCGGCTCGGCGAGGGCGTCGTCAGCCCGAGGATGGAGGCTCGCAGACCGCATTTCACAGGGTGCGAACACATGTTCTGAGAGCCGGTCCTTGTAGGTCTGACCCGTGATCCGCTCGATCAGGGCCCCCGCCACCGCATAGCCGGAGTTAGAGTAGGTGGGCGCGCCAGGGGCCTCGTGGGGAGCGGCGAGCACCAGCGGCAGTAGATCGGTCGCAGATCGGGCCGCCGCGATGGCCCCGAAGTTCTCCGCCTCGATATAGTCGCCGAGGCCAGACGTATGGGTGAGCAGATCGCCAACCCGAAGGTCACCGATGCGCGACGGAAGATCGGGCAGATGAACCGAGACCGGGTCGCTGTATCGAACATAGCCTGCATCGACCAACTGCCCCACCAACACGCCGGTGATCATCTTTCCGAGCGAGAGGATGTTGAATCGTGTCTCGGCCGTGATCGCCGGACCGCCCGTGTAAAGGTTGCCTTGAGCGCGAACGATTGAAGCGCCGCCGTCGTTGAAGAGGACAACACCACTCCAGTCGGGAGAGAGTGGCTGGCAACTGGCTTTGGCTCTGGTGGCTGCACCAGGGCTGCTCAGCAGGAAGGCACTCCCCGCAATCACGGTGCGCCGACTGAGGAAGGCTTTCATCGTTGAGTCTCCACAGGAAAGGGAAATCAGGGCCACCTTGGCGGTGATCATTCTTGTCGGGTGGTCGATGTCCTCAGGACACGGCGAGCTCTCGCTCGATCGCGCCTCGAATGAGATCGGGCATGTCCTCGGAGGACACCCGGGCAAGCGCAGGGAACGTCCAACCCTCGCCAAGCAGACGCCCAACGATGATCCAGCCGAGATAGTAGGCCTCGCGTCGCAGCCCGGCGACGCCGGGGCCCATGGCGAGGCGCGTGACGCTTGCCCCATCAGAGGCCGAAAGCAGCGGCAAGGCACCGATCAGCATCTCGCGACGTCGCTCGTTCGCCCGAGCCCACCATTCCGGGCCGGCTGAGAGGTGCTCCAGGTCCGGTCGATCCGGCATCAGGGCCTGCGTCGCTCGCATCGCAAGGCCTTCCTGGAGGATGAGTTGAGCGATCGAACGCTCCCATCCGCCCGATAGCTCGGCAATCTCCATGTGCAGGGCGTGGACGATCTCGTGTCGACCAGCCAGCGCCTGGTAGGCAGGGTCAACCTCGACGGGCACGGCCACGGTCGGTCTCCGCGCGCGAAAAGTGAACGCGTTCTGCTCAAACCCGCCGACGAACACTATAAAATCGATCTCAATCGCCTGATCGACTCCCAGGAGCACGGCGACTTCTGAAGCCGCTGCACCGGGATCGATCCCCATGCCACCGGCACCGGCCTCGATCCGGGGCATGACTGAAGGGTAGCGTTCAAATGCGGTGTCCAGCAGGCTCCGCGCCATGGCCTCACCCTGAGGGGTCGGCGGGACGGCAGCGAAGCCATAGGTCTGACGCCAGACATCGAACCTGGCATCGGCATCAAGCCCCTGGGCCGTTTCGAAAAACGTGAGAAAGCGCGGTGTCAGATCCGTGACATGGACTGTTGGTGCGGGCACCGGGCGCGCAGCGGGCCCAGCGTCCTGTGCGGATGCGGGGAAGTAGGTAACCGATCCGGCCAGGGCCAGCGCGACCGCAGCGCCAGCCATCCAGACCAGTCGTCTGATCGAAGGCCGTGGCGCTCTTCGACGTCTAGCGTCCATAATCCCGAGAGTTTCGGCTGTGCTTGTCCGCATCACTCGCCCTCCCGGCCGAGGGCGCTTTCGGCGGGGTCCCAGAAGAGGCCAAGAGCGACCGATGCGATTAGGATGGCCTGACGGGCACTAGCGCTCACAACTGGATCGTAGATGACAGTGGGACTACCGTTGATTTCGACGGCCCCGATCGAGGCCTCGTCCTGGTCGAAGACGTAACCAATCGGCGTCGCCAGCTGGATGCCGGATCCCTCGACGTCATGAGCGGAGCGGATCTGGAGGGTGTTGCCGTCCAGAGTGATCTGCCCCCGCCGCTCCTGCCGCATCAACCGGCCTCCCAATCCCTCGCGGTGAGCGCGCATCTCCAGCCTGGCAGGGTCGGAGCCGACCGAGGAGATGTCACAACCAAAGGTCATCGGCTGGGCTTCAAAGCTCAGGAGGCCGAGCGTGACCGTGCGCTCCTGCGCTCGACAGGCGACGCGGATGGAGCCGACGATCTCGGGGCCGGTCAGCTCAAAGTCCGTGCGGCCATCGCGGCGTTCGAACATCGGATCGAAGATTCCCAGGCGCTCGTCCGAACGTGTGAATCGACCCGAGTAAGGGCCGACTCGGAACGCCCCTGAGCGCCCTGCGCCAAGGCCCGTGACAGGCAAGATCACCGCGGTTGAGGCCAGTTCTTGAGGCAAAGCCATGCGCGCAGGCTGGATGCTTGTGCAGCCGCCAAGCGCCAATGCGGAGGCTGCGGCAAAGAGAAGAGCGGTTTTCATGTGTCTTTCCGTTCTGACAGGCTGGATTCCAGAGTGATGACGACGAGGAACTCTGAGGGTGAGGAGGCTCCTCCGAGCTCGATCGTCGTCGCCCCGATCAGAGCGAGAGCGGCGGCGAAGCGCTCGGCGTGGACGAGCGGAAGGGACACGGCCAGCGCGGTGGTCCGACCGGTCACGCTCTGCATCTGCGCGTGTCCTTCAAGCCGATCTGCAAGGCTCTCGATCTCGCTGACGCGCCGATCGACATCGTGAGCCTCGCACGCGAGGCAGATCACCTGAGGTCCAGTGCGGCCTGGGAGAAGCCCTGACATGGGGGTCAGGCCCCAAGGCGGGACTTGATGCACTCGAGCGTCTCGCGAAGGTCCAGCGTCATGCTGGCGCTCGCGGGGGCCGAGCACCGATCCTCCTCATTTGCTCGACGAGGATCGGTGGTGACGGCCGTGATCAGATAAAGCCCGACCGAGGCCGCCGGCAGGATGCCAAACTTCATCAGGAAGGTCATCGCTTTACCCAGGACGGGTGAGACTGGCTGGCGCTCAGAACTGGAACGCAGCGGTGATTGCGAAGCGCTTCTGCTCAAAAGCGTCACCGTCGCCGAAGGTGTAGGTGCCGCGCAGACGCCAATGGTCCGTCGCCGCCCATTCGACCCCGGCTCCGTAGGTGACCATCTCCTCGTCGAAAGAGGCGTCCAGGCGCGAGATCAGGCATCCATTCGGGGGGACGCACACGGGCGCGCGAAGCTCGCGAACCGCGTTGTAGTGGAACTGCTCATAGCCGAGTTGCCCGAAAACAAGGACACGATCGCCGAACACACGACCGATCCGGGTATTGACGCTCCATTGGTCTTCGAGAGCCGTTTCAGTCGTTGCCGTGTTCGCCCCGAGGGTCTGGATCCGCGTATCGGTAACGCCATCGACGGTCGCCCGGATGCTCGCACCCACAACCCAGGCCGGCGCGACCTCCACGTCCCAGCCTGCGATCAGCGCGAAGCTTTCGCCGTCGACAGCATCATAATCTTCGTGAGCAGCTTCAACGGCGACATACGGGCCGCTGAACTGTTGAGCTGCTGCGTGAGACGCGACCGTACTGACCAACGTAACCGCTGCGGTCAAAAGTAGGCTGGATTTCATTTTCTTTGTTCCCTGTGGCGACGGGCCCTTCCCGTCTTGGTGGGAGCGTTGTGATGCCGAGGCGTTGGCGCGGCCGTTCGATGAAGCGTTGGAACGCCGTTTGAATCGGGATGATTTCCGCTAAAGCTTGGGCGTTATGGCTGCCGAGACCGACCCTGAGCGCTTGCAGCTTCGGCTGTTCGGCCCCCTGCAGATCCGCCGGGGTGGTATGGACCTACCCATCCCGGCCTCGAGGAAGACGCGCGCTATCCTAGGCTATCTGGCGCTCACAGGACGGCCTGTTGCGCGGCAGCGACTTTGCGAGCTCTTCTTCGAACAGCCCGACGATCCTCGGGCCGCTCTGCGCTGGAGCCTGACGAAGCTCCGCCCCTTGACCGACACATCTGACCGACGCCGCCTGATCGCAGATCGCGACACCGTTCGCCTTGACCTCGACGGAACGGAAGTCGACGCCGCTTATGCTTCTCAGCTGATGAGCAAAAACGCGGGCTCGCTCTCTATGGCTGAGCGAACAGAAGCCTTGAACCTCATGGATGGCGAACTGCTTGGCGACGCCGAGCTTCCCGATCGCCCCGAGTACACGGCCTGGTTGGCCGCCCAGAGGGAAGATTTTCGCAATCTCGCCCTGAGTCTCTCACGCCAGCAGGTTGAGGCCTCCGAGGGATCCGCGAAGGTAGCCCATCTTCATCGCCTGGTTTCTCTGGATCCGATGGACGAGGGTGCTTGTGCCGCGTTGGTTAGGGCTCTCGTAGAGATCGGCCGCAAGGATGAGGCGCAACAGTTCGTCTCGCAGACAGAGCGCCAGATGCGTCTCGTTGGCGTCGAGACAGGGCCAGAGCTCCGGCTTGCCCTCCGAGATGGGGCTGTACCAAGGCGGTCCGGAACGACCGCAAAGGTAGAGGGTCCTGAGGGGTTACCAGTTGTCGCGATTCTCCCCTTCCAGGACCTGAGCGCCGAGGCCCTGCCCGGCCACATTCCGGCAGGGTTTCTGGATGGCTTGACCCACGCTCTTTCACGGTTCCGCTCGATTGTGGTCATCAATGCGGCGTCAACGGCCAGCTATGCAGGTCGCCTGGAGGACCCCGTCACAACAGCGGCGGCGCTTGGCGCAACGGTGCTGGTCGGCGGGTCCCTGACTCTCGCGATCGATGGACGCCTCAGGTTGCGCTGGCGAGCCGTGGACGGTGAGAGCGGACGGATGCTCGCCCTCGGTCAGTCCGAAGGCATTCTTTCGGATCTTTGGGATCTGCAAGAGACGGCAGCGGCCGACATTGCTGTTCAGGTCGAGCCTCAGGCGCAGATTGAAGCATTGCGGCTGCGCAAGGTGCGACCAACGTCTTCTGCAGACGCCTACGAGCTCTATCTTCGCGGCCTTTTCGCGGGCTTTAGCCTGGAAGGGCGCGACTATGGACTGGCCCTGACGCTCTTCGAACAGGCTCTATCGATCGACCCTCGGTTCCATCCTGCGCTCGCCATGACGCCTTGGGCGGCGGCATACGGGAATGCGATCAAGACACCCGACGACCTTCAGCGATTTGCGCAGATGAGCCGGGATGCCCTCATCCATGGTCGTGACGACGCACGCACCCAAGCCACGGCCGGCACGGCGCTCTTTTACATGGCGCATGAGTTCGAAGTGGCCCGCAAATCCATCGAGCGAGCCATCGCCCTTAATCCCAATGAGTACACAGCGTGGATCTGTGGTGGCTGGATGCATGCCATGAAGGCCGAGGCCGGCTTGGCTCATGCGATGTTCGACAAGGCCGAGCGTCTCAATCCCCTCGCCTATGGTGCCAACGGCCTGATGTCGGGCCGGGCGATGGCCGAGTTCATGGCTGGAAGGATGGAAGACGCAGAGCGCTTCATTGAGTTGGCCCTGGCGGGGGATGACAGCCATCCCTCTGCGCTGATGACTGGAATAGCGACGGCAGCGATCCTCGGAAGACGCCAGGCTCTTGTGTCGCGCCGCGAAGCGTTTCTGCGCATCTATCCCGAAGGATTGGGCAGCTTCGCACTACAGGCGCTGCCGTTCGAGGACACAGCGTGCCGATCCAGATACTTCGAAGCCGTCGCTCACGGACTGACCGCAGATGTCTTATCCAGAGCCCCCGGGATCGCTCGGGATAGAGACGGATCCCGCGGCGACTAGGGTCTGGCCCCATAGCCAGAGGAGCACGGTAGCGTCGAGGGCGGCAGTGCGGACTGCAGGTGGACACCCCTTCAGGGGTCAAAGACATTCTTCATGCGCAAGAGCGGCCGCGCTTTCCGCCTGACCCAAACGCCCGAAAAGCGGTGGGAGCTGCACCGGATCGAGGAAGCGACCGACAAGGGGGTTATCGTCGGGGTTTATGCGACCCGTGGCGCGGCCAGTAAGGTCATCGAGAAGATCGCCTACGAACCGGACTTCGGCTGAGCCCGTTCCTGAAGAGGCGTCTTGCAGGTATCGCGCAGGTCGGATTTCGAAGCGTCGCCGGAGCAGTCGTCGACAGTGAGATCAGGGGCAGTTTGATGATGAGGCCTGACCGCTGAAAGCATTGCCCAGCATCCCACCGAGCGCTGCGCCCGCTTGGGCATTGCCCCGCCGGCTTCCAAGCAGCCCTCCGAGTACGGATCCCGCATTGGCGGTTGTTGAGGTCGGGCGCGGGCAACTGACGGGGCTGGCCGACGCCGGGCCACCGGACGTTGTGATGGCTTCGGGGTTCTGGACGCACCAGGTGCTGCTTCTGACGTAGCCTGCGATACAGGGCTCCTCGTCGGCCGCGGGAGGATAGGCCGGCGTAGCACCCGGACCAGGATAGCACATCTCGGGGTCTGGCCGGTCGGTCCCCGCCAAGCCACCGTACCAGCGTTCGGGGCAAAGGAAGGCGACAGCTGTCCGACGCTGTGGAGCAAGCGAGCCCGAGGACTGCACCGATCCCGCACCACCGCTTGGCTCCAGCGCACTGACGGCGGCCCACTCCGCAGCAATAGTCTGGGGAGCAGCAGTCGGAGCTTCGGCAAGGGCCAAGGCAGTCAGGCTCAGGGCGGTTCCAACGAAGGTCATGATGATCTTTTCCAGAAGGGAAGCGACCGGGTGGACCACCGCGGCGCGAAAGGGACGGCGAGCAAGCCGATGTCAGGCGGCCTTGCGTCTGCGGGCGACGAGACGCACGCCGAGCCAGACGCAAATCCCGGTCGCGACGAGGACGACCGACAGAAGGGGCCTCACGGCAAACCACGCCACAGCGATCACGACCGTCGTCAGAAGCACGCCGAGTGCAAAGCCGATGATCCCGGTTCCTGCGCCGATCACCGAAGCGACGAGGGGAACGACATTGGCAATTGCCCGAAGCGGGTTGAGAAGCAGGGTGAAGCCGATGATGCTCAGTACGAGCCCGAGGCCGCGAAAGACCCAGGTCATGGCCTGTTGCTGACCTTTCTCGGCCTCGATCATGAGGTCTGCACCGATCAAGCCACGGCTGGCCAGCAGCACCGGAAAATCGGAACCGGGACGAACCCAGCCCGCGAGTGTCTGTCCGTCCTGGCGGCCCACGACCGACACCGGAGTATTCGACGCCAGCGGCGTGTAGGTGACACGCAGATCGCCGACCTGAGGCTGGGCCGCAGAGCCCGCCCCCCTGTAGAGCTGTCCACCCTCGACACGCCAACCCTCGGGGGTCACGGGCGGCAGGGCAGGGCTCTCTCCATCGAGCCGCTCGAGAACACCCTCCGGCAGCAGGAAGTCCCCCAGCCGGGCGTCCGATGCATTTACACGACCATTGGCGAACGGCATGGCCGGATTGCTGTGCCCTGCTGGAACCTGGAAGGACGCGCTGTCCTGCTGCTGTTCCGACCACCCTTTGGCATAGGTGTAGGTGGTCGTGGTCTCCTGGGTCCCGCCCAGCTTTTCCTCGGTCTCGGAGGTCGCCGTTTCGATCCACTGATACATCTCGACCTGACGGACCAGCGTCAGGGTCGCCGGAAACGCTGCGCCGGTGGCAGGATCAATGAGAGGGGCGGTGGTGACCGCATTGCCCGACATGTGGATCAGCGCGCCATCTCGGGAGGCGTCTATGGTGGGTGCCGAAAGGCTGACCACTGCGCGCGACCCCGCATCCAGCCCGCGCGATGCATCCACGGCACGTCCTTCGTTCCAGAACAGAACGATCGAGGCGACAATCAGCAGAACCAGACCGATCAGCGCACCGATCAGGCTGCTCCCCAAACGCTGGAAATAGTTTTCGCGCGTTGTCACGCGATGCGAGTCAGGCATGGCTGCTCCGATCGAGGGCAGAAGCGTTGATCAGGGAAAGGTCGCTGGGCTCTGGTGAGCCCAGCCGTGATACGCACCCGAATGTGAGAGCCGCTGGTCAGGGCGTCTCTGTGATCACCAGAGTTGCGGAGGCGGTCCCACCACCGAAGGTGCCCACCCAGATGTCGTAGACACCGCTGCTGGGGCGGTTGAACCGGACCTCGGCGTCACCGTCACCGTAGCTGTCATCGTCACAATACCAGCTTCCATCCGGCCCGTTGATGATGAGCGTCGTGTCTTCCGAGGACAGAGTGCGGAACACCAAGGGGAAGCTGCCTGCCGAATAGCTAACCTCGAAATCGGGGGCGTCGCTGATCATGCCCGTGCAGGCCCCGGGAAGGGCCCCGCCATTGATGCTCCCGCCGGCGACCACGGACACCGTATACGGATCGGGGGTGAAGCCAGCGTTCAGACGGATCTCGCCGGCGTTGGCGGTCAGGCCCGCATTCTGGGCCAGAACTGGAGACGCAGCGAGGGTCAGGAGCGCTGCGATCGCGGGGAAGAGAACAGAGGATTTCATGGTGGGTTGCTCACGAACAGGCACGAATGTGCCGTGATTGGGCTGAGCGTTCCGAACACGCCGGATCGCCCTTTGGAGAGCGCCGGTCTAGAGCTTGGCCGTGGGGGCCAACCACCGCCATGGATATGGTGGTCGCCGAACAGCCGTCTTTCAGGGAAGGTTCATCATGATGAGGTTTTCGCCGCGCGATCGCGAAGTGGGGCCGGTGACCTCTGACGCCCACGGTCTGGTCCCTGCAGCGTGGCGGTCATGACGCCAGGAACTCCAAAGCATCGTCGGCTTCTGCTGTTTGCGACCATCGTCCTGCTGGTTCAGGCGTTGTTCTGGTTCGGCGTCTATCAGCCTCTCCTCTCGGTCCAGTCCGCTGGCGAACTCGACCGCGTCACGTTCAGCGACATTCGGCTGGCGGAACTGTCCGCCCCGACCCTCGAGGCTGCCGAAGCTGCAACGCATCGGACAGTCACCCTGCCGTACACAGACTGTTGCGACCCTGTTTACCTGTCCCTCAAGCTGGACTTCGTTCTGGATGAGGTCCCCGAGCAGGGCCTGGGTCTGCTGGCCTATCAGCAGGTCGACAACATGATCCTTCTGGTCAACGGCTCCGTCGTCGCGGCCGATGGATCAATGACAATCGGGCGACAGACGTTTCAGGGCCAGAAGGGCCGTGTGGTCCTTGTTCCCTCAGGATTGCTCCTAACAGGTGTGAACACAGTCAGCTTCATCACTGTGCGGGACGGCTTGCCCTATACGGACCTCTACACTCCCATCCTGGCGCCCGCGGACCAGGTGAAGACATGGGCGGCACGCCGTCTCTGGCAGACGAATGAGAGCATACTGATTGGGGGATGGACCACGTTCATCCTTGGTCTGTTCGCGATCGTCATGGCGTTCAGGTCACAGGAACGGGCTTTCGCGACCTGGTTGGCCACACTGTGCTTCGCGTGGAGCGGTCTGGCCGCCTACGCCCTTGTCCTGGATTATCCAATCGGCGGCATTGCGAGGATCGTCGCCTTCTTCGCGACAAACAGCTTGCTCTCGGTAGCTCTACTCGGGTTTGTCGATGCCTGGACACGGCGGCCCCTGCGTTGGCTTCAACCAGGCGCAGCGGCGGTCTGGCTGGTCTTTGTTGCCGGTACCACGGCTTGTCTGGCCTTTGTGCCCATGCCGCAAGCATATGACATCCCCGGCGTGGCCTGGTCTGCCCTGACCACCTTCATGGGAGCCGCCGTCGTTCTGCGGCTGATCCTGCACTTTGCGACTGCGGACGAGGATCGTAGGATCGAGGCGGGATTGCTGACCATCGTCGCCGTCTGCGTCGTACTGGATGCCCTCGGGGCGTACTTCAACATCAACGAGGGCAAGTACGTCGTCGACTCCGCGCCGGTCTTGCTCCTTGCGCTGGTCGTCGCCTTCATCCAGCGCAACTTCACCCTGTTCCGATCGGCCATGAGCTTGAACCAGTTGCTCGGCGAACGACTGGCCGTGCGTGAGGCGGAACTGGCTCAGGCTCATGCGAGAGAACGCGAAGCGGTCCGCCAGCAAGCTCATGACGAGGAGCGCCGTCGCATCATGCGCGACATGCACGACGGTCTGGGGAGCCAACTGATGGGCATGCTGCTGGCGGCGCGGCGTGGAAAGGCTGATCCGGCTTCGGTCGCAGAGGGCTTGCAGTCGGTCATCGACGAGATGCGCCTGATGATCGACTCGATGGACTCGGTCGGCGAGTCCCTCGCCTTGGCGCTGACCACCTTCCAGGACCGTGTGCGCCCGCGAATTGAGGCAGCAGGTTTCCAGATGGTCTGGTCGATCCCGCCGGAAATCAGCTTGCCTGACTACTCACCGCGCACAGTCCTTCAGATCTTCCGAATCCTTCAGGAGGCCGTCACCAATGCCCTCAAGCACTCCGGAGGGACCAGGATCGACATCGTCGTCGGTGCCGATCCTGACGACGACACTGTGTCGCTGACTATCCGCGACAATGGCAAGGGCATCTCCGAACCGGGCACATCCGGTCACGGCCTCCGAAACATGACCGCGCGCGCCAACCTCATCGGCGGCCAACTTCAGATCGACTCCTCCAGGACCGGTACCGGCATCGATCTCCTTCTGCCCCGTTACCCGAAAGAAGCATGATGCAAGAGGACGCCCCCCGTCGTGTGGCTATCATCGAGGACGACCCCAACGTCCTGACACACTTCACCGAGATCGTCTCCGCCTCGCCCTCATTGGTCGTCTGCGCCACCGCGTCGAGCCTCGCCGAAGCTCAGCGCATTGTCCAACTGGACCCAGACATCGTGCTGAGCGACATTGGATTGCCTGATGGGAGCGGGCTGGACTTCATCCCCGAACTGAAGCGTGGCTCGGGCTGCAAGGTTCTTGTGGTTACAGCGTTTGGTGACAGGGACACCGTGGTCGCGGCACTCAGCGCGGGCGCGGACGGCTATCTCCTGAAAGACAGCACGCCCGAGGCCGTCGTCGAGGGTATTCAGGTGACCCTGATGGGCGGGGCTCCCATCAGCGCATCGGCCGCAGTCTACCTGCTGGACCGCCTACGTCAGTCCGAGCCCGTCGCTGTTCCCGCCAACGATACTCCTCAGGAGCGCCTAACGCCCCGCGAGATCGAGCTCCTGCAGGTCTTCGCGCTTGGCCAAAGCTACAAAGAGGCTGCGCGCTCACTGGGAATCTCGCCCCTGACGGTGGGCAACCACGTCAAGGCCATCTACCGCAAGCTCGCGGTCAACTCGCGCGGTGAGGCTGTCTATGTCGCCATGCAGCAGGGTCGGCTCCGTGTTTAGCGGCGGAAACGACTTGCCGAGCCATCTGCGGCGCAACGCCCACAAACCGGACTTTGGTTGAAGTCGTTTCTGAACAGGCGCCTTACAGGTATGGCGCAGGTCGAATTTCGACGGCTCTCCCAGCTAAAGATCGTTAGCTTGGGAGGTGCCACAAGAGGCCGTTCGGCCAGTCTGGGAAGGGGCTGGGGGCCGCGAGAGCACCGGTCGCCTTTGGCCCACAAACCCTTTGTGGGCATGCTTCCAGCTCAATCCTTCAGCTGAATTCGTAATGAGGGGGTCAGGTGTTCGAGTCACCTAAGCGGCACCACCGTTCGAGAGTAGCGCTAGCTTTGACGCCCGGTCATGCTAAGCCGGAAGGCGCTTCCGCTTGGGGTTAGGTAGGTGCCCAGTGGGACGGCCATGAGGCCGTTTCTGGCTCAGAGCCGATCTTCGGCGGGGCCGCTCTCTGCCAAGTGCTGACGCGTGATTCGGCGCATGTTCATCGGCGTCGCCGAAGACATCGAAGATGTTGTGTTCCAGGCTATGCTAGGCCGGGTTGGTAAGGATTACTGGTCTACCAAGACCAGCTGGTGCCCGGCTCGTGAAAGGCCTCTGAAACGTGTTCTCCAATCGCATTCTGTCCTTGGCAGGCGCAGCGGCGCTGGTCGCTTCGGCGTCTCCAGCCGCGGCGCACGCGCGACTTCTGGCCGCGACTCCCGCTGATGGATCGACCGTCAGCGCTCCGCGTACTGTCGCGCTCACCTTCAGCGAGCGGTTCGCCGCTCCGTTCTCGAGCATCGAGGTTGAGGATGGTCGCGGTCGGACAGTCCCGGTGACCCGATCCGTGTCGGACGACGGAAAGACCCTTACAGGGTCGTTCGCTGCGCCGCTTGCGACCGGGACCTATCGGGTGACCTGGGCGATCGCGGCGGCTGACGGACACCGCATGACTGGAACATACAGCTTCACCGTCCGCTGACGTGCCAATCGATCTGATCGTCGTCCTGTTCCGGTGGCTTCAGTACGCAGTCGCCGTGGTGGCTCTGGGGCTGCCTCTGTTTCGACTGTATTGCCCGGCGACCTCGGCGGAAACCGCATGGCGCTCGACGGTCGTGCTTTCGGGACTGCTGCTGGCAGTCGGTGCGGTCGGCGGCCTTCTGGCCCAGACCGCCATGATGGCCGGAGGATGGGGCGCGGCGCTGGACGTGGCCGCGATCGGCTACGTCATCCAGTCGACAAGCCTGGGGATGGCGCATGTCGCCCGCGCCGGTCTTGCCTTCCTCGGGGTGCTGCTTTTGCTCGCAGGCCGGGGGCAACGTTTGGTGACGGTGATGGCCGCTGTGGCGTTCGCCGGGGCCACTGCCAGTTTCGCCTGGAGCGGCCACGGGGCGTCCAGCGAGGGCGCGGCCGGATTGGTCCATCTGATCGCCGACGTCATTCATGCCCTCGCCGCCGCTGTGTGGTTGGGGGCCCTCGCCGGCTTCTGCTTGATGCTGGCGCGTCGTGAGCGAGGCGAAGTCGAGGCCTCCGCCCGATCCCTGGCCGGGTTCGGGACCGTGGGAACGGCGGCCGTGCTGGCGCTGACACTCAGCGGCATGGTCAACACCGCCTTTTTGGTCGGGACGGAAGGATCTGACCGCCTCGCCAGCTCCGCGTGGGGCCAGCTGCTGTTCGCCAAGCTGCTGTTGTTCACGATCATGGTCTGGCTCGCCTCGCACAACCGCTACACCCTGACTCCAGCCCTGGAGCGGGCGATCGAGGCCGGCGACGACACCGGCGAGGCGGTTCAAAGCCTGCGGATCAGCGTCGGCGTGGAGATGGCCGCCGGGATAGCCCTGCTCGGCCTCGTCGCGGCGATGGGCGTGCAGATGCCGCCGGCATCGATGTGAGGATCAGCGCGCGTTCCGTGACGACCAGTGGATGTGGCGGATGCGCCAACCGTCGGCCCTGCGATGCAGGATCATCGTCTCCGCGTTCAAGCTGTTGACCGGCCGGTCATTAAAGGTGCCGGTCGTCCGCCCTTCGGTCAGGATCCAGGCGATGTCGCCTTCGACCCAGGCGGCGCGGCGCCTGACCTCGTCGGTCGTGGCGGCGGCGAAAGCCATGTCGGCAGGCAGGTGATGACTGGCGTATTCCTCGCGCGACCGCTCGGCTACGCCCGTCTCCAGGACGACCACGTCCTCTGAAAGAAGCGCGAGGACGGCGTCGGCCTCGCCCGAGCGCAGAGCCTCGTGAAAGGCGTCCACGACCGCGATGGCCGAGGCCGTGGCGGCGTCGGCCGTCTGGACGACCGCCGGGGCGGTCGGACGGTCGTGCGCTGCGGCGCTCGCGGCGACGAGGCCCAGAAGGGCGGCGAGGATCAGACGGGTTATCATCGGCTCCTAACGGCGCACGGATGAAGGGACAGTCGGTCGCAGGCCATGCCGTTGACTCTGTACCAATGTACGCAGTGCAAGTCTGCACCTATGGAATCGAGACCTTACCCCATGATCGACCGAAATCGCCGCGGACTTCTGAAGGGACTGGGCGGCGCAGCGACGGCGTGGGCAGCGCAAGGCCTGCTGCCTGCCTGGGCGCAGACGGGTTCGCCGGGCCGGCGCGCCGATCTGGCGACGCTGGACGGGCCGGACGTGCGCCTGAGCGTCGGCCATTCGTCCTTCACCGTCGGCGGACGGACCGGCCACGCGATCACCGTAAACGGCACACTGCCCGCGCCGCTGATCCGATTGCGCGAAGGTCAGACGGCGCGGCTGTCGGTGACCAATACGCTGGACGAGGACACCTCGATCCACTGGCATGGGGTGCTGCTGCCTTTCCAGATGGACGGTGTGCCGGGCGTCAGTTTTCCCGGCATCCGGCCGGGCGAGACGTTCGAGTATGAGTTCCCGGTCATCCAGTCGGGCACCTTCTGGTATCACAGTCACTCAAACCTGCAGGAGGCGATGGGCCACTATGGGCCGCTGATTATCGATCCGGCGGGGGCCGATCCGGTCGCCTACGACCGCGAGCATGTGATCGTCCTGTCGGACTGGAGCTTCCTGCACCCGCACGAGATCCTGGACCGGCTGAAGAAGAGCCCTGGCTACTTCAACCAGTCGCGCACCACCCTGTCGGGCCTGCTCTCCGGCGAGGACGGCATGTCGCTGGCCGACCGCCGGATGTGGGGTCAGATGCGGATGGACCCGCGCGACATCGCCGACGTCAACGGCACGACCTACACCTATCTGGTCAATGGTCATGGTCCGACCGAGAACTGGACCGGCCTGTTCCGGCCCGGCGAGAGGGTGCGGTTGAGGGTCATCAATGCCTCGGCCATGTCGATCTTCAACGTCCGCATTCCGGGCCTGGCGATGACAGTGGTCAACGCCGACGGCGAGAACGTGCGCCCCGTCGAGACCGACGAGTTCCAGATCTCCGTCGCCGAGACCTATGACGTCGTCGTCCGACCGACCGAGGACCGCGCCTATACCCTCGTCGCCGAGTCCGTGGATCGCTCCGGCATGGCGCGGGCGACGCTGGCGCCCCGTCCGGGCATGACGGCCGAGGTTCCGCCGCTGCGCGAGGTTCCGACCCTGACCATGCGCGACATGGGCATGGGAGGGATGGCCGGGATGGACCATTCGGCCATGGGACACGGAATGGATCATTCCGCCATGGGACACGGCGCGCCCGCCGCCGCGTCGATGGATCACGCCGCCATGGGTCACGCAGGCATGGACCACGACATGCGCAACCCGGACAACGCCCCCGCCGGCATGGCGGTCGGCGTCGGGGTCGACATGATCTCGTCGGACCCGGCCAACCGTCTGGGCGAACGGCCCATGGGGCTGGAAGACGTGCCGCACCGGGTGCTGGTCTACACCGACCTGGTGTCGCTGGCCCCCAACAAGGATCAGAGGCCGCCGTCGCGAGCCCTGGAGATTCATCTGACCGGCAACATGGAACGGTTCATGTGGGGCTTCGACGGGCGCAAGTTCTCAGAGATCGTCGAGCCGATCCGTTTTGAGCGGAACGAGCGGGTGCGGGTGACCCTGGTCAACGACACCATGATGGCCCACCCCATCCACCTGCACGGCCACTTCTTCGAGCTGGTGACCGGCGGGCCGCCCGGGCATCAGCCGCTGAAGCACACGGTCAATGTCGCGCCGGGGTCCAAGGTGACCTTCGACCTGACGGCGGACGCGCCGGGCGACTGGGCCTTCCACTGCCACATGCTGATGCACATGCACGCGGGCATGTTCAACGTCGTCACCGTCCG